>CAXTGE010000235.1:0-2130 GCA_964243645.1 uncultured Acidobacteriaceae bacterium | reverse complement strand
CCGATCCAGCGATTGCCGTTTGCCGCAATCGCCACCGCGCCGCCGGGCGCAAACGTATTCAAGGACACCCCGTTCTCATCCAGAAACGGCCCTAAAGGCGACTTGGCCCGGCCCACTCGCACGCTATAGCCGCTGAGCGGCCCGTCGCAGCATCCCGCCGTCGAGGTAAACAGGTAGAAGTAGCCGTCATGCTTGAAGAAAGCACCACCCTCGGCGTAATTGTCCACCACAATCTGCTGCTCGGTCGCAGGATCGGAGTTCAGCCCATCTGCCGAGAGCTTGCGGATGCTGATGCCGCCGTTGAAGCTGCCGTAGGAGATATACCGTTGCCCGGAGCTGTCCTCCACGACATCCGGGTCGATCACCGCTCTGCCCGGCGCGCCGTTGTAGGGATTGTTCTCCGGCGCAACGGCGGGCGTGCCGCTGTCGATCCACGGCCCGGCAGGGCTCGCGCTGATGGCCACGCCGATCGCAGCGCCTCCCTGCGGCGTGTTCGGCGCAACGTAGTACATGTAAAACTTGCCGCCGAAGTGCTTCACGGCTGCCGCCCACAGCTGGTCGGTCGCCGTGCCGATCCAGGCGGGTGTCGTCTTGAACGCATCGCCGATGTAGGTCCAGTGTGTCAGGTCATAGGACTGGTACTGCGTGATCAGGTGATTCCTGAGGCTTCCATTCGGGTTGGTGTCGTTCGCGTTCAACGGGTCGCCCGTGCAGTACATGTACCAGGTGTCCACGCCGTCGGTCCGCTTGCTGCCGTCGGTCCGCTCGCTAATGATCGCCGGATCCGGGCAGCTCACGGCTTTACCGAGACCCGTCTCCAACGACAGCGGATTCGTATAGGTAGCACCGGACCTGGCGGCCCGAAAAGACGTCTGTGCCGACGCCAAGTCCGAGGCAAGACCCACCGCAAGACCCGAAGTGAGCAGCACCGCAGCGAGCGGAAGAATCTGACGGCGGGTGCGTGCCGGCGTGCGCTTGACCTTCGAATATGGCATAGGGTACGGCTCCTGGAGAACGGTTTGGGGAGAACGATTTGGGGAGAACGGTTCGGGCTGCGCCTGCACTGTAGCTGCTCCGGAAGAGGTTCTGCAAACACGGCGCATCCCCAGCCTTAACCCCGTGAATCTCCCATGCCGGGCGGGTGCACCTGACGCAGCAGGCACTCCGTGATCCATGCCGCGTCCTGCTGCGGTGTCGCTGTACTCAGCCTGTCGATGCGACGCTCATTGGCCCCGCGCACCATATCCAGGGCGGCCCACGCCAGCGGCGCAAAATCGCCGGGGGCGATCTCCCCGGCCTGGGCAGCCTCGTTAAACAGATCCAGGAACTGTGTTTGCGCCGTGCGTAGCACCTCGTTGGTCTGCCGGCGATGCTTGCTCTCCCGGCCCAGGGTCATCAGCAGCCGGTAGATCGCGCCGTGTTCCGGCCAGAACTCGAGCCGCACGTAGATCGCGGTGGCCAGCCTTTCGCGAAATCCCAGGGCACCCACCGAGCGGTCCGCGATCTCCTTCTGCAGCTCGCGCACCGCGTAGGTCACGGCGGCGGCATAGATTGCTTCCTTGCTCTTGAAATAGAGATAAACCGTGCCTTTCGCGATCTTCGCCGCGGCAGCGATGTCTTCGGCGCGCGTTGCCTCAAACCCCTTGCGTCCAAAGACCCTGATGGCCGCGGCCAGGATCTCCGCGCGGCGCAGCTCGGAGAGCGCACCCTTACGGCGGGTTTTGCTGGAAACGGGCGCAGTAAGTGCAGGCACGACCACACCCTAGCACATCCGGAGCCTGCAAAGCGCTGAATCTCTACCCACCGGATCTGCTCTAATGACTCGGGAGTCAGTAAAATGACCGGAGAGTCAGTAGTGGGGTTGCCGGAGGACACCTCGCGTCCATCGCGGGGAGACGACGTCAGCGCCAACGACCTCGCCGAGAACGCCGTAGCGCATGCCGAAGAGGCCCTTGCCCCGTCCGCTCCGCGCTTTGAACCCAAAGTTCCGTTGACCCCTTCCGGCGGATCCCGCACCGGAGGGCTCACCCCCGACCGGATCTTCAATCCCTGGATCATCGCCCTCGTCGTCACCATGGGCACCTTCATGGAGGTGCTGGACACCTCCATCGCCAACGTGGCGCTGCCGCA
>CAXTGE010000234.1:0-2147 GCA_964243645.1 uncultured Acidobacteriaceae bacterium | reverse complement strand
CGGCGCCACTGCGCCGTCGTATCGCTGGCCCACATCAGCGAGCCCAGCGCGCGACCCTCGCGATTGACCTGCGAGTGAAACCACGGCCCCATCACCAGCATGTTCATCGAGTCGGGCGTGCCCTTCGCCTTGAGCGCGCGATAGCTATGAATCGCGCCCCACATATCTTCCTGATCCCACAGTCCCTGCTCCCACATCGTGGGTACGGTGAGTGGTTTGGCGGCGATCAGCTTATCCAACGCCTGGCTCTGCCAGTAGCCGTCATAGGCTGGGTGGTCCACCATCACGCGCCAGAACGGCAGCTGATCCATACCTTCGGCCGTCGCAAAAGCCCCCGCAGAGCCGGCTTTGAGGTAGTTTGTGTAGTCGTCCTTGCCAGCACGCGCCACGCTGACTCCGGTGCCGCGGTTCGAGGTCTGCCCCAGCACGTAGTCGATATTGGGCTGGCGGAACGCGCCGTAGTGAAACCAGTCGTCGCCCATCCAGCCATCGACCATCGGACTCTCGGGAGCGGCTACCTTCAGCGCCGGGTGCGGGTTCAGCTCCGCCATCACCACCGTAAAGCCCTCATAACTGGACCCGATCATGCCCACGCGCCCGTTCGACTCCGGCACATGCTTTACCAGCCAGTCGATCGTGTCGTAGGCATCGGTCGTGTCATCGGCACCGCTCGGGTTGTTGCCCGAGTTCACCGGTGGGGGCGTCATCAGATAGACGCCCTCCGATCCATACTTGCCGCGTACATCCTGGTACACCCGGATATAGCCCGCTTCGACGAAGGTCTCGTCGCTCAGCGGCAGCGCCTGAATCATCCTGCTGGACTTCGATCGTGCGGCACGGGTCGCCGCGTCATAGGGCGTGCGCGTCAGCAGGATCGGCGCCCCTTTCGCGGACTTCGGCACACAGATCACGGTGTACAACTTCGTGCCGTCGCGCATGGGCACCATCACCACGCGCTTGTCGTAATCGCTGTCGACGACGGGCGCCTTGAAGTTGGGCGTGAGATCGTCACCCGGTAACTTTTCCTTCTGTGCCAGCCCGCTGACAGCGGCGGCTCCCAGCCAAGCCGTGAGCACGGCCACGCGACCCAATCCGTTCATGCTCCTCCCCCCAAAAACGGCGTACCCGTCAGCGAGCCTGCCGCTTGTTCCTCAAGTGATGTTTCGCCCAGCCTACCACCGCCGGCGGCGGGGGCCGGTTTCGCTGCATCAACCTTCGGCGGCGTGTTGTTTGCTGCCCACAGGGGGTACCTTGCCGTCGAGAGGACGTGCGTTTACCGTTACTACAGAGCGGCAATCGAACAAGATCGATTCCAACCCTCGTTGCAGCTCGCATGGAGGTCCCGTGTCGTCTCTCGCCACCCTGCCTGCCCCACTAGCGTCCGTCCCCACTCCCCTTGTTCCAAAAGCCCCTAAATTGCTGCCCGGCGTCGCCCTGGATCAGTACACCGGCGACCCCAACTTCATGGCCTCGCTGGCCCGCGGTCTCGTGGTGATCCAGGCATTTACGCCGCAGATGCCGCAGATGACCATATCGCAGCTCAGCCTGCGAACCGGTCTGTCCCGCGCCGCCGTGCGCCGCTGCCTCTACACGCTTTGCAAGCTCGGTTTTGCCGGCGCGGACGAGGCGCAGCGCTACTCCCTGCGGCCGAAGATGCTCACGCTGGCCAATACCTACACGGCGTCGAGCACGCTGGCCAACGCCGCCCAACCGATCCTGGAACGCATGTCGTCCGTGCACCACGAGAGCTTCTCCGTCGCCACGCTGGACGGCGACGACATCGTCTACATCGCCCGCTCCACCGTGAACCGGGTCATGTCGGTTGACCTACACATCGGCTCGCGTCTCCCGGCGTTCTGCACCAGCATGGGCCGTGTCTTGCTGGCGTACCTTCCGCAGGACCAACTGGAGGCCTACATGACCCGCGTCCAGATGCCCCTGTACACGCCGCGCACGATCAACTCAGCGGAAAAGCTTCGCCTCGCCCTGCGCAACGTGCGCCGCAACGGCTACGCGCTCTGCGACCAGGAGTTCGAGGTCGGCCTGCGCTCGCTGGCAGTCCCCGTCACGGCCCCGAACGGCCGTGTGGTGGCCACGGTCAACCTGTCCGGTCACGCGCCACGGATGTCCATGCTCGATATGCAGAC
>CAXTGE010000233.1:0-2181 GCA_964243645.1 uncultured Acidobacteriaceae bacterium | reverse complement strand
ACGGCGGCCGCGGTTCGTGCTCGCGAGCGACGGCTCCGCGACTATCTGCGGTCCCTGCTCAATGAATTGATTGCGGACTACACCAGACAGGATCGCGGTCTGGAGATCCGCGAGGTCGCCGGCGGGTTTCGCTTCGCCACCAAGCCGGAGTACCACGACGCGGTGCGCGGCTTCGTGCGCCTGCTGAAGCCACCGCTGAAGCTCAGCCTGCAGGCCCTAGAGACGTTGGCGGTGGTCGCCTACAAGCAGCCGGTAACCGCGCCGGAGGTCTCCGAGATTCGCGGCGTGGACTCGGGCGGCGTGCTGGGCAGTCTGATGACGCGCAAGCTGGTCGCCACGGCGGGACGCAAGCAGGTAATCGGCCGGCCCATTCTTTACAAGACAACCAAAGAGTTTCTTTTGCGCTTCGGCCTCAAGGACGTCAACGAGCTACCGGGCATCGAAGAGTTTGAGCGGATGGCGTCTGAGTTAAACGAGGCCGTGCAGGAGGAGATTCCGATGGCAGAGAACACACATGTGCCCGTCGGCGTGGCGGCGCAAACGGGAGGCCTGAGCACCGCGGACGTGGAACGCGACGTGGATCCCAATCGGGACGTCCACGAAGCGCAGGCCGACGGAGACCCGGGCGACGGAGATCCATCAGAAGAGCGCAGCGAGGAAAATCTCACATCGGCGCCCGACGGTCCCGGTGAGTTTACCGGCGATGCAGTCGTGCCTTCAGCGGACAATGTTGCCGTGGATGGTCGCATCGCGGGTGTGCCGCCGATGTACGACGAGCCGAACGATGAACTGCTGGACTCCCCGGAAGGGGATGCGGAGACGCAATCCGCGGAAGAGAAAGGTGTGTAAACAACGATGGCCGAGACCCCTGTAAGTCCCGTTGAGGTGCCTGACACCGTGGCGGATGTTCGCTCCGATGTCGAGGCCACACCGGAAGGCGACAATGAGTTCGCCCCGGACCAGCCCTTGCCGGGCCCGGGCAGCATGCCCGATCCAGTCCAGCGACCGCGAGGCAACGAACCCCATCCATCAGCCGAGATCCGCCCCGCACTGGGCGTATAACTCCATCCTCGAGTCATGATATCTACTTCAGGTCGCAAAGCTCTTTGAACGCCGACCTCATCGCTGCCACCGCATGCACTGGGATACTTCCCGCTAATAAGAAGGATGGCCATGCGTCCTCTTCTCTGCCTGCTGCTTGCCTCTCTGCTCGCCGTTTCTACTCCCTTCGCCAAGGGACAGGAGCAGAACGCCTCAATCATCTCCCTGCTCGAGCGCCAGGCCTCCGACTGGAACCGCGGGGATATGGACGCATTTGCCACCGGCTATAAGAACTCACCGGACATCCTGTTCATCGGCCGCACGATCGAGCACGGCTATGCCGGGATGCTGGCCGGTTACAAGGCCCACTATCCTACCCGCGAGGCGATGGGAACGCTGAGCTTCACCGATCTCGCGGTGCAGCCCCTGGACGCACAATTCGCCACCGCGACCGGCCACTTCCATCTCAAACGCATGGCGAAGGGCGGCGGGGACGCGGAGGGCTATTTCCTGCTGGTGCTCGAGAAAACAACCGACGGCTGGAAGATCGTGCGTGACGATACCACCGCCCTTCCCGCTGCGAAAGACACGGCGAAGGAGTAGCCGAACCGTGCTTTTACTCGGCCGACATTCACGTTGTAGGATGTGGCTTGGGGAGAGGATCTGCATACGATGCGCGGCACTTTGGCTCTGCTTGGGCTCTTCGCTGTGTCCGGCCCGCTCGGCTTTGGCCAAACCAATGGCCAGCTTTACACCGCCAGCCGGCAGCAGCTGGACGTCACCAAGATCGTGATCGCGCAGGAAAAAGCCTGGAACAAGGGTGAGCTGGACAGCTATCTAGCCTATTACAAGGACGCCCCGGAGACCGAAGCCATCCTGAACGGACCCGTTCGTGGGCTGAACGCCATTCGCGCGGCGTACCACACCAGCTTTCCGAGCAAGGACGTCATGGGCACGCTGGAGCAGAGCTCCGTGGAGGTGCGCGAGCTCGGGCCCACTTTCGCCCTGGCGCTTGGCCACTACAAGTTGCTCCGGCCGCGCAAGAGCGGCGGCGACGCGGAAGGCAACTTCACCGACATCTTCGAGAAGACAGACGCCGGCTGGAAGCTGGTCTTCAGCGAAACCACGTAGGGTGTATTG
>CAXTGE010000232.1:0-2226 GCA_964243645.1 uncultured Acidobacteriaceae bacterium | reverse complement strand
CGCTCGATGCTGGGGCCGCTCTGACCCGGTGCATCGGCGTAGGCACGCGCCGTCCACGCCTCCTGCTCGGTGATCGCGATCGCCTCATCCATGGACTCCGGATAGTGCGTGCGGATCTCCGAACCGATACGGTCCTTCAGCGGCGTCACAATCTTGCCGCGTGCCGTGTAGTCCTCCGGGTTGGCGGAGAAGACGATGGCCACATCGAGCTCCAAACGCACAGGGTAGCCCTTAATCTGCACATCGCCTTCCTGCATGATGTTGAACAGGGCAACCTGGATTTTGCCGGCAAGATCCGGCACCTCGTTGATGGCGAAGATACCGCGGTTGGCGCGCGGCAACAGGCCGTAATGCATGGTCAGTTCGCTGCCCAGTTCCTGGCCGGAGCGTGCTGCCTTAATTGGGTCCACGTCGCCGATGAGATCGGCCACGGTCACGTCCGGCGTCGCCAGCTTTTCCACATAACGTTCTTTCGGAGAAAGCCAGGCGATGGGCGTATCGTCGCCCCGCGCGCCGATCAGGTCCTTGGAGTATTTACCCAGCGGCTGGTAAGGATTGTCGCGCAGCTCGGAGCCCGCAACGTATGGGATGCAGGGGTCCAGGAGCGTTGTCAAGGCGCGCAGCATACGGCTCTTGGCCTGTCCGCGCAGACCCAGAAGGATGAAGTTGTGCCGGGAGAGCAGGGCATTGATCACCTGCGGCACTACCGTGTCGTCGTACCCCACGATGCCTGGAAACAGCGGCTCGCCCTCGTCGGGACCGCCGGGTGCGGTCGCTCGCAAGCGCAGGATGAGGTTATCGCGCAGTTCGTCTTTCACGCTGCGGTTCACGCGCTCGGGCGTGAACGCGCTTTGGCGAAGCTCGCCGAGAGTCTTGGGAAGATCTGTTACCGGGGCCGTTTTCTCAGTCAAAATCGCCATGTCGAAAGTATAGACGGCCTAAACAGCAGGATCCCGGTCCTTTGCTCCTCCTGCCACGGGACGGAAGAAACACCCGGGAACGTGTGCAATCGCTCAACTGCTTTTGCCCAGCAGGACAAGCGCGAGCGGCAAGCAGTTTCCTGTGCTGCAACCCCTTCGCTAGACTGGAGGAGCGATGGCATTCTCTCTTTTCGGTAAGCGCGACAAAACCCCTGAACCACCAGAGATCCCGGAGCCGGTTCAGCCCGAGCGCGCCCCTGAGGAAGCTGCCGAGCCAGAACGTCGCTCCGGCTTCTTTGAGCGCATGCGCCAGGCGGTCACCCGCACCCGTGACTCGCTTTCCACACAGATTGCCTCGGTCGTCGCACTCACCCGCGAGGTCGACGAGGCCTCGCTGGACGACCTCGAATTTGCCCTGCTCGGCTCCGATATCGGGGCCTCCACCACCGATGAGATCATCTCCCGGCTGCGCGACCGGGCCCTGCGTCACGGCATTGCGAATGGTGCCGAGCTGAAAATCGCCTTGAAGGAAGAGATCCGTCGCATCCTCGACGGGGTAGCGAAGCCTGTGCAGCACCCGTCCTCCGGCCCGGAGGTCATCATGATGGTCGGCGTGAACGGCACCGGCAAAACCACCACCAGCGGCAAGCTGTCCGCACTGTACCGGCGCGAGGGCCGCTCCGTCCTGCTGTGCGCCGCCGACACCTTCCGCGCCGCCGCCATCGAGCAGCTGGAGGTCTGGTCCGAGCGCTCCGGCGTCGAGCTGATCAAGACCCGACAGGGCGGCGATCCATCGGCCGCGCTGTTTGACGCGCTGGCCGCGGCCAAGGCCCGCTCCACCGACATCGTCATTGTGGACACAGCCGGTCGTCTACACACCAAGACCGATCTGATGAAGGAGCTCGACAAGATGCGCCGTACCTCGGAGCGCCAGGTGCCCGGCTCGCCTCATGAAACGCTGCTCGTCATCGATGCCACCACCGGCCAGAACGGCGTACAGCAGGCTCGCCTCTTTACCGAGGCCGCGCGGGTCACAGGCATTGTCCTGACCAAGCTGGACGGCACCGCCAAGGGCGGCATCGTGGTGGCCATTGCGCATGAGCTGGGGCTGCCTGTCCGCTATGCCGGCGTGGGTGAAAAAATCGACGACATCTTGTCGTTCGATCCCGGTGCCTTCGTGGAGTCACTGCTGACGGAGTAGTAACCAAAGAGCAGGCAATGCTGGTCTGAGCGGGGCAACCTTGCTCCTTGTGCCTGACCCTCATAACTAGCTGGATGGCTACCTCGCAAGCGCACTTTCGTTGTA
>CAXTGE010000231.1:0-2377 GCA_964243645.1 uncultured Acidobacteriaceae bacterium | reverse complement strand
GAACAGATCATCCTGGAAGGCCGCGTCCAGGTCAACGGCGAGGTCGTCACCGAGCTGGGCACCAGGGCCGACCCCGCCCGCGACCACATCCGTGTCGATGGCAAGCTGCTTGGGGGGCCTGAGCCGCAGCGCTATTTCATGCTCAACAAGCCCCGTGGCTACGTCACTACCCTGGATGACCCGGAGGGCCGGCCCACCGTCGCCCGTCTGCTCGGTCAGGAGTCCCAGAAAAAGGTCACGGGGGAGCATTCAAAGCTGCCGCGCTTGTATCCTGTCGGCCGGCTCGATTACCTCAGCGAGGGCCTGCTGCTGATGACCAACGATGGCGAGCTTGCCAATCGGCTCTCCAAGGCCTCCGCCAGCGTCGAAAAGACCTACCTCGTCAAGGTCTCCGGCAAGCCCACCGACGAAGCAGTCGGCCAGCTGCGGCGTGGCATTATGATCGACCGCGGCCGCCTAAACGAAGTCAAGACCGGCCGCAGGGACCGCATCCTGACCCAGCCCGCCAAAATTGAACAGGTCCGGGGCGGCGAGAACCCGTGGTTCGAGGTCACCCTGACGGAGGGTCGCAATCGCCAGCTGCGCAAGATGTTTGAAGAAGTCGGCCACCATGTGGAGAAGATCCGCCGCATTGCCTACGGCGCTCTCACCCTGGACGTGCCGCCTGGCGGCTTCCGTGAGCTTCTCCAAGGCGAGGTACAGGCCCTGAACCGTGCCGCTGCCGGCAAAAAAGTGGAGCGGAAGCGCGAGCGTCCTGAGGCCGCGCAGTTGAAAAAGCCTGTGCCGCCGAAGAGACGGTCCAGGAGCGCGCCGTCCCGTGCGGAGTCGTAATGCCACATTTGATGCAGAGCCGGTCGCACAACCTCATGGGTAAAACCGCGTTCATATTGGGTGAGGTATTTTCAGATGCGAGTTTGTTCTGTGCGCAACGCTCTTCTTTCAGCAGCGGTGGCGGTTGGCTTTGCCTTCGCTGCACCGGCAAGCGCCCCGGCTCAGGTCTCCTTCGGCGTCAATATCGGTGGGCCGGCCCCGGTGTGCCCCTACGGGTACTACGGCTATGCCCCGTACCAGTGCGCCCCGTACGGCTACTATGGTCCCGAGTGGTTCAATGGCGGCCTGTTCCTCGGCGCAGGCCCCTGGTATCACGGCAGGCCCGGTGGCTATGGATGGGTAAATCATGACCTTGATCCCCGGTACGGCTACCACGGCGGTTACCCCAATCGCGGCGAACGTTTCGATACTCATAACAACTTCAGCAACTTTCACGGCAACGACTGGCATGGAGCCTACGGCGAGGCTCACCATGAGGGCTTCCACGGTGGCGAAGGCCGAGGCTTCGCGGGTGGCGGTGGCGGGGAACACGGCGGCGGTGGGCATCACTAAATTGCCGCTGTAAGCGAACATCCACGCGGGCCTCATCACGAGGCCCGCTTTTATTTTCCATGCTCCTCTGAATGCGCTCGAAAATGGTTAGCCGTTCGGAACTCGTCGCGCAACTCCGGGGTGCGAAGATTCTCGCGCACGTGGGTCAGCTTCTGCTCCAGGGCAAACAGCGTGGCGGCAATTGGCTCAGTGTTGGTCAGCGCAATATCCCGCCACATGCTGTACGGGCTCGATCCAAGCCGCGTTGTCTCCCGCAACGCGCGCCCGCCGATGGCCTCCATCACCGCACGACCTCGGGGGTCGCTCGCAAAGGTCTCCTCCAACAGCGCCGAAAGGGCTGTAGACAGCATCTGGGGCAGATGGCTCACCCAGGCGCATAGCCGGTCATGTTCGTCGGCATCGATCTCATGCGTGTGTGCCCCCATCGCCTCGATCCACCCGCGCCACTCGCCGGTCTGCTTCGTAGCGGCAACCATCGGCGTGAACAGCCAGGCCGCATCCCGAAACAGGGTCGCATCCGCCAGCGCGGCGCCGCCTGCCTCCTTGCCTGCCATGGGGTGGCTGGGCAGAAACGTTGGCTGTCCCGGGCCGTTGTAGAGCGTCCGGGCAAGCTGCACGATCTCGCGCTTGGTGCTGCCCACGTCAGTCACCAGCGAGCTATGGGGAAGCACCGTAGCCAGCTGCTGCATCCAGTCCAGAATGGGCAGCACCGGTGTAGCCAGAATGTAGATCTCGGCTGCAGGCGTGAGGGCAAGCACAGCCTCTCGATGGGGCAGTGCCTCGTCTATCGCACCGATCTCGAGTGCCTTGGCGAGCTCCGCCGGACTTGCATCCCAGCCCAGCACATGGCCGCCGAAGCTCGCCCCGAGACCCTTCAGAGCCAGGCCTAAGGAAGCCCCAATCAGCCCTGTACCGAGGATCAAGACACGAGTCGCCATCGCTCGCTTGAGCTTACCCGAAACCCAGGTTGGGCGGTTTAGAGCAGTTCTCCTGA
>CAXTGE010000230.1:0-2447 GCA_964243645.1 uncultured Acidobacteriaceae bacterium | reverse complement strand
GATCGGCGACAGAGTGAAGGAACAGCTCTCAGCCGCCCAAACCTCACCGTGACACGGGGACGGTTCGCAAGCCCTCAGAGCCAAGATGTTCAGCCAGCCTGAGTTGTTTGTCGCCTGCGTCTCGGCATGGGCTCACAGGTAAGCCTGAATGCGTTAAAGGAAGGTCTCTTAACCGAGCTCGTTCCTCCCCGGGTGGCACCACGATCACGGCGTCTCCGGGAGCGCGCACAAGGCAGGCAGCCGTTTGCAGATTGCGGCTGGACGCAACGCGTGTAAAGAATCCAAGCTTACGAGCAGACCGAAACAGCTCCTGCCCAATGACATGGGGTGGACCGAGCAGGCGGATTGTACCCGTCATGTCCAGTGCAAGGGTCAGGGCAGAGGTGCGGGGTAGCTCTAGTGGGCGTGGCGTAAAGCCCGCGGCCATCTCCAGAAGCGTAAGCGCGGCATGTCGTTCTTCCGCTCCGGATCGTCGAAGCACCGTGATATCGGGAAAGCTCTCCATCTCGGCACGCGTCATGCCATGGCGCACCCCAAGCCGACGCGCTCGGAGTGTAACGGCACAGGCCTTTTCCCGCGGGGGCTCGCCCTGTAAAACAACCATCGCTGTTTTGGCCAGGGCCGGGCGCAGGCGAATCAGGACCTGCGCCGCAAACTCGGGAACGTGCATGCAGAAGAAAAGAGGTGTGCTCATAAGGAACCTCCGTGTGATTTCTTTCGCTCAGTTCCGGTTCAGGTAGCAGCGCGCCCCCATACCGTCTCGCGCTCCGCTGGGCTGTTTACGTGAACGGACAAGGTGAAGTCTGTTGGGTTGAGAAGATTTTGCTGCCTACCGCCGGCGGACGAGGTGTCAGCGCACCGGGTTTGCGTGATGCAAGTGCGGGTGCAAGTGGAGGCAAAGGTCGGCGGCTGAGGGCACAGCAGGGCCGTTCTGTTTCGCCTTATCTTCGCCTCTTTGTCTGTGAATTCGCAAGGGGCGATGCCCTGAATGCACCCACTTTGGTGTAATGTCGCCGCAATCTGTTCAAAATGCACCGACTCCGGTGCACACGGGATCCCGCCAGCCTACCCACACCTGAACAGTGTGGGAGTACGGCACTGACAGCCAGTTAGGTCCGGTCGCCTGGCTCGGTATCGACTGATTCGGTATAGCCCAGGGTGCGCCGCAGCTCTTCCAGATCGCTGCGGAGTCGGATGGCCGCCGTCTGGAGACCGGCAAGGGCATCACGCCAGTTCTCCGGCCCGAACCCGGTCAGGCGTTCGTCCACCATATTTACCGCCTCCTGCAGATTCACCATGGCCGTGCCGACCGCTCTGTTATGAAAGAGCGTCGCATCACGAGCAGGCTCCGAGCCGGAGCGGCAACCCGTCAACAGCGCGGCGGGAATGGAGACCAGGGTGAACTTGCGGCGATCCATAGCGCATCCTCTCAGGACGATGGCCGGGTGCGCAAGTCGATGTTTACGCCTCTCCCCGGGATGGTAGCTTGAGCGTATGGCCAGGACACCACGGGTCGAATACGCCGGGCATCGCCCGATGCGTACCCGGAACACGGGGCTGTATCGCATCCTGCACTGGCCGTTGTGGATCTTTGTCTTCTTTCTTACTCCCGGTCCACTGACATTTGATCTGTTTGCCGGGCGCGCGAACCGCTTGAACCTGCTGTGGCTGGCGCTCGTGCTGGTCGGTACAGGCGTCGCCGCGCTGCGCGGTCGCCTACCCGGTGCCGAGCCGGGCCCATACATCCTGCGCTTCACCGAAGATCGCCCCAACCCTCTGTATCGTCGCGTCTGCTACACCTTTGCCTGGAACGCTGCCATCAACTTTGCCTTCATGAACCTGATTGGCTGCGTGGTGGCGGTCGTGACCGGACGGTGGTTTATGCAGCAGATCTATGCACGCGTGTACTTGCCCGTGCTGGCGGCCATCGTTCTGCTGGGAATAACGGGCACCCTGCCTCGCGTACGCCCTTCTACGGCAGGGGAGGGCACCGAGCGCCGCTACTTCTATGGCACTGTCTGGTCGGTTACCCTGGCCCAGACTCTCCTCATGATCTTGTGGCAATCCCTGCCGCGCACCCACGCCGCAGACAGTATCAAACTGCTCGTCTATGTGACGGCGCTGGCGGCTTTCGGCGCGGCAGCACGGGCAGGCAGGTTTCCGCGAACGCGTCCCATTGTGCCCGGGGAACTCCTCGTGGCGGACTAGAGCTGTCTTCGCAGCACACCTTGAAGAAAAAGCTAAAAGCTAGGAGCTAAAAGGCTATGGCCGTCCTGAAATTTAGCGAAGTCGCTTACGCGGCTGCGTCGGTAGCGTGAAATGGAAGGTCGACCCCTCACCCAGCGTGCTGGTTGCCCAGATCTGTCCTCCGTGTTGGGCGATAATGCTGCGGCAGATGGCGAGCCCCAGCCCCGTGCCGCCCATGGTGCGCGAGTCCGAGGCATCGA
>CAXTGE010000229.1:0-2579 GCA_964243645.1 uncultured Acidobacteriaceae bacterium | reverse complement strand
GGGTATGGCGCGATTCAACTGCGAAGGTATGAGGCCGAGCCCGCAAAGGCAGAGGCGCTGCTGAGGCGTGCCCTGGAGCTGGGCGTCGATCACATCGATACGGCGCAGTTCTACGGCAACGGCTTTGCCAACGAGATGATCCGCAAGGTACTGCCGGCGGGGGACAGTGTTGTCATTGCAAGCAAAGTTGGAGCCGACCCCGAGCTCCATGGAAAGATCCCGGTCAAGCTGGCGCAGCGTCCGGAGCAGCTGCGGGCGAGTCTGGAGGCCAATCTCCTCAGCCTGGGCATGGAGCGGATTCCTCTGGTCAACCTGCGCAGGGCGGACGTGGGTCCCGGGCTCCAGGCGGAGGGCGATCAGATCGTCGATCTCGATGACCAAATGGCGGAGATGATCGCCATGCGCAGTGAAGGAAAGATCGGCAGCATCGGGCTGAGCGCTGTCAGCCTGGACACGCTCCATCGAGTGCTGTCCGTGGGCATCGTCAGCGTGCAAAACGCCTATAGCCTCCTGAGTCGCGAGTACGAGGACCTGCTCTCGGTTTGCGTCGATCACGGGATCGCCTGGGTACCCTTCTATCCCCTGGGCGGCACCTTCCCCGGCTGGCCAAAGGTGACAGAACAGCCCAGGGTGATCGAGCTCGCGAAGCAGATCGGCATCACTCCAACACAGCTCGGCCTTGCCTGGCTTCTGCGGCACCGGCCCAATATTCTGCTCATCCCGGGAACAGGGGATATCGATCACCTGGAAGAGAACGTGGCTTCCGGATCCGTTGCCCTAGGTGAGGATGCCATGGCTGAACTAAACAGCCTTGCTGGGACAGCAAAGCCGTCCTAGTAGCGAATGATGCGGGCGATGCAAGCCTGAAATATGTAAAGCTGACCTTAGTGAAATTGCCTGTACTGGCTGGCTGCGGTGTAGATTTAGCCGCTCCCTCTAGTCCGGACAGAGCTCGCGAGCTCCGATACGATCGGATATGAAAGGTCCAACAGTGAAGATCACAGTACCTGGAATCAATCCTGCGGGGAGCACGTCCGGGGCTGGCCTCATTCTGAATGGCGTCACCGTAGTCGACACGCGTACGGGTGAACTGGCGCCGAACCGGGCTGTCCTTCTCAGGCACGGCAAGATCCAGCAGATCGTTCCTGCCGGAACTCGACTTGAGGGGGAGGTTTTTGAAGCTCAGGGAAAGTTTCTGGTTCCCGGCTTTCTGGACATGCACACGCATGTGTTGCAGGAGGAGGGAGACGCGGTGGACGCCGCCAGTGCGCTGCTGCTCGCGCATGGAATTACCGGGACACGGCAGATGGCGGGCACAACCGAGATGCTGCGGAAGCGGAGGAACGGAACCCTAAGCCTTGGGGAGCATGCGCCCGAGTTGTTGACCCTGTGCGGTGAGATCCTGACGCCGATGAACGCCGGAACACCCGAGGCAGGCGTTGCGGAGATCAAGCGGCAGAAGGCTGAAGGCGCGGACTTCATCAAGACGATCTTTGTGTCACCGAAGACCTTCTTTGCGACTCTCGAAGAGGCAAACCGGCAAGGGTTGCCGTACGACGGTCACATGTCGCCCGGGGTCAGCCTCGCGAAGGCTTCGGAGCGCGGCATGGCTGCCATTGAACACCTCGGTCCCAATGAAACGATGCTCATCGCGACCTCTACCAAGGGCTGGCTCGTCAATCTGCTCCTGCAGCTTAAGCCGCCCAAGCCACCCGACTTGTCGCCCGCGGCCATGGAGACAGCCGGCAAGATCATGATTGCCAATCCGATTGTCGGCCGTCTGAACATGGATCCGGATGCACTGACCAAGACCGGGCGTCTTCTCGACTCCTATAGCGATAGTAAAGCGCGTGAGCTCGCGGCCACGTTTGCCAAGCATGGCACCTGGCAATGTCCTACGCTGATCCGCAACACGACGCAGCGGCAAGGGGACGATCCCCTCTACACCCAAAGCCCAAATCTGCGGTACATGGACGCGAGCAAGCGGGCTTTCTGGGATAGCGTCGCAAAGATGTTCTCGCAAAAGGTAACGGCAGCGGGCCGCGACACCCTAAAGCGATTGGGTGAACTACAGCTGAAGTTAATCAAGACCTTCGATGATTGTGGCGTCAAGATGATGACCGGCAGCGATTTTGGCGGCGGCTGGGTCGTTCCCGGCGTTTCGCTGCATCAGGAGTTCGATCTTCTCGAACAGGCCGGCTTGACGCCGCTCCGCATCCTGCAAATGGCCACGCTCAACGGGGCGGCGTTTCTCAAGCGTGAATCGACCATGGGCACAATCGATGGAGGCAAGGACGCCAATCTCGTATTGCTTGAGGGGAATCCGGTAGAGAGTGTCCGGAATCTGCATGAAATCCACGCTGTCCTTCGTGCCGGAACGCTTTACCCTAAGCAGGCCCTGGAAGGACTGAAAGAACAGGTGGCAGGCCACATCGTTGCCGAGGAACCTGATATGCACGATGCCGTGGACCGGTCCATTCCTTAGAGCTGTTCTCCTGTAGCTGTGGCTTCCGTTGACACGCTCAGGACAGTTTTCTTGGAGAAGACCGGCGCGAGCTGCCTCGGCTTAGACCTGCATT
>CAXTGE010000228.1:0-2581 GCA_964243645.1 uncultured Acidobacteriaceae bacterium | reverse complement strand
TGGCAAACCGCCCTTCGCGCCCGCTTCGACCCGCTTGTATCCGTCCTGCTGCTGCCGCTGTTCTTTGCCCTTACAGGCATGCGTACCCGTCTCGATCTGCTTGGCGGCTCAACTGTCTGGCTGCTGGTCGTAGTGATCCTCGCCATTGCAATCGTGGGCAAGATGGGGGGCGCGATGCTGGGGGCGCTGCTCACAGGGCAGTCCTGGCACGATGCCCTTGCACTCGGCGCTTTGCTAAATACGCGTGGTCTGGTGGAGTTGATTGTGTTGAACGTGGCCTACAACGCCCACGTCTTTTCCCCGACGCTGTTTGCGCTGCTCGTGATCATGGCGCTGGTAACGACCGCCATGACGACGCCCCTGCTGGCCCGTTTTACGTTGCGGGACCAACGTACCCGGGCGGCAGCTCTCTCGACGCCGGCCTGATTACAGGCTGATCCCGGGATCTCGTTTACCGGGATCTCGTTGCGGCCTTCCGGCGTCGTGTTGTCGAGACGGCCAACCAAGTTGTGCCGTCTTGGCCACACGAGGGTAGGTGCTTCGTTAGCGCCGGAAAAAGTCTTTGACTTGCTGCACGAAGACATCGCGTCCGATGTCCGAGATGGCCTCGGTCAGGGGCAGCTGCTTGGGGCAGGCCTGGACACAGTTCTGGGCGAAGCTGCACTCCTGGACACCGCCATCGCCGGCGAGGGCGCGGAGCCGATCGTCCTTCAGCACGGAGCCTGCCGGGTCCATATTGAAGAGCTTGGCCTGGGCGATGGTGGCTGCCCCGACGAAGTTCGTGACGTCGTTGAACTGCGGGCACACCTCCATGCAGATCGTGCAGGAGATGCAATTCGAGAGCGGGTAGCGCTGCTCCTGAATCTGCGGCGCCTGACGCGGACCGGGGCCCAGGTCATAGGAGCCGTCGATCGGCACCCACGCCTTGATGCGCTTCAGGTTCTCAAAGAGCACGGAGCGATCGACCGCGAGATCACGCACGACAGGGAACTTGCTGAGTGGGGCGAGGGTGATCGTGTTGTCGTCGCCGAGCAGCTTGTCGACCAGCGCCGAGCAGGCCATCATCGCCTTGCCGTTGATGCGCATGGCGCAGGAGCCGCAGATCTCTTCCAGGCAATTCGCGTCATAGGCGATGGCGGTGGACTCGCGCCCGTCGGCGGTGGTGGGATTGAGTGCGATTTCGCCCAGCACCGACGTGATATTCATGTTGCGGCGGTAGGGGATGGAGAACGTCTCGGTACGCAGCGGCGCGTCGGGCGAGGCCTGACGCTGTACCTTCACCGTAAAGGTGCGCGCGGACGCGGGATGGCCGGGGGAGGTCACCTCGGCGGGCATAGAGACGGTCGTGCTGCTGATTTCAGTTGCGATGGCTGCCATTGTCTCGGGTCTCCTCTTCGCGGGCGTGTACCTGGCCGGTGTCGGCGGTTGTCGGGTGCAAACCCTTCTCCCGCAAAGCCTGACGCCGGCCGTCGATCCATTTTCCGTAAAGCACGAATGCGCCGTAAAACAGAACCGCGACGAGAGTAAGGATGATGGCGATCGTTGTGTAACTCATGCTCACCATGGCTTCCCTCTCTGCTGGGCCATCACCTGACTAGTCTGGTTCATTGATTAGTCCAGGTTGACGCCCTTGCTCTCGATCGCTTGTCGTGCGGCGGCTATGCCGGCTTCCTTGCTGGCCGGGTTATCCCCCACCAGTTCGCGCTGCTTCTTCTTGGAAGCGCGGTTGTAAATGAACAAGCCGACCATGACGCAGAGAAAAGCGAAGATCATGGCGGGGTAGACGATGTGTTTGAGGTTGTCAGGTCCGATGCCGGTCATCTGCTTTGAGATGACGGCACAGGCCCCCAGGGTGGCTGCGGGTTCGGCGACTTACGCCGCGGCGTCGTACCTCCGTGGGCGGGGCACGATATGGGAGGTATCGACCTCTTCGAACTCAATCTGCGGGGCGCCGTCGACAAAGTTGGCCTTGGTGGTCCTCAGGAAGCGCTCATCGTCGCGCTCGGGGAAGTCCGGTTTGTAATGCGCGCCGCGGCTCTCATCGCGCATCGCGGCGCCTTGCACAACGACGCGGCTGAGGTGAAGCATATTGTTCAACTGGCGAGCGAAGGCAAAGCTGGTGTTGGCCCACTGGCTCTTGTCCGAAAGATTGATGTCCCGGAAGCGTTCCTGCAGCTCCACGATCTTGGCGTCGGCCTCGGCCAGGCCGTCGTTGTAACGAATGATCGTGGCGTGCCGAGTCATGGTGTCGCCGAGCTCGCGCCAGATGCGGAACGGGTTCTCCGTGCCCTTGTTGTTGAGTAGGAGGCTGTTCAGCTCGGTCTGGCGCTGTTTTTCTGCGGCGTGGCCACCATCGCCGGCGATGGCGGGGAGTGCCTTCGCATATTGCAGGGCGCACGGGCCAGCGACGAAGCCGCCATAAATGCAGCTCAGCAGGGAGTTCGCGCCGAGCCGGTTGGCGCCGTGGATGGAATAATCGGCCTCGCCTGCGGCAAAGATGCCGGGGACGTTGGTCATTTGGTGGAAGTCCACCCAGAGCCCGCCCATGGTGTAGTGCATGCCGGGGAAGATCTTCATGGGC
>CAXTGE010000227.1:0-2634 GCA_964243645.1 uncultured Acidobacteriaceae bacterium | reverse complement strand
GCCTGCACCTGGTCCCCGGCCTGCACCGCTGAAACGGAGCTCTTGACCGCGTCCTGAAACCGCACGGACGCACCCGTGTAGCGGCGCACAACCGTGGTCGCGGACGTGTTGACGACGTAGCTTCGGCTGCCGTTGGCCACCGTGATGACGCCCGTGGCCTGGTCAACGGTCTTCACAATGCCGCCGATGCTGCGGGCCCAGGCCGCCTGCTCTCCCGCATGCAGGGCAGCGATCGCGCCAGACTTCAGCAGCAGCACGCGCGTCGCCGTCATCATCTGGCCGGCATCCCCGATTGTCCCGGTCACAATGGCCTTGTCCCCGGCGGCCACGTCCGCGATAGTGCCAGGCTGTGCATTTTTCAAGTCGCGGGTCGCCGGATCCACGAGCAGGATCTGCGCGGACGCAGGCACGGTCACGGCAAAGTCTTGTCCACTGGCCGCGGTCAGCACAAAGTCCTGTGGGGTTACGGCTTTTACGGTGCCGCTTTGCCGGGGTGCCCCCGTCTGGGTTGCCGGGGCAGGCGAGGTCGAACTCTGCCCTGGCAACGCTGCCGGGGAGAGGAATAGAAGTGCGGCGAGGGGCAAGGCAATCCGGGAGTTCTTCATCGTCATAAGGGTGTCCTGACCTGCACGGCCGAACTGGATCCGATGGCTGATACGGCATGACCGCAATCGGGTCCACACGTTTGGGGCCCGCAGATGCTTATAAGAGTGCTTGCGGGCTTAGAAGGGATACGACCCGTAGACACAAAAGTTTCGGTGATCTGGGGACAATTGCAAACGGAGGGAGCGAGGAGAGAAACACGCGGTGTCCAAGCCGGTCACGGCAGCGCCGCTCCCTCCGCGACCGGCAAGGCGAGGTGGGAGGGGTATTGCGGTGAGTCATAAAGGGTAATTGTCTGCGCCTTATAGGCCTCCGCCGGGGCGCTCATGATGTTCGGCACAAACGTCTGCGGGTTGCGGTCATACAGCGGAAACCAGCTCGACTGCACCTCTACGGCCATCCGGTGACCCTTCAAAAACGTGTGATCCACCCCGTGCAGGCTCCACTTGTATTCGTTCACCTCGCCCGGCTTCACAGGCTCGGCAGTGGTAAACCCCTTGCGGTAACGGCCGCGCAGAATCTCTTCGGCCACCATCAACTGGTAGCCGCCATCTGGTGAGACATCGATCAGCTTTACAACCCAATCACCGTCCGTGCCGGTCGTAGCAGCAAACAGATCAGCCGTCACATCGCCGGTGACTGTGACATCCTTCGTCAGCACCGGCGTGTTGAAGCTGGCCAAGTCCTTTCTGTCCGCGACGAAGCTCTGGTCCTCCACCAGCCAGGTCCGCCATTGCGAGGTCTTTCCGTAGGTGGACTGAACGGGGCGATGTCGGTACGGGACCGGGTTGGCCGGGTCCGCCACATACTTTGCTGCCGGCACCGCTGCCCCAGAAGGGACATCGGTCGGTGGGGCGGAGCTCAGCATCTGCTCCGGCCGGAGATAGACGTTCACCGACCGAAAGCCCTCCCTGGGCGGCCACGCCGGGTAGCGATGCCACCGGTTCTCTCCGGTGCGAAAGCTTGCCGTGTCTCCGAGATCGAACCCTGGCTTTCCCTTCAGATAAAGCTCAAAGAACGGCGCCTCGAACGTCGCACGGTAGTATTCCCCTGTTCGCTGGTCGCCAAAGGCTATCTTGCCGTATTGACTCGCCAGTTCGTCGCCGAAACCGCGCGCCCATCCCCCATGGTTCCAGGGCCCAAGCACCAGAAACACCTTGTGCTGCGGATCATCTTTGTCCTCATGGGCACGCAGGGCAGCGTACTCGGCCTGCGGTCCCCACATGTCCTCCTGATCCCAATACCCACCTACCTCCAGCGTCGGCACCTCGGGCTTCCCGAGTCTCCGCTGCACGGCCATATCCTGCCAAAACTTCGTATAGGTTGGCTCGTTCAGAAAGCGTTGCGCCGTCGGCAGCTGCGTGATGCCGACGGACGCGGCAGCGCCGGCAAAGTTGACGTGCTTCAGAAAGAAGTCGTACTGATCCTCGCCCGCATCGGGGCGAACGTCGGTCTTCTGCGCCTCCAGCTCCTGGACATAATCCAAGCCGTAGGTCTCGCGAAACGCGCCGTTATGGAAGAAATCATCTCCCATCCAGATGTCGGTCATAGGAGCCTGTGGGCTGATGGCCTTCACCGCGGGATGCGCGTCCAGCCCCGCCATGATCGCCAGAAAGCCCGGGTAGCTGATGCCCAGTACGCCGATCTTCCCGGCGTTGTTGGGCTCGTTCTTCAGCAGCCAGTCAATGGTGTCCCGCGTATCGGTCGTCTCGTCGACATCGCTCTTCGTCGTATGCGAGACGATCGGGCGGTTCATCACGAATTGCCCGTCCGAGCCGTAGCGCCCACGGATGTCCTGATACACAAACACATAGCCGCTGGCGGCCAGCTCCGGCTTGCCACTCTCGATCGCCCGCGCCGTCATGCCGCTCACACCATACGGTGTCCGCTGCATCAGAAACGGCAACGGCGCGCCCTCTTTCGCACTGCCACGCGGACGATAGATCACGGTGTGCAGCTTGACGCCGTCCCGCGCAGGCACCATCACGTCTTCACGCGTGTATAGCGGTCCGTGGTATCCCGAAGGCGGTG
>CAXTGE010000226.1:0-2660 GCA_964243645.1 uncultured Acidobacteriaceae bacterium | reverse complement strand
GGCCCGGCTCGCCTCGAAGGATCTGCGCGAGCATCTCCAAACCGTCCGCAAGCCGTGGTCCCGGTCTCGAGAAGTAGGCCGATCCGTCCACGGCATACACCCGACGGGATCGCACGGCCCGCAACTCCTGCCATCCAGGCGGAAACGCCTGTTGCGTATACTGCGCGATTGTCTCCGCTAGGTGGTACCCACAGGGCATGACTACGATGACGTCGGGGTCCGCATCCCGGATTTGCTCCCAGCTCAGAGTGACGCTCTTGGCGCCTGCCTCTGCCAGTACCGCCTCCCCGCCGGCATATGCGATCATCTCCGGAATCCAGTGACCCCCCTGAAAGAAGGGGTGGAGCCATTCAAGGGCCAGGACGCGTGGCTTGGCGACCGCCCGGGGGAGCTGTCTTACCCGGTCTACCCGTGCGCGTAAGGCCCCGGTCAGCACCCTGGCTTGCACTGAGGTTCCGGTTGCCCTGCCGAGCCGCTCGATGTCCGCAAATACATCGTCCAGGCTGTGCGCCGAAAGCGAAAGCAGCTCCGGACGTGACGCCAGGCAGCCAAGGTCGCGCGCCATCGTCGGGCTGTCGATCGCGCAAACGCGGCAAAGGTCCTGCAGGACAATCAGGTCGGGCGCGAGCGCCTCGAGCAGGGTGAGATCGGCGAAGTAGAGACTCCGGCCTTGCGCCCCTTCGGCTCGAACGATGGCGTCAATCTCTCCCGGAGGTAGGCCCGGCGGCAGGTGCGAGTGCACCACGTACGGCTTCTGGCTCGCCTCCGGAGGATAGTCACACTCGAACGTGACCCCGACGACCTGATCCGCAAGCCCCAGCGCAAACAACATCTCGGTCGCGGAGGGCAGAAACGAGACGATGCGCATCAGGCCATCACCTCCTGCGAACGTGACGATGTGTTCGGAAGCGCTACCCGGGCTCGCACCACGTACTGAGCCCCCTGCTGTGTCAGTTCGCTCTCCATCAGCAGGCATTCCCGGGCCGTCCAACGGATCTCCGGCCCAAAGCCGGGAAGAGCCGGTGTGCTGAGGTCACGCAGTGTGCCGTGCCCTGTCTTTCCTCTGCTGCGGGCCAGCGTGATGTGGGGGCGAAAGGGTCGGCTCTCCGGAACGATGCCGCAGAGCTGGCTTGCCTCCAGCACCTGCGCTTGCAAGGCAACCAGGGAAGGTGTAGGGGAAACCGTGGCCAATAGAATGCCTTTGGAGACGAAGAGATCCAGCCTCTCCAGCACCATCTCCGGCATCCCTGCCGTGAGCTGCCCAAACTGCGATGCGAGACAGGTGGCCATCTTCTCGTCGACCTCTCCGTAGAACTGCAGCGTGATGTGCCACTGCTCGGGTTCGGACCACCGCAGCCCATCTTTGGGTGCGCTTAGCCGAAGCCGCAAACGGGTGAGGCGCTCCACGGCAGCGACAGGCAAGGGCACGGCCGCAAACAGGCGCATGGCTTCGAGACTACCAGTGGATCTACAGAAAGGCGCTGCTTGTCATGGAAGACCCGTTGCCCCGTCATGAAAAGATACAACGGTTCGTCATCTCGACCGGAGCGCAGCGGATCAGTTTGTCATCTCGACCGGAGCTTACATCCGTCAGCGGAGTGGAGAGATCTGTAGCTTCTGCATGGGAGCCCCCTAAAGCAGGTTCTCCACTACGCAGGACAATACCGCCGTCCCCCTCCGTCGAAAACAGATTGTGAGGAAGGTATGTCGAGACGCCTTGGGGGCCGAAAAACAAAACGGCGGAGATCTCTCTCCGCCGCCTGCCAAAACCCTGCTGCAGCTTTCCCGCTATGAAGCCTAGTGACCGGCCTCAACCTGAGGCGTGATGATGCCGATATTGGTTACATCCGCCGCGTGACCCATTCCAATCACCTGCGCAATGCTGCCGAAATCCAGCTTTGCATCCCCTTTCACAAACATGACCTTCTCCGTGCGGGTCGCAAAGATCTTCTGCAACTCGCTCGTGATGTCCTGCTTGGCGAAAGGCGTCTCGTTAATCTTGTAGGAGATCTGTGATCCGGAGGGTGCGACCTGAACAACGATCGTTCTCTGGTTCGGTGGGGGATCCACCGTCTGCTTCTTCGGAGGTTGGGGCACAAGTGCCTCAAGTCCATGCGGATTATTTGGCACGATGACCATGAAGATGATCAGCAGCACCAGAAGAACGTCAATCAGCGGGGTTACGTTGATGCTGGCGACCGAACCACCGCCGCCTCCTCCACCCATTCCCATCGTATACCTCCTCGGATCCAGCGTGAACTAAGACCCGGATCGTCCTAAGCCCGCTTGACAACGGGTGGGACGTTTAGTGGTTAGTGGTTCTCGTTGATTGAATCGGTCAGCATATTGAGCTGGCTAACGCCGCCGGTGCGCAGCCCGTCGATGCCGTCCATCACCGCGCCATAGTTCGCGCGCGTATCCGCGCGGAAATAGACGGAATGGTCGTCACCGGGGTTGGTCTTCTTGGCTTCGAGTGCGGCTACCTTCTCACCGATGCTGTCCTTGGTCACTTGGTCGCCGCCGACAAAATACTTGCCGTCACGGGTAACCGCGACGTTGATCGCGTCTTCCTTGTTGGCGTTATCCATGATCGTCGCCGCTGTCACTACCGGCAGATCGACGTTCACCTTGTTGTTCAACATCGGGGTGACGACCATGAA
>CAXTGE010000225.1:0-2672 GCA_964243645.1 uncultured Acidobacteriaceae bacterium | reverse complement strand
TCACTCCTCACTAACCACCGCATCTCAAATCGCATGAGCACCTTCAGCCTCGCCAACGACCTCCCCGTGAACCGCCTCGGCTACGGCACCATGCGTCTCGTCGGCGAGGGCGCCTGGGGAGAACCACCCGATCGCGAGGACGCCCGCAACGTCCTCCGCCGCTGCCTCGAGCTTGGCATCAATCTCCTCGACACCGCCGACGCCTACGGCCCCGGGATCGCCGAACAGCTCATCGCCGAAGCCCTCTATCCCTACCCCGCAGACCTCGTCATCGCCACCAAGGGCGGCCTCACCCGCCAGGGCCCCGGCAAGGCCAAACCCTGCGGCCGCCCCGACTACCTGCAGCAGCAGCTCGAGCTCTCCCTCCGCCATCTCCGCCTCGACTGCATCCCGCTCTACCAGCTCCACCGCATCGACCCCACCGTCCCGCTCGCCGACACCCTCGGTGCCCTCAAGGACGCGCAGACAGCCGGCAAAATCCGCCACATCGGCCTCTCCGAGGTCACCCCCGAGCAGATTGAAGAAGCCCAAAAGACAGTCCCGGTCGTCAGCGTCCAGAACCGCTACAACCTCTTCGATCGCAAATCCGAAACCACCGTCCGCTTCTGCGAGCAACACAATATCGCCGTCCTGCCCTGGTACCCGATGGGCGGCAGCGCGGCCACCAGCATCGCCAAAAACACCGCAGGCTCCGGCGACTCCGGCGCCAACCACCCCGTCGCCGACTTCGCCCGCGAGCACAACGCCACCCCCAACCAGATTGCCCTCGCCTGGCTCTTGCAGGCCAGCCCCGTCATGCTGCCCATCCCCGGCACCGCCTCGGTTGCGCACCTTGAAGAAAACGTCGCCGCGGCCTCCCTGGACATCGCCGAAGCCGACTGGGACGCTCTCGAACTCATCGTCGAAACCCAGGCGAGCTAAGCTGGGCTCGTGCCAAAGCGATGGTTCGTTCTCGTCCTCGTCTGCCTCGGTCTCCTTGAGACAGGCATCCTGGCCTTCGGCTACCTGGGGAAAAGGTCAGCCATCCTCGCGCCCACCTCGACCGGCCCCCTGCCTGAGGCCCGTCACGGAGCTGTCGCTACCCCGACCCTCTACCTCGAACCCGAGGCCGGCTTCACCTGGCTCTACACCCTCATCAACAACGCGAAAACATCGATCGACATGACCATGTACGAGTTGGTCGACCCCACCGCCTCCGCCGACCTCGTCGCGGCCTGCGGGCGCGGCGTCAAGGTGCGCGTCATCCTTGATCAGAACCTCGAAAGGGCAGCCAACACCCCGGCCTACAACCAGCTCGCCGCCGCCGGTCCCAACTGCGCGGTCGCCTGGGCCAACCCGCACTTCGGGGCCACCCACCAGAAGACCCTCATCCTCGACGGCACAGAGGCCGTCGTGCTCTCGGCCAATCTCACCAGCCGCTACTACGCCGACACCCGTGACATGGCGCTCACCGACACCGATGGTGCCGACGTCGGCTCCATCGAGGCCACCTTCGACTCCGACTTCGGCTCCACGGACCCTGACCCCGACGTCCCCGGCGCCGGCCACAACCTCATCTGGAGCCCCACCACCGCGCAAGGCGATCTCGTCAGCCTCATCACTACCGCAAAGAAGACACTGCTCGTCGAAAACGAAGAGCTCGGCGCGTCGGTCATCGTCGATGCCCTTGCCGTTGCCTGCAAGCGCGGTGTGCAGGTCAAACTCGCCATGACCGACACCAACCCCGCGTACCACGCCAACTTTGTCACCCTTGAAGCCGCCGGCTGCGGCGTCCACATCGGTGCCGACGACAACGACACCCTCTACATCCACGCCAAGACCCTCGTCGCCGACCTCGGCACTCCCGATGCGATCGGCTACGTCGGCTCGATCAACTTTACGGACGCCTCCATGAACCGCAATCGCGAGTTGGGCCTCTACGTCCACGATCCGGACCTGCTCAGCCAGATCGGCGCCTCTGTAACCGGCGATTACAACCAGTTCCCCACCTACTCCGCCAATAACACCGTCCGTCCAATCCGGAACCGCGCCCCCCACTCTTCTCAGCGCGGCATTCAGTGACTTTCCACAATGCGACTTGGCGTGACTTTCGGCCAAGGCTACCGCTCTCAAGGCACCAGGACCGCTTTCGCGCCTGGCATCGCCTCATAGGCCATTGCCGCATCAATGTGATCGAAAGCGAACTTTTTGCCTACCTGCGTACGGAAGAGAGGATCATCAATCGCACCTTCCAGGTAGGTGATGGCCCTAGTAAGACGCTGGGGATCGGCGACCGTCGCACTTGCAAAGTTGCTGAATCGCTTGAGCACAAGGTTCTTCGCCATGATGAGAAGAGAGGAGATTGTGACGGGTGCGGCAGCCCCCAGGAACCCGTAGAAATAGATCGCGGAGTACATGGGAAGCGTCGGCGCAACGCGGCTGGTGAGCTCGCCGCCAACGCCGTCAAACACCGCCGTTGTGCCAAGCTCTGCCGCAAGCTTGCCCAATTCGCTCTCGAAATCCTTATCGCTCGTAACAAGCACATGCTCAACGCTGTGGGAGCGCAGCTTTGCAGCGGCGTCCTCTGAACGAGTGAGAAAGATCGCCGGTACGCTGCGCCTCCGCGTAAGAGCCGCCATCGCGAGCCCTGTTGCTGAAGTGCCTGCCGTGACAATCACGCCTTTGTGGCCTTC
>CAXTGE010000224.1:0-2727 GCA_964243645.1 uncultured Acidobacteriaceae bacterium | reverse complement strand
CGGCAACGGGGTTCCATCGGGGCCGATCGCCCCATGGCTGCCCACGATGGTAGCGCTGGCATGGAACCGTCGATAGTCGCTGGCGGTCACGTGCATGCGCCCATTGAAGTGCGCCAGCAGCAGAACGCGCACACTCCCCTGGCCCTCGATGGTGGCGGGGAGCCATACCTCGTCGGCGACCCGCGTGGCCCGAAAGGCGAAGCTGCTTCCCTGGCGAACATCCGCCAGTAGCCCGGCTCCCAGCTTGAAGTCGTTGAGGAAGTGGCCCTCCGCTCGGACCAGCACGCGGTCCGCCTCATCGATGGCGATCGTGCCCACCACGTCTCGCATGACGCCCTCAAACGGCGAGTGCGTCTTGGCCTGCGGATTCCCCGCATAATCAACGAGGATCAGCGAGCGGCCCTCTTGTGTCACCCGGCGTGGATTCGTGAAGCTGCCCAACTCCAGGATGCGGGAGAGCGGCAGGACCTCGTTGCCGCGCTGGTCGGTCATGTCCCCGTTCGCCTGCAGCTTCGCCTGGCGATCCTTCGCCTTGCCGACCACTTTGTCGATCCGCTCGCTCTCCTTTTTCTCCTCCTCAGGGGAGAGCGGTTTGCCGTTGTGGGCGACGAGTTTGTCCACGCGAACCCCGCTGATCGTCAGGCTCTCGGCATCCTCCGTCTCGGTCTTCTTCACGCCGCCGTTCTTATCCAGCTCCTGCTCGTCCGTGTGGACGTGGTAGGTGTAGTCGCGCTGCATTGCCTCCAGCCGCCTTTGATTCCGTTCCACGTCGGCCAGCAGGGTGGTCACATCGGGCAAGGGTGCCGAGGCTGGGCCTGCACTCATCGGCTGGGTGGGCACACGATTTTCCTGCGCCGCCGAAGAGCCGGAGGAGATCCAAAAGCCCGTCAGAGCCGCACACCCGATCAGCAACCACCAGCGCATGCCCCCATCATACGGTCGGCGGCAGGTGGCGGTTCCGCGCCCCGTGCTCCCGCGCATCCAACCAGCCGTGGGTGAGACAGGCAAGGTAGATGCCACAGATCTAAGCGTCCCAGAACGCGTTCCAGAACGCGTTCCAGAACGCGTCCCGGAACGCCCAGGGGAGCCGCCTCAAGGCGGCTCCGACGGCGCGTTCGCTCCGCTGCGCCTGCCGCTCTTCCGGGACCGCTGGATTGCTTCGACCATCTCGGGCGTCGGCACCTGGATGCAGGACACGGCGGGCACATGGCTGATGACGGCGCTTACCTCGTCGCCGCTGCTGATCGCCCTGATGCAGACAGCCGCCAGCCTGCCGGTCCTGATCCTCGGCTTGCTCGCGGGCGCGACGGCCGACATCTATGACCGGCGTCGTCTCCTTATCTTCTGGCAGTACTGGATGCTGGCGGCCGTGGCCATCCTGGCAATCCTCACCTTTGCCGGCCTTGTCTCGCCCGTCACCCTGCTGCTGTTCACCTTTCTGCTCAACGTCGGTTCGGCGATGAACAATCCGGCGTGGCAGGCCATCGTGCCGGAGCTGGTTCCGCAAACGCAGCTGGCCAACGCGGTCACCCTCAATGCCGCCAGCAACAATCTGGCGCGCGCTGTGGGGCCGGCGCTCGGCGGTCTGTTGGTGGCCGTCTTCGTCAAAGCGGATACCGGCGCCGGGTGGGTTTTCACGCTCAACTCGGCCTCGTTTGCCGGCGTGATCTGGATCCTGTGGCGCTGGCATCGTCAGCCGCTCTTTAAAAGCGCCCTGCCTGCGGAGCGCATCGCCGGCTCCATGCGCGGCGGCTTGCGGTATCTTCGCTTCTCCCCCAACCTGCAGGGCTCCCTGATCCGGGCCTTCGGGTTCACCTTCTTCGTCAGTGCCATCTGGTCGCTGCTGGCGGTCCTTGCCAAACGGGATCTGCACCAGGGGG
Source organism: uncultured Acidobacteriaceae bacterium (assembly GCA_964243645.1). Classification (GTDB taxonomy): domain Bacteria; phylum Acidobacteriota; class Terriglobia; order Terriglobales; family Acidobacteriaceae; genus Granulicella. Next base: position 847 of record CAXTGE010000224.1, on the reverse strand, counting down.
CCATGGGCTACGGCATCTTGAACGGCTCGCTGGGTGTGGGCGCCGTGATAGCCGCCTCGGTGCTTGCCCGTATACGCAAGAAGGTCGAGGCGACCACGCTTCTCTCCTTGACGTCGATCTACTACGTCTTCGCCCTCGTGATCCTGGCTCTGGTGCACTCGCCCGCGGTGGTGATCCTCACGTTGCTGGGCGCGGGTTTCGCGTGGACGAGCAGTATGTCAACCTTGAACGTCAGCGTGCAGCTCTCGGCCCCAAACTGGGTGGCGGCCCGCGCGCTGGGCGTGTACCTGATGACCTTCCAGGGCGGCATGGCTCTCGGCAGCGTGGTCTGGGGTGCCGTGGCGCAGCGAACCTCGGTCAGCACCGCCTTATTGTGGGCGGCCGGTTGCATGGCGGCAACGCTGCCCTTTCTGCTGCGTATCCCTGTACTGAAGGGCACGTTGCCCGACCTGACACCGTACCAATGGAAACGGCCCCTCCCAACGCTGGCATCGACACCCGACCCGGAGGACGGCCCGGTGCGCATCTCGATCGACTACCGCATCCCCCCTGAGCAAATGGCTGCCTTCACGGAAGCCATCTATCAGATGAAGGGTGTGCGACTGCGGGACGGCGCCATACGGTGGGCCATTTACCGCGACGCTGGCGACGCCGAGCACCTGAACGAGACCTTCATCATGGAAAGCTGGCTGGAATACCTGCGGTCGCGGGAGCGGGCGACTGCCGCGGATCAAGCCTGCCGGGAGCGGGTGTGGGCGCTGCACGCCGGCCCAGAGCCACCCCGGATCTCGCACCAGGTCTGGCTGAAAGAACTGCCGGAGCATCCCGGCACACCGGCCCTTGTTGG
>CAXTGE010000223.1:0-2750 GCA_964243645.1 uncultured Acidobacteriaceae bacterium | reverse complement strand
GTACAGGCGGGTGCCCTTGCGCCTGCAGTAGAATGGGGTGTACTAGTTAACCACGCGATGGCCACACTTACCACGACCCCACCCCCTGCGACAGAACGCAATCCGGGACGTTCTACGACGGATCTCCAGAGTCTCCCGACGGAGCGACGGAACGACGCGTCGTCCGGCCTGGACACCAAATCGGCTCTCGAGATCGCCCGCATCATCAACCAGGACGACGCGAAGGTAGCGAGCGCGGTGAAGAAGGCTCTGCCGGAGATCGCTCTGGTGATCGACACGGTGGCACGCTCGCTGCGCGACGGTGGACGCCTGATCTATGTCGGTGCCGGATCCTCGGGCCGCATTGCCTCGCTGGACGCCTCCGAGTGCCCAGCGACTTTTTCAACGGACCCACAGCAGATTCAGTACCTCATGGCGGGCGGGCCGAAGGCCCTCGCCAGCGCCTCGGACGTGAACGAGGACTCCCCCGAGATCGGCCAGCGCGACGTAGCCAAACGCCGTCCCACGCGCAAGGACGTGATCATCGGCATCTCCGCCTCGGGCCGCACGCCTTATGTTGTGGGAGCGGTGGAATATGCCCGCGCCCGTGGAGCCAAAACCGCAGCGATCACCTGCAATCCAAACTCCGATCTCTCCCAGGTGGCCGATATTACGATCACGGCCGAGGTCGGCCCCGAGGTCATCTCGGGTTCCACCCGCATGAAGGCCGCCAGCGCCCAGAAGATGATCACCAACATGATCACAACGGGCGCGATGACGCGGCTTGGCTATGTGTACGACAACCTGATGGTGAATGTACACATGAAGAACGCCAAGCTCGTCGAACGCGGCATCCGCGTGCTGATGAAGCTGTGCGAGATCGACCGCGATACGGCAATCCGTACCATCAAGTCTGCCGGCAAGAGCATCCCGATTGCAGTCGTCATGCTGAAGGCCAATGTCGACAAGATGGAGGCGGTACGCCGTCTGCAGAAGTCTGAAGGCAACGTACGGCTGGCTATTGAGGACTCGCGACTGGAGCTGTAGCCGTGTCATTCGGAATCGACGGCCCTGACCCAGTTCGGGGCCTCTGATTCACCGCCATCTCCGGCCCAGGTTTCCAGCTTTCGTCCACTTCGCAGATCAAACCGCTCGAAGACGCTTGGACCGTGTAGTCTTCCTTCCTCCACGACAACTTCCCGGCCTCTGTTCCAGAAATTCCATGCACGGAAGGCTTGATCCGCCTCGAACCGGCGGATTACTCTTCCATGTCGCGAGATGACCAGTGTTCCCGGAATCCGGCGCCACGTCTGGCTTATGTCGTCCTTATCCGGCCACGGATACTCAATAAGCCAACCCTTCGTCACGCTATCGGACGCCGTCTTTTGATCGCTGATCGTCGTTGCCTGCGGATGCCGGATTGCAGCTGACAGCGACTCGGTGCACAACAGGGCAAATCCCAAGAGAGCATCTCTAATCATTGTGTCCACTCCAGTTCGCCGGTTGCAAAGCTGTCGTCCCTGATTTCTGGAGATGCTACATGGAGCGCCGTCGAAGCTACCTACCGGCATGTAGCCGAGCCGCAACATTCTGCACGCACGGTGTTTAGTTCATCAGTAAGCGGCAAAGCACCCGCCGCAAAAGGAGCAACACTATGTTTCGCGCCTACCTCCCCAAGGCTCTTGCACTCACCCTCCTCTCGGCTGGTCTCGGCATTGCGGGCGCTCAGCAGTTGCAGGATCCTCAGCCTGCCCCGGACGCCAACGCGCCGCAGCATCACCATCACGCGCCCAATCCGCAGCGTCAGGCGGACATGCTGACAAAGAAGCTCGGCCTCACGCCTGACCAGTCCGCCAAGATCGAGCCGATCCTTGCAGACCGCGACCAAAAAATGCAGGCCCTGATGGCTAATACGCAGCTTGCTCCGGAAGATCGTCATCAGCAGATGAAGGCCATCAACCAGGACTCTCAGGGGCAGATGGCCGCTGTGCTCACACCAGACCAGATAGCTCAGCTGAAGGAGATGCGGCATCACGGTCATGGTCACCACGGCCCAGACAATCAGCCGAACGAGAACGGGCAGTCCCCCTCGTAAGCGAGAGGCAACCGAAGTCACAGAAGCCTGAACCCTTCAAGGTTCAGGCTTTTCTTCTGGAGTTAGCTCCGCGCGGAAGGGGTAGGCCCACGAGGGCAGCGGCTTGCCATCATTGATATGGCGCTCATCTAGGAGATTCCCTGTACGAACGCTCCGCAACATGCACTGCGCTCCGGACGGTCCGTGGAGCAGGTCCATGTAGTAAGCCAACTCCGCGCCGCCTTTAACAAAAACAAATCGGAAGATGGCCCGCTCGCCGAAGCGCTGCAGAATCCTTCCATCACGGAAGACCAAAAGCCGAAGCGGAATCGGGTAACTGGTGCAGCAAAACCAGAAATTAGCGATCCAAGCCACAGTGCGCCCGTCGGCAGCAACGATGGGCTTTTGGACAGACACCTGGATCTGGTTTTGATCGACGGGTGCATTCTTCATATCCAGCTTTTCTCTTGGCGCGATGAATTCGGAACCATTCCGGAAGGCGACATGCACCAGGCCATCCTGTCCGATAAAGGCCCGCTCCACGCGCTGGGCTACGGCCTGCGAGCCGACGAATAGCAGCAGAGAGAAAATACGGAACTTCACGGGTCAACCCCCTGTGCGCGTCAAGGGTACACCGCAGGAGGCGCATCAGCCCGGATACCCGGTTTTCCTCGTGACCTTTCGTACACTAGGCCGA
>CAXTGE010000222.1:0-2761 GCA_964243645.1 uncultured Acidobacteriaceae bacterium | reverse complement strand
CCGGTGGTTTCAAACTGGCCGGGCAGCGACTGCACAAGGGCGGTCTTGGCGGCGGTCAGCTCTTCGTCGGTCGGGGGATGCGCCGGGAAGTTCCGGATCTCCATCATGAGCTCCTTGGCTGCCGGCGCGGTGACGTCGGTGCGCACCAGGCCACCGGCCAGGAACTGCCCCCCGGCACGGAAGCTCTGATACTGCGACTGCGCGCCATAGGTGTAGCCGTGCACTTCGCGGAGGTTCATGTTGATGCGCGAGGCGAATGATCCGCCCAGCGTGTAGTTGGCCACGCGAAGGGTCGGGTACTCCGGCGCGTTGGCTGGAACGCCGACGCCGAAGGCGAACAGCGCAGTTTGCGGGGCACCTGGTTTGTCGACGATCACCACATGCGTGGGCTGACCCGTGGGAGCCGGCGGCAGGGACACTGCCGTACCGGCCACGCCGGCCCATTGGCCGAAGTACTTCTCCGCCAGCTGACGCGCCTGCGCCTGGGTAACGTCTCCCGCGAAGACCAGGGCGGAGTCCTGAGGACCGTAGTGACCCTTGTAAAAACCGGAGATGTCGTCGGCGTTCAGCGCCGTGACGCTCTCGGTGGTACCGCTGCCGGGGATGCCGTAGGGCGTATCGCCGAAGACCAGCTTTGGTCCGAGGCGGAAGGCCATCTGCTGGACGTTGTCGGTCTCCTGCTGGATACGCACGAGCCGCTGCTTGCGGCGCCGCTCCAGGTCCTCGGTACGGAATGCCGGGTGCTGCACCACGTCGCTCAGTAGATCCACGCCGGGGGCCGCGTAGTTGGTCAGCACGGTCATGGAGGTCGTACTGCCGTCCATCTGGGCTGCGGGAGCGATGGTGGTGCCGATCACCTCCTGATCCTCAGCCAGCTTTTCGAGGCTGCGCGAGACCGTGCCGTCGCTCATCAGCTCGGTCGTCAGGGAGGCCAGACCGGCCTTGTCGGCGGGGTTGCTGTCGTTGCCGGCGCGAGACACCACGACAGCCGACACTACCGGCAGGGCATGATCTTCGACGACAAAGACTTTGAGGCCGTTAGACAGGGCAAAGGTCTCCGGCACGGGCAGATGCACCTGCGGGGCCGGACCCGGCTTCGGTGGAGTCTTGCGCCAGCTTTGTGCCGTTTCGAACGCCGGAGCGTAAGGATTGGTGAGCTTGACGTCGGCATCCGTACTTTCCGGACTGCGGGGCACATCGTCGACGACCTTCTTACCCGGAACGGTATAGACGACAACGGCCGCCTCTTTAGTCAGATATTTTGCGGCGGCCGCTTTGGTGCTGGCCGCGGTCACGCCCTGCAGCATGGCGACGTCCTTGGGCAAGAAGCCCGGGTCGCCGGTGTACTGGTTGTAGGAGTCGAGCGTGTCGGCAACGCCACCAAAACCGCCGAGGCGCTGCAGACCGGTAATCTTGCTTGTCATCTCACCGGCTTTGGCCGATTCGACCTCTGCGGGCGTGGGGCCCTCGGCCCCCAGGCGGCCGATCTCTTTCCATACCGTAGCTTCGAGGTCCTCCAGCTTGATGCCGGGCTTGGCGGTGACCACGCATTCGGTGATCCCCACCAGCTTGAGCGCATTGCTGTCGCAGCTCACGCTTTGCGCGACCTGTGACTTGTAGACGAGTGCCTGGTCCAACCGGCTGGCCTTGGCACCGCCCAGCGCAAAGACCGCCGAGCTTATGTCATATGCTGCCGGCGTATAAGCCGGCGGCGTGAGCCAGGCGATACGCACCTGCGAGAGCTGCACCGTGTCTGTCACGGTCGCGCGCTTCTGGCTGGTGATGGGAGGCGTGGTCACATTGACCGGAGGCACGGCAGGACCTTTGGGGATAGGTCCGAAGTATTGCTCCAGCAGGGCTTTCAGCGCCTTGGGATCGAAGTCGCCGGCGATCGCGATGGAGGCGTTATTGGGTGTGTAGAACTGCTGATGGAAGTCGCGCACATCGGCAATGCGCGCTGATTCGACGTCGGCATGGCTGCCGATGACGCTGCCGTAGTACGGGTGCTCCTTGGGAAAGAGCAGGTGGTACACCTGTTCTCCGGCCAAGTCGTAGGGACGTCCTTCCCCCTGCCGGCGCTCGTTGCGCACCACGTCGCGCTGGTTGGCCAGCTTGGTGCGGTCGAGCCCTTCCATGAGGAAACCCATGCGGTCTGACTCCAGCCAGAGCGCGAGCTCCAGCCGGTTGGAGGGCATCGTTTCGAAGTAGTTGGTACGATCGAAGTCCGTCGTGCCGTTCACATCCGTGGCACCGGCGCTCTGCACGAACTTAATGTGGGCTTTCTCGCCGACGTGCTCCGAGCCTTCAAACATCATGTGCTCGAAGAGGTGGGCGAACCCTGTGCGGCCGGGACGCTCATTCAGCGGCCCCACGTGGTACCAGAGGTCGACGGCGACGAGCGGCAGCCGATGATCCTCGTGGGTGAGCACCTTGAGCCCGTTGGGCAGCGTGTAGGTCTCGTACTTCAGCTCGGGCAGCTTTGTCTTCCCTGTCGGCGCGGCAGCAAACCCGCGCATGCCGCAACCCGCCATTGCCCCTGCAACCAACGCCGCCCGAATCGCACGGCTACGCACCACGGCCATCGTTTTCTCCCCAACTACCTATGTCTCTAACGCTGTGCCCCTAGCATAGACCCAGGATGGAACGGCATGTAAGCCTTATTCCACGCCAAAGGCCGTCGCCAGGCGTTGCAGACGCCCCTCGGCGGCGGACAAGCGCTCTTCCAGGACAGCCACCCGCGCTGCGAGCCCGTCGCGCTCCA
>CAXTGE010000221.1:0-2763 GCA_964243645.1 uncultured Acidobacteriaceae bacterium | reverse complement strand
TGCCTGACCCTCATAACTAGCTGGATGGCTACCTCGCAAGCGCACTTTCGTTGTATCTCAGGGGACAACTGTTATCTAGAGAGTGACCGAAGCAGTAGTTTGTCCGGCGAAGAACTTTGCGATGCTTGGAGCTGTTCACCTGTAGCTATGGCTCCGGTTGACACGTCCAGGCCAGTTTTCTTGGCAAAAACTGGCGCGAACTGCCTCGGCTCAGTACCCCATCTGCAGAAGAACAGCTTAGCCGTCACACATACTTCCTCTCCTGAAAAAGGAAGACCATGCATCAATTCCTTGCTACTATTTTTTCTCTCTTGGTTGCCCTATGTCATCACACCAGCCTTTCCGCACACCCGGTAGAGGCAGCAGAGCTTCCGACCGTCATGGAGTCGGGCGCTAATCTCTCAAGCTCTACGCGGGTCCTTCCTGATCGTTACCAGCTGGCCCGGTACACCACCTCAGACGGCAGCTATGCTGAGTCAGCATGTCTCTCCTGCCATCGGACCAACGCCTCCTCCATCAATCGCTAGAACTGGCCGAGGATGCGGCGGCGTTTGCGTCGCCGAATCCAACCGTTGGCTGTGTACTTGCACGAGAAGGGGTTGCCCTCGGTGGGGGCGCGCACCGGTATGATCTGCGCGATCATGCCGAGATCGTTGCCCTGAAGGCCGCAGCCGCGGCGGGGCACGATGTCCGGGGCGCGACGGCCTATGTTACGCTCGAGCCCTGCTCCCACCATGGCCGCACCGGACCCTGTGCCGATGCGCTGGTGGCAGGCGGGATTCAGCGCTGCCTTGTCGCGACGATCGATCCGAACCCACTCGTGGGGGGCAGGGGGCTCGCCAGGCTGCGCGCAGCCGATGTCTCGGTCGATCTGCTCGATCCGAAGTCTCCCGAGGCGGGACGCGCTCGCAGGCTCAACGATGCCTTTGCCTTCTCCGTAAGGCATGGCCGGCCGTTCGTCACCCTCAAGATCGCGGTCTCGCAGGATGGCCGAATCGCTCCCCCCTCTGCGAGACGAGTCGCTGCGACGCCTTTCTGGCTGACCGGCACAGCCGCCCGCGCCGATGTGCAACGCCAACGGCATCTCGCCGACGCCATTCTCACCGGGATCGGCACGGTTCTGGCCGATGATCCGTCGCTCACCGATCGCACAGGCCTGCCCCGCCGCAAGCCGCTCGTCCGGGTGGTTCTGGATTCGGATCTACGCATGCCGCTCGACGCCAAGCTGGTGCAGTCGGCTCAGGAAGATCTGCTGCTATTCGCTTCGCAGGAAGCTCCACGGCAGCGGGAAGGGGAGTTACAGGCCCGGGGTGTCGAAGTGGTACGGCTGCCCTCGCGAGGGGGCAGGCTTGATCTCCAGTACGTCCTGGCGGCGCTCGCACCGTATCCCAATCTGCTTGTGGAGGCTGGGTCTGCATTGAATGCCGCACTCGTGGAGGGGGATCTTGTGGACAAGCTCGTGGTCTATACCGCCCCTGTGGTCCTCCGCGACGGCGCGCTCCCGTGCGGCCAGGGCATCCCCCTCGAGACACTACGGTCCAGGCTGACGAGCATCACGGAGCGACGCTTCGCGAACGGGGAAGCCGAAGATCACTGCCTGTCCGGCTACCTGCACGACCCCTGGGCCGATCTCTCTGTGGACGGGCGGGACTAGCTGTTTTCCTGCGGGTGTAGTGATGAGCCGAGGCCGTTCGCGCCAGCTTTCCTCAAGAAAACTGGCCTGAGCGCGTCAACCGAAGCCACAGCTACAGGAAAACAGCTCTAGCCCGGTCACAAGCCGCCGCTATACCCTGTTCTTATGTTTACTGGCCTTGTCGAGACCACCGGTGCCGTCGTTTCACTCCAGCCCACGGGAGGCGCCACCCGTCTGCTGATCGAGGCCCCCGCGCTTGCTGGTCGCTGGCACCAGGGCGACAGCATTGCCGTCAACGGTGTTTGCCTGACGGCTATACCGGTCGCCCTGCCCAGCCACTTCGCGGCGGATCTTGCGGAGGAGACGGTTCGCCGGACGACCCTGTCGCGCCTCCCAGCGGGCGCGGCCGTCAATCTGGAGCTGCCCACCCCTGCCGGCGCGCCGCTGGGCGGACACGTGGTGCAGGGTCATGTGGATGGCGTCGGCACCCTGATTTCGCTCGTGCCGCTGGGGTCGGATCTCGAGACGGCAGACTGGCGCATGACAATCGGGCTACCGCCGGAGCTCGGCAGGCATGTCGTCCAGCAGGGCTCCATCACGGTGGATGGCATCAGCCTGACGGTCGCCAGCCTGCACGCACCGGAAAAGGATGGCAGTCTCCGCCTTGAGATCGCCGTTATTCCGCATACTTATCGCACTACGCACCTGCATACTCTTCCCGTGGGCGCGCCTGTGAATCTTGAAACGGACGTACTCGCGAAATACGCTCAAAAGCAGCAGAAAACAGCCGTGCACGAAGAGTGGCTCACCGGCGAATACCTGCTTGCCAATGGATATTGAGGTCTGACGCGAAGAGGGCGCGGGTGAGTACGCGTCACGCCTAACGCAGAACGGCGCTACCCTCCAAAAGGGCAGCGCCGGTTCCGTTTCCTGAATTAGAGCGAGTTCATGTTGTGCAGGAACTCGCTGTTGTTGCGCGTCTTGCCGAGTTTATCTGAGAGCAGCTCCATCGCTTCGACGGGCGACAGCGGATTCAGTACCTTGCGCAGGATCCAGGTCCGCTGCAACTCATCCTTCGGGATCAGCAGCTCTTCCTTACGGGTGCCGGAGCGCTGGATGTCGATCGCCGG
>CAXTGE010000220.1:0-2817 GCA_964243645.1 uncultured Acidobacteriaceae bacterium | reverse complement strand
TTGGCCATCCTGCGTGCCGATGCCCCGCGGGAGAAGGTTACCGAGACACCTCCCCTGATCTGCCTTGAGATTCTCTCGCCGGAGGATCGCCTCGCCCGCGCCCAGCGGGTTCTCAGCGATTACCTCGCCATGGGCGTCCAGAATATCTGGCTCATCGATCCCCTGCGGCGCTCGGCGCACACCTTTGACGCGAACGGCCTGCACCACGCCGACCCGACGCGCCTGATGGTCGCCGGAACCCCAATCCACCTCGATCTGACGGATGCCTTCGCGGCCCTCGACTAGACCCAGCTTAGGCCCCGATGAGGCCCCGCCGCGCACCGGCCGCGGTTTACGCAACTTATAATGCGGGTATGCGGTTTCGTTCGAGGCGCCCCGCCAATCTCCTGCTTGCTGCGGCTGTTTTCGCTTCGGCCTCCGCTCCGCTTAGCAAGGCGCAGGACATAGCACCGATCCCCGGCCGTGTCGTACTGGTGCTGCCGTTTGAGAATCGCTCCGGCAACCCTTCCCTGAACTGGATCGGTGATTCCTTTCCGGACACTCTGGACCGTCGCCTGAATACGTCCGGCTTCCTGACCATCTCGCATGACGACCGGACCTATGCCTACGATCATCTGGGGCTACCGAAGGATTTCCGCCCCTCGCGCGCGACCACCATCCAGATCGCGCGTCAGCTTGACGCGAATTACGTGGTGCTGGGCACCTACACGGTCACCAACAATCACATCTCCGTGCAGGCTAGGGCGCTCTCGATCGATACACTGCGGCTCTCGCAGGGGGTGGAGGACAGTGCCGATCTGCCGCGTCTGTTTGACGCCCAAAATGCGGTGGCGTGGAAGCTGGCGCGTGCCATCGACCCCAGATTCAGCGTGGCCGAAAGCACTTTTCTTGCCGCTCCCGGGGCCGTTCCGCTGCCCGCGTTTGAAGACTATATCCGCGGCACGGACGCCTCGTCGTCGGCCGAGCGACTGGGGAAGCTGAAGGACGCGGTGAATATGTCTCCTGACTACGCGGCCGCCCTGCTGGCGCTGGGCAAGGAGCAGTACGCAGAGCGCAGCTTTGCCGAGGCGGGCACGACGCTGAGCAAGGTGCCGCAAGGCAATCCGCTCGCCCTGGAGGCGGGGTTTTACCTTGGCCTCTCGCGGTTCAACTCGACCAACTACGCCGGAGCAGAGACCGCCTTCGGCTTCGTGGCCGAACGGCTGCCCTTGCCGGAGGTCATCAACAACCAGGGGGTCGCGCTCAGCCGGCAGGGAAAGGATGCGGTGGCGCTGTTTCAGCGCGCATCGATCGCCGATCCGTCCGATGAGGACTACCACTACAACCTGGCGCTCGCCTATTTTCGCCGGGGTGACACCGCCAGTGCGCTCAGCGAGGTCGGGGCCTCGCTCAAGCTGAAGCCCCACGACAATGAGGCGTTGGGATTGGAGCGGCAGCTGAAGGCGGCTTCCCCGGGTTCGAGGTTGCCGGTGACCGACGCGCAGGGCTTCGGCCCCGTGGAGCGGGTCCGGCGGAGCTACTCCGAGACCAGCTACCGGCAGGCGGCGTTTCAGATGTCCGAGATGCGGTCTGCCCGCATGGCCATCCTGCCGCCAGCGCAGCAGGCCACCGAATACAACGCGCTCGGGCAGGACTCGCTGAAGCAGGGCCTGATCCCGCAGGCGGAGGCCGACTTCCATGCCGCCCTGGCCGCCGATCCAAAGAATGCGGCAGCCCACGCCGGACTTGCGGAGGTGCGGGAGCGCAGCCACGAGGCCCAGCAGGCGCGTACCGAGGCCACCGCGTCGCTTCGCTTGCAGCCCAATGCCCCGGCGCTGCTGGTGATGGCGCGCACGGATCTGGCCCAGAATGCGCTGGGCGTTGCCGCGGATGAGGTCTCCCAGGCGCTGCTGCTGGAGCCGGGAAATAGCAGCGCCCTGAACCTGAAGCAGACCCTGCAAAGCCGCGGCCAAAACGTCCGCTAGTTCGCTCCCATGCCCGCGCTTGCCGCTGCATTCCTCCCACGCCTGAGTTCCCTGGCGCATCTTTCGCCGGATGCGGCAGTTCTGCTGGCCACGGCCGGCCTTTGCCTGATCTTTCTCGAACTGAACCGGCCGGGGCTGGTGCTGCCCGGGGCAGGGGGGCTGCTGGTGCTGCTGCTGGCGGCTGCCGTGCTGCTCCGGTACCCGTTTCGGGGATGGGCGATTGCCCTGCTCGTGCTCTCCACCGCCACGCTTCTGGGGAATCTCTGGCGAAGGCTGCCGCTGTGGATGCTCGGGTCTGCGACTCTCGGCCTCGCTGCGGCGGCCCGCTTTCTGGTCTCGCCCGGCGCTGACAGGCAGGTGCACACGGCTGTGGCGCTGCCGTGCGGAGTGGCCATTGGGGGGCTCGGGGCGGCCCTGTCCCGTGTTGCGCTCCGCGCACGCCGGGCGAAGCGGGTAAACTAGACCTCGGCTGCAACCTGCGCCGGAGCTGGCCTTCTTTGATTCGTTCGTTCAAGCTGTTCGTCGCCGGGGGACTTGCGCTCTGCGCAGCCGGTGCAGTCGCTCAAACCAAGCTGCAACAACAGTTTTCCCACGTGGATCTCGGGGTGCAGGCCGTCGGCCTGTTCAGCGGCGATGCGTCCGGAACGCCCGCGGCGTTTTCGGCGGCACAGGGCCAGATCGTGACGATCTCTCCGTCCAGAACGGTGGGCGCCCTGGTCACCATCCGCTACACGCCAAAGCCCTACATGGGAGCTGAGTTCAATGGCGGCTACTCGCGCTACACGCAGGACCTGAGTGTGCAGCCGCTTGCCATCCAGAACCAAGCGGACGAGTTTACGCTGGGGTACCTGGT
>CAXTGE010000219.1:0-2852 GCA_964243645.1 uncultured Acidobacteriaceae bacterium | reverse complement strand
ACCGCCCCTACAGCCACGCTGCCCAGCGCCGCGACCTGCGCATTGGACATCCCCCAGTAGAGCCGTGGATTGATCCGCACAAACTCCACCAGAAAACGCCCGATGCCGCTCAGCACCAGGTACTCGCCGGTGAGCGAACCAAGCGATCGCGGTTTGGAACCGCGCCGCCATAACCACCAGCCGATCGCCAGCGAGTAGATCAGCTCATATACGGGCGTAGGCTGCACCAGCGCATTCGGCGGGCTCGGCGGCACCAGTGCATTGCGGGCCATGTGCACGCCCCAGGGCAGCGTCGTGTTGATGCCGTAGTCCCCATCGCCGGAGGTCAGGCAGCCGATCCGGCCAACGCCATACCCAACCGCTGCCGCGGGCGCGGCGAGATCGAGAATCCGCAACGCCGCCTTACCACCGCGCAGACCGTTGGGCCGCAGGGAGATGCCCTGCGCAACCAAGGTCGCCACCCCCGCCAAGAGGCCGCCGAACCACGCAAATCCCGCCTTGAACCAAGAAAAGAAGCCAAGCACCACATCCCACGGCTGCTTGATTCCCGGCAAGAGAATCTGCCGCCAGGCCATCGCCAGCTCATGCGGCTCCTGCAGCTCATGCCACAGCTTCGCGCCGACAATGCCCGCAATGACCGTAAAGACCACCAGATTCAGCGCGTCCAGGTTCACGTCGTTACGTCGAAAGTTTCCCTGCAGCACCCACGTCCCACACACGGCCGCAAGCCACAGCAGCAGCCCAAAGGTGCCCAGATGCAGCGGGCCAAGATTGAGGTACGGGAGCATCGCCTCAAGTATCGCATTCACGACGGCTTGGCCACGCGAGAGACAGCACCGGACATCCTCTTTTCCTCTCAGCGGTCACGCCTCGTCCGCTCCCTTTCGCGCTACCCTTCCTCTATGCCTGCCTCCCCTGAGTTTGTCGCTCCTCAAACGATGGACATCCTCTTCTCCGCCGAGCAGATCGGTCGGCGCGTTACCGAACTCGGCGGGCAGATCAGTACCGACTACGCCGGCCAATCGGTCGTGCTCATCGGTGTCCTGAAGGGCGCGGCTATTTTTCTCTCCGATCTCGCCCGCTCTATCTCAGTGGAAAATACCTTCGATTTTGTCGCCGTCTCCAGCTACGGCCGAGCCCGGGTCTCCTCAGGCGCCGTCAAGCTCATCAAGGACATCGACAATCCGATCGAAGGCAAACACGTCATCCTCGTCGAAGACATCCTCGACACAGGGCTCACGCTGAGCTATCTACGCCAGCTCATGCTGCAGCACATGCCCGCCTCGCTGAAGATCGCTACCTGTCTGGACAAGCCCGAGCGGCGTCTGGTTCCCATCGAAGCCGACTACGTCTGCTTTCAAATCCCCAACCACTTTGTCGTCGGCTACGGCATGGACTTCGCCGAGCGCTACCGCGGCGTAGCCGACATACGGATCTACCCAGACACCCCATCCGGTCACTGAACCGCCCCTCACCTTCCACCTTTGCCATCGCATCCTTCCTTTGTCATCCCGAGCGAAGCCGAGGGATCTGCTGTTAACAGTGCGAGAGCCGAAGGCGCGAGCCTGCCCCTCACCCCCCAACAAAACCGGCCAATCTCCACAGCCCAGCTCCATCACATCCAATACCCACCAGTTTCGACTTGTCTTCGCCGCGTCTCTTCGCGTCCAATAAGGCAGAAGGGAGCGTCAAGCCATGTCGATGACCGTCCAGCAAAAGCTCGAGATCCTCGCCGACGCGGCAAAGTACGACGCTTCCTGCGCCAGCTCCGGGGCCAAGCGCGCCGGCAACGGCAAGGGCATCGGCCACTCCGACGGCGAGGGTATCTGCCACAGCTACACCCCGGATGGCCGCTGCGTCTCGCTGCTGAAGATCCTGCTCACCAACTTCTGCACCTACGACTGCGTTTTCTGCGTCAATCGCGTCAGCTCCGACATCCGCCGCGCCCGCTTCACCCCCGACGAGGTCGTCAACCTCACCCTCGACTTCTACAAGCGCAACTACATCGAGGGGCTCTTCCTCAGTTCCGGCATCATCCAGTCGCCCGACTACACCATGGAGCAGCTCATCGCCGTCGCCAAATCCCTGCGCTCAATCCATCACTTCGGCGGCTACATCCACCTCAAGATGATCCCCGGCTGCGATCAGCGCCTCATCGACGAAGCCGGCCTCTGGGCCGACCGCCTCTCCGCCAATATCGAGCTGCCCACGCAGGGAGACCTCGTCCAGCTGGCCCCGGAGAAGAAGACTTCGGTCATTGAGACGACCATGTCGCAGATCCAGGCCAAAAAGGACGAGGTCGATGACGAACGCAAGCGCACCCGCCTTCCGCCCGCCCTGGTTCCCCGCTACGCCCCCGCCGGCCAATCCACCCAGCTCGTCGTCGGTGCCACGCCCACCAACGACCGCGAGATCATCAGCCGCGCCAGCCACCTCTACGGCACCTACAAGCTCCGCCGCGTCTACTACACCGGCTTCAGCCCCTACCCCGAAGCCGATGCCCGCCTCCCGCTCAAGCCCACGCCGCTTATCCGCGAGCACCGCCTCTACCAGGCCGACTGGCTCATGCGCTTCTATGGCTTCATGGCCGAAGAGCTCACCTCCGAGGCCGAACCCGAGCTCTCCCTCACCACCGACCCCAAAGAGGCCTGGGCCCGCCGCCACCCCGAGTTCTTCCCCGTCGACGTCAACGCCGCCCCCCGCGAAGCCCTGCTCCGCGTCCCCGGCATCGGCTACAAAAACGTCGACCGCATCGTCCGCATCCGCCGCTACCAGAAGCTCGCGCTAGAACACCTCAAGAAGCTCCACGTCCAGCTCGCCAAAGCCTCCGCGTTCATCACCGCCACCGACCA
>CAXTGE010000218.1:0-2935 GCA_964243645.1 uncultured Acidobacteriaceae bacterium | reverse complement strand
TGGCGGAGAGACAGGGATTCGAACCCTGGATACCTTGCGGTATACACGCTTTCCAAGCGTGCGCCTTCAGCCACTCGGCCATCTCTCCTGACTTAAAGCTCGAGGCCCTAGCGCCTAAGCCTTGAAGGCAGGTTTGACTGTATCACAGCCATACGCAACGCTCCCGCACGTGGAGCAGCTCTGAAGAAGGGTTTCTCCCGCAAATCGCAACGATCGCGAAGATCGCGGGAAGTGCGAAGATAAAGACGCCGGCTCTGCTCTCCCACATCCAAGGACAAAGGAGAAACGATGCCGCCCGAACGCCGATCCTCACCGCAAACGCTGCTCTTCGACGCCGACGACACCCTCTGGGAAAACAACATCTACTTCGAGCAGGCCATCGCTTCGTTCATCTCCTACCTCGACCATCGCGTACACACCCGGGAAGAGGTTCGCGAACACCTGAACACCTGTGAGCGGGCCACCATCGCAGAGTACGGGTACGGCCTCAAGAGCTTTCGCAAATCGCTGATCGCCTGCTTCGAGCAGCTTGCCGACGAACCGGTCACGCCTGAAAAGCACACG
This sequence comes from uncultured Acidobacteriaceae bacterium, assembly GCA_964243645.1. Classification (GTDB taxonomy): domain Bacteria; phylum Acidobacteriota; class Terriglobia; order Terriglobales; family Acidobacteriaceae; genus Granulicella. The sequence continues at coordinate 2,371 of CAXTGE010000218.1, read as the reverse complement.
CGCATCGTCGCGTTCACTGAGTCCATCGCCAGCCAACAGGTGGAGCTGCTACCCGACGTGACCTCGACGCTGCGAAACCTCGCGGAACGTCATCGTCTGCTGCTTGTAACCAAAGGCGATCCGGGCGAGCAGACGGACAAGCTGGAGCGCTCCGGCCTACGGAATTACTTCCACGCCGTTGAGGTGCCGCCTGAAAAAACCAGCGACATGTACGTGGAGCTCGCCAGCCGCCACAACTGCGAACTGAGCACCTTATGGATGATCGGCAACTCCCCTCGCTCCGACATCAATCCCGCGCTGGCAGCCGGGCTGAACGTCGTCTTTATCCCCCATGACTACACCTGGGCATTGGAGCACGAGAGCATCAATGCTCCTCCGCACGGTCAGACGCTTCTGGAGCTCGGCCGCTTCAGCGATCTGCTGCATCACTTCTAAGCGGTTTACCAGACCTACGGCTCATCCTTGTAGATGCCCATCTGCACGGCATCGCCTTCCACAAGGTGGGCACGGAACATGCCGGGCGTGTTGAAGCCCCAGGCCATCTGGCCGTCCGGCGTCATGGCAATCACGCCGCCGTCACCCCCTATCGCGCCCAGCTCCTTCCCGATCACCTCATCGACCGCCGCCTGCAGGCGCATGCCCTTGTACTGCACCAGCGCACAGAGGCTGCGAGCCACCGTGAGCCGGATAAAGTACTCGCCCGTTCCTGTCGCGGACACACCGCAGGACCCATCCGAGGCATACGTGCCCGCTCCAATGATCGGCGAATCCCCTACCCGCCCAAAGCGCTTCGCCTGGGTGCCCCCTGTGGTTGTTCCCGCGGCGAGATGCCCCGCTCGATCCCGCACCACCATGCCCGTGGTTCCCCACTTATGCGCATCGGGCGTCTCAAGCGCCGCAAGGGGCTGCTTCGGCTCCGGAGGCGCGCCGGCCGGTCGCGGCGGTATGGGTCGGCCCTCACGTTGCAACTGCTTCACTAGGCTCTGCCACCGTGGCTCGGTGAAGAAGTAAGCCGGCTCGACCTGCTCCAGGCCCTGGCTCGCGGCAAACTGGTCGGCTCCCGCACCTATCAACATCACCTGCGGGCTCTTCTGCATGACCGTCTTCGCCAGCGAGATGGGATTCTTCGTCCGGGTAACGCCTGCCACCGCGCCAGCGCTCATCGTCGCGCCATCCATAATGGCGGCATCGAGCTCGTTCCGGCCATCCGCCGTAAACACCGCTCCCTTGCCGGCGTTGAACAGCGGATCGTCTTCCAGCACGCGCAGGCCGGCCTCCACGGCGTCCACCGCGGAGCCATTCGCATCCAGCACCTTCGCCGCGGCACGGAGGGCGCTGTCCAGGCCCGCACGATAGGCCTTGTCACGCTCCGGCGTCATCGACGAGCGCTCAATCACACCAGCCCCACCATGCAAAACAATGGCCCATTTGCCCGCCGGTGCCTGCGCCCCGTTTACCTTGGCCACGAGCGCCGGCTTACCCCCCGTGGCCGACTCCTTCAGACCCTGCGCTCTGGCGAGTCGGCCGACGGTTAAAACTGCCGCACAAAACAGCAGGATAGAAGAGATTCTGGTTGGCAAAGGCATGCCCCATATTCTGTCACGCGCCCCCGCTGACCTGCCGGTCGCAAGATGCTATAGTAGCTCTGGTTGTTCGTCACAGGCCCTCTGCATTCGTGCGCGGGTTTTCCAAGCGGAGGTGGCGAAATTGGCAGACGCACTAGCTTGAGGTGCTAGCGGGTAACACCATAGGGGTTCAAGTCCCCTCCTCCGCACCAACATCCGTATCTCACACGCCCTTAGTGGCGGCAAGGTTTTAGACCCTCAACATGCTTGTCATTCTTCTCGTCATCGTCCACGTGATCGTCTGCCTGTTCCTTATTGGGGTCGTCCTGATCCAGCAGGGCAAGTCGTCAGACCTGGCGGGTGCCTTCGGCGGACAGGGCTCGCAGACTGCCTTTGGTCCTCGTGGCGCGTCGAACTTGTTGACCCGGTTGACCTCGTGGTTCGCCATTATCTTCATGCTGACCTCGATCGGACTCACGATCGCCCTTGCCCGTTCGAGCGGCAACAAGTCGGTCCTCTCCGGCGCGTCTACTCACACCTCCAGCCCGGCGAAGAAGTAGTCTCTACGGATGCCCAAGCGCAGGCCCTGGCCTGCGCTTTCTTGCGTCCGAACACACAGGGCATCGCATCCCGAGAACCAATCCTGCACGCCCCGTCCAAACCGCTTCAAGAACGCTACAGCGGCAATCGCTGTAGTCCCTCGGTCCACGTCTCTCGCTCGGTCAATAAACTCAGCACACATCGCCCCTCCGCCATTCCATACAGTGACCCCGGCTGCACCAGGACGCCACGTTCCAGCGCCGCGT
>CAXTGE010000217.1:0-2959 GCA_964243645.1 uncultured Acidobacteriaceae bacterium | reverse complement strand
CCAGGCTCCGCGCCTGGCGAACAGAACAGGCCACCTCCGCCGGGCTACCCACTTTCTTTGTACTCAGCGATACCCTGCTCAAACAGATTGCCTCGCAACAGCCACAATCAATCGGCGATCTGCAGGGACTTCCAGGATTCGGCACAGAAAAGATAGCGCAATACGGGGCAGGCATCCTGGAGCTCTGTCGGAGTCACGTCAGCTAATGCCGCCAGACCGTTCTTGCGTGCAAATAAAGAGGGATCGCCTACACTAAACCCTGTCCGGACGAGAAGTCACCCCCCTAGACCCTCCCGTGTCGTAGTCAGAATCCTGCAGCCCTTCCACTCCTGTTGGCGAATTAGTTATCAGCTCATAACCACCCTGTTTGCAATATCTTGCCAAAATAATGGTAGGGGTACAGGGCCTGCACCGCGACCCTCGCCGCGGGGGACACTGCTACCCTAGTGGCAGATCAACGCTTGTGCCACGCGTCCGGTCGCGTGAGACCATGGGCAGTAATGAGCATCAACGAACAATTTGGCGTCGCGATCATGGCCGCGGGCAAAGGCACCCGCCTCAAATCCAGGCGTCCCAAGGTCCTGCATGAGGTTGGCGGTCGCGCCCTCCTCCTGCACGTCATCGCCGCCGCCGAAACAGTAGCGCCACCAGCGCAGATCTACTGCATCATCGGCCACGAAGCTGACCGCGTCCGCTCCGCCGTCGGGCACATGGGCGTCGGTTTCGTCCTGCAGGCCGAGCAACGCGGCACCGGTCACGCGCTCCAGCAACTCAAGGCCCACTTCACCGCCTCCGGCGAAACTCCACCCGAGCACCTGCTCGTCCTCTCCGGCGATGTCCCGCTCATTCGCCCCCAAACCCTCGCCCGCATGCGCGACCTGCATCTTGTCGAGCACGCGGCCATGACCATCCTCACCGCCGTCCCGCCGAACCCCACTGGCTACGGCCGCGTCCTCCGCACCCGCGAGGACTCACCCGAAGTCGCCGCGATCGTCGAGCAGAAAGCCCTCCGCCCAGACCAACTCGCCGCCCCGGAGATCAACTCCGGCATCTACTGCTTCCACACAGCGGCGCTCTTCGCCCGACTCGAGGAGCTCTCCACCGACAACGCCCACGGTGAGTTCTACCTCACCGACGTCGCCGCCCTGCTCAGTGCCGCCGGCGAACGCGTCGTCGCGATCAAGGCTGACAGCGTCGACGAGGTCCTCGGTGCCAACACCATTGCCGAGATGATGCACCTCGACGCAGCCATGCGCCTCGACACCGCCCGTCGACTCATGGCCAACGGCGTGACCATCTTCCGCCCTGACACCTGCGTCATCGATGCCCAGGTCGAGGTTGGCCCCGACACCGTCATCGAGCCCTTCGTTCAGCTTCTCGGCACAACCCGCATCGGCGCGGACTGCCGCATCCGCTCCTACTCTGTCATCCAGAACAGCCGGCTCGGCGAGGGTGTTGTGGTGCGCAACGGCTGCATCCTGGATGACGCCATCGTCGGCGACGGCGCCTTTCTCGGCCCCTATGCCCATCTCCGCCCAGCCAGCGAGATCGGTCCTTCTGCCCACATCGGCAACTTCGTGGAGACCAAAAAGGTCCGGTTCGGGCGCGGCTCCAAGGCCGGTCATCTCACCTACCTCGGCGATGCCGTCATTGGCGAAGGCGTCAACATCGGTGCCGGAGCCATCACCTGCAACTACGACGGGGTTCATAAAAACCGGACCACCATTGGAAACGGCGTCTTCGTCGGCTCGGACTCCACCCTGGTCGCGCCGGTCACCCTCGAAGAGGGTGCCTACATCGCCGCGGGCTCCTGCATCACGGAAAATGTGCCCGCCGAAGCCCTCGCGCTGGGCAGAAGCCGCCAAACCACCAAGCCCGGATGGGTGGCTGCGCGAAAGGCTAGAAAATAGTTCTTCATACATTTCTATGATGTTCAGAAGATATTTCACAGATCCGGCTTGCGCGTGTCGGAAAGCATGCTACATTTAATCATTGCTTTGAATATGGGAAACCATACACAAGCGAGACATCTTCGAGAATATCGCTTCTCGAGCAAGTTGCGTCACTGGCCTCCCGCCACGATCCCTCAAAAGGTCGTGGCGTCTTTTTTGCCCAGGATGCCAACGCGCAACCGGCAGCCGTGAATCGCATCTATACTTGGAGAAGTATCTTTGTTCTTTGACACCAGCCCAACGCAATGTTGGAACCGGCCACCCAAGATGGGGGCGTCACGGCTTCGACGGGATTGCTTGCGGCAAAGAGGCATGCCGGGGTGTGGACACCCGTAATCGCTCACAAAACTATAAGTGCCGAACCTCAGTTCGCTCTTGCTGCTTAATTAATTAAACAGCCGATCGCTCAAGCTTCGCCTACGGGCCTGTACCGATCGTCGCACAGTAGGCTGGTCTGCGGAGCTCCGCCTGGGCGCCAAGGACGAGATCAATCAGGCTGGTGACCGTCGCATCTTTGCCCGTTCTAAGCGCCGGACACGAGACCAAATGAATGCGGGAAAAGCATGAATGCTCTCTGCTGACAGTCGTTTCGGACGCGGGTTCGACTCCCGCCGCCTCCACCATCTCTCCGCCTGGTCTCCCTATAGCCCGGCGTGCCAGTCATACCCCAGCTCCGTCCAGTAATCATCCGGCCTTTCATTGGTATACGCGATCAGACCTATGCGCTTGATCTGCTTGTACCCGTACTTCATCGGCAGATGCAGCCGTAGCGGCGCGCCATGGAACTGCGTCAGTGGCTCCCCCATCATCTCCGTAACCAGCAGCGCCTGCGGATGACGCAGCGTGATCAGGTCATAGCCGTTGTAATAGTCCCCATCCGGCGTCTCCATATAGACATATCGCGGCTCTTTGCCGTCGATGGGTGCTGGCGGGTACGCCTCGAGGAAGTCCGCCATGCGGACCCCGGCCCAGTGCACCACCTGGCTCCAGCCCTCAATGCACTTGAA
>CAXTGE010000216.1:0-2963 GCA_964243645.1 uncultured Acidobacteriaceae bacterium | reverse complement strand
GTAGTGGGCCCGTATGTCGGCGAGCCAACGCCGCACGTTCGCATACCGGTGTCTCAGGGCATCTGCGGAGCCGCTGTCGCGACTGGAGAAACGGTGATCGTGGACGATGTCACCTCCGATCCGCGTTACCTTTCCTGTTCGATCAATACAAAGTCTGAGATTGTGGTCCCGATCTACGCCCATGGCAGGGTAGTCGGTGAAATCGACATTGATAGCCATGATCCGGCGGCGTTCACCGACCAGGACAGGCAATTGCTCGAAGAGGTTGCCGGCATTGTGGGTAAGTATGCCGAAGAGCACAATCTGCTTTGACACTTTGGCCCTGCGGATACAAAACTAAACAGCCATGAAGTTCGTACCTTCTATGCACGGCGCGTTGTCCGGCGATCGGGCAATGCGGACTGATGGCAGCTGAAAGAGTTGGAAGCCTATGTTGTTGCTCATCCTGGCATACGTTGGTGGCGTATTTACCATCCTTAGCCCGTGCATCCTGCCGGTCCTGCCGTTTGTCTTTGCACGGTCCGATCAGCCCTTTCGCAAAAGCGGGCTGCCTTTGCTGGCGGGCATGGCGGTCACCTTCGCGGTGGTTGCAAGCCTGGCGACCATCGGCGGAGGCTGGGCGGTTCGCGCGAACCAGTATGGGCGATTCGCAGCCCTGGTCCTCTTCGGGATCTTTGGACTTACTTTATTGCTGCCCTCGCTGGCTGACCGATTGTCGCGCCCATTTGTTCAGCTCGGAAATCGGCTCTCAAATAAGCCCAACTCTCCCGAGGGTTCTGGTTCCGGGCCCGGTGTATCGAACTCCTTTCTGCTTGGGATTGGAACCGGACTGTTGTGGGCTCCGTGCGCTGGGCCGATTCTGGGCCTGATTCTTACGGGTGCCGCGTTGAGCGGGGCCAGTGCTCGTACCACGATTCTCCTGCTCGCCTACGCGGCAGGTGCGGCTACCTCATTGGCAATTGCTCTTTTGGCGGGTGGCCGCGTATTTGCCGCAATGAAGCGTTCCCTGGGAGCCGAGGAGTGGACGCGGCGCGTGCTGGGCGTGGCAGTGCTAGCTGGGGTGGTTGCCGTCGCCTTTGGTCTTGATCGGGGCATTCTCACGCAACTTTCCCTTTCCAGCACGGCAAATCTTGAGCAACGGCTGGTCGACCGCTTCCATCCGCAGACGGCGGAGAGTGCTTCGAAAGACCAGGCGATGGTTCCCAATAACGCCATGATGGCCGGCAACGCGCCTGCCATGTCGGCCTCAAGCGCGATGATGGCTGGGGGCCAGCCCGCGATGGCAGCCAATAGTGCCATGATGGCGGCAGGCGGCGCGCCCGCGGGTAACCCTTCTCGTGCCGTTGATCTCTCGGGTGCGACAGACTGGATCAACTCGCAGCCGCTTGCGCTCCAATCGCTACGGGGCAAGGTTGTACTGATTGACTTCTGGACATACTCCTGCATCAACTGCTTGCGCACGCTGCCATATATCAAGGCCTGGAATGACAAGTACAAGGGCAGCGGGCTCGTGATTATAGGCGTGCACACACCCGAGTTTCCCTTCGAAAAGGATGGATCAAACGTCCGCAAGGCCGTCCGGGATCTTGGCGTGACCTATCCCGTCGCAATGGATAACAATTACGGCGTTTGGCGCAGCTTCAACAACGAATACTGGCCCGCGCATTACTTTATCGACGCAACCGGCAAGGTCCGGTATCACCATTTCGGTGAGGGCGGCTATGCGGAGTCGGAGAGCTGGATCCGCAGCCTGCTCGAAGAGGCGAACCACAAGCCATCTCCCGGCAGCCCTACCCAGATTGCCGCGTCCGGCGCCCAGGCAGCCGCTGACTCAGCCGATATCCAATCCCCGGAGACCTACATCGGTTATCACCGGGCTGAAAACTTTGCTTCTCCGGGTGGCTTTAATCAGAACGAGGCGCAAGTCTATGAAGCGCCTGTCAACCTGAAGCTGAACACATGGGCGCTTGCCGGGAAATGGCAAGATGAGCGCCAGATTGCCACGTCGCTCGCGCCCGCCAGCGCCGTCGTGTACCGCTTTCACGCCCGCGATCTCCATCTGGTTCTCGGTCCGTCAGTCGCCGGCAAACCGATACGTTTCCGAGTTACGCTCGACGGCAGAGCCCCCGGCACAGATCATGGAACAGATACGGATGCGGACGGCTATGGTACGGTCACGGAAGATCGGCTCTATCAACTGGTCCGGCAGCACGGCGCGATTCAGGACCGCACGTTCCGTATAGAATTCCTGGTTCCAGGGGTTCAGGCGTACTCCTTCACTTTCGGTTGAAACATCCGTCCAATCATCGTGAACGTACTTATAGGGGAAGCATAATGACGATCAAGCAGCGCAGCCAATCGAAGTTCGTGAACACAGATTCCTCGCCCACCGAGGGTCTCAACCGCCGTACCTTCCTGATAGGTGCAGCGAGTGTGGCGGGCCTTGCCGGTCTTTCGGTATGGCGGCCATCTCTCGCGGCTGCTGCAGGCGTAGGTGCCGGCGCTTCCGGAACCGTCACCATCGTTCAGTTTTCCGATGCGGCGAAACCAACGGGCAAAGTCACGGTTCCGAAGGTGGTCCGGCCTGATGCTGAATGGAAGCAGAAGCTTGTGCCGATCTCCTTCGAGGTGACCAGGCGTGCCGGAACCGAGCGGGCCTATAGCGGAAGCTCCTGGAACAACCACGACCACGGCTTCTATCGCTGCATATGCTGCGACAATGCCCTCTTCAGTTCAGAGACCAAGTTCGATTCCGGTACTGGGTGGCCGAGCTTCTGGCAGCCCATCGCGAAAGAAAATGTCATCGAGATACGGGATATGAGTCTAGGGATGGAGCGCACGGCCGTTTCTTGCCGTCAGTGTGACGCTCACATCGGGCATGTCTTTGACGATGGTCCTCGTCCGACCGGCCTTCGTTACTGCATGAATTCGGCTGCGATGCGGTTTGTGAAGACCGCGTAGTC
>CAXTGE010000215.1:0-3142 GCA_964243645.1 uncultured Acidobacteriaceae bacterium | reverse complement strand
TCTCAATCGCTGCCCTCCGCGCCACCGGCGACACCGAGATCCACGGCGCCGAAGCCGCCAACATCAGCTTCCCCGAGTTCTTCGACTGGCTCGACGACCTCGCCGTCCGCTAACCCCACGACTTCGCTCCTTCTTCGTCATGCAGAGAACTCCTTCCGCCTCGTACCCAGCAAACGCCATCCAGGAGACGCCAACAGCAGAACGCAAGGCACATACAGCAGCACCGTAATGAGCCAAATGCCTCCGGGGTATCCGGGAATTCTGTGTCGCAGCACCTCATAGAAGTTGGAAACCGCGATCGGACCCACAATGGCGATCAGGCTCATCAGGCTGGTCAGCACACCCTGCAACTCACCCTGCCTGTCTTCCGCAACGCTTCCGGTCAACATCGACTGAACTGTCGGCTCGGCAATGCCGCCAAACGCCAGCAGCGGAATGACGCCGAACGCCGCAACGCTTCCGCGCACGAGCGAGAAGATCGCAAACGCTACCGAATCGATCGTCATCCCGACCATGACAGAACCCCTTAGCCCCAGCCTCCGCTGTGCCGGCCCCGGGATGAACGCCTGGCACAACGCGTGCAGCAGGCCGTATACGGCGAACGACAGACCCACCATCGCTGTGGACCAGCCGAAGCGATCTGTTCCATAGAGCACCCAAAGCACGCTGGGCACCTGGCCCACGGTGGCGATGGTGCAGAACAGGTACAGCATGCGGCTCACGCCCTGCAGCGCGTGGAGCGAGCGCAGCGCTGCCAGTGGATTCAACTGCGACACCGTAACGGGCAAGCGCCGCTCCGGGTCGGGTCGACGAGACTCCGGCAGGACGAAAAAGCACACGATCGCCCCTGCAAGATTCAGGGCCGCTGCCAGATAAAACGGTGCTCGCAAGGAGTACATGCCGGCCAGCCCTCCTAGCAGCGGGCCCGCGATGAAGCCCACCCCAAAGCTCGCGTTCATACGGCCAAAGGCCTCGGCGCGGTTCTCCTCTGAGGTGATGTCGGCGAGGTAGGCATTCGCCACGGTGAGGTTGGCGCCCGTCAGACCGGCAAGGGTACGCCCCAGGTACAAAAATGCGAGCGTGGGTGCCAGGGCCATCACCAGATCGTCAAAGGCCGTGCCCACCAGCGATAACAGCAGCACGGGACGCCTGCCATACCGGTCACTGAGAATGCCCAGGGCCGGCGATGCGAACAGCATGGTCACCGCATAGGCCGCAAGCAGGTAGCCATAGTGCCGTGCGACATCGCCTCCGCCATGCAGCAGCACACGCAACAGGGACGGCAGCGTTGGAAAGACAATGCCGATGCCCATGGCGTCGAGCACAACGATAGACAGAATCGGCTTAAGGCCGCGGCTCATAGAGGTCCCAAACACTTGTGAGCGCGAAATGCGCGGTGGCACAACAGGGCATATGCCCTGGGAGGCTACTTCACGAGATTGGGAAAGGTCCGCATCGGAGGATCACACACCAGGAGAGGTCCGGGCATGGTGAATGTATCACAGGGCAGTTCCACTGCAAAACAGCGAACGAAGTATGCCCTTGCAAACACCGTTCATCCGCCGCTAACGTCGCTACAGGGCCTGAGCAGCCCATTCGACACACCACCAGCCTCACGCTTTACCCAGCTCCACAGGTCTTATGCTGGATCCTGAGCTTATGTCCCTCCCTGCGTCTCCATCTCCTCTCGCCATCCCGCTCTTTATGTCCGAGATTGAAGCCATGGGCGGCGCGGAACGCAGCATCCTTGCCCTGGGACGCTGGCTGCATGGGCACAGCCGGCCCGTTTACCTGCTCACCTACTACGACCGCATCGGCCTCGCGCAGCACGCCGACTTTCCTCTGCCCACGGTCGCGCTCAATCCGGCCAACCACGTCCGGTCCAAAGTCAGCGCCCTGCGGCAACACTTCGCCACCGTCCCGAAGACTGCGCCTCCACCCGTCACCTCTGGCTACCAGCCGGCGCTGCATTGCGCACTCGCGGGGATCGGGCGCTTCCACTGCCTCATGCACGACACGCCCAGCCTCTTCAGCGAGGGCCGTCTCAGCCTCAAACAACGCCTGCGCTTCGCCGTCTCCAACTGGCAGATCGGTCGCGGCCTGCGACGTACCGGGGGCACGGTGATCGTCACCAGCGAATTTCTCCAGCGCGAGTGCCGTCATGACTTCGGCGTGGACGCAGCCATCGCCCGGATGGGCGGCCTCAGCGCCGATCTGGTCTTCCGTCGTCGCCGTGTCGGCACCGAACTCCGCATGCTTTCGGTCTCACGCGTTGAGGCCAACAAGCGCATCGACTGGATGCTCCGGGGCCTCGCGGCTCTGGAAGCCGGACGCACGCCGCTCTCATCACAGGTCGAATGGCGTCTCGACATCGCCGGCAAAGGCTCGCAGCTCGACGCAATGCGCAACACAGCTCAACAGCTGGGCCTTGCAGGCCGGGTCCACTTCGCCGGCTACGTCTCCGACGCAGACCTCGAAGCCCTCTACGAAGGCGCCCACCTCTTCCTCATGCCCGCCGTGCAGGGCTATGGCATCCCGGCCATCGAGGCTCTCGGCCGTGGCATCCCCGTGCTCCTGCATCGCGAGTCCGGCGTCAGCGACATCCTGCTCCACACTCCCTGGACCACGGTGCTCACCGGCGGCGAAGAGGCCATGCTCCCCAGCCTGCAGGACATGCTCCGCTGGCTCCGGAACAACAGCCAGATGACCGCACCACCGCCGCCCGAACTCCCCACAGAAGCCAAATGGGCGGAACAGGTAGCTCAGCTCTGCAACTATGTCTAGCTACTTAGCCTCAGCAACACGACCCACTTCACCCACCAACACTGTCATCTCGACCGAAGGCGAAGCCGCAGCGGAGAGACCCCTGTATTCCTTTGCGCAGGTCACAACAGCCCATGCCCGTCTAAGAGCAAGACCAGCCACCACTACATCTTGTAACGGCCCATCTCATCATCGCCAAGATTCTCCAGCCAACGGCGCATATCCTCCGCCGTCACCGAGCTCCCACTGTTCGACGCCCGGCGCGCATGCTCAAACACCGCCCGGCTCAAAAAAATCGGGCAGTCCGCCCGCAGGGCCAGCGCGATCGCATCCGACGGCCGCGAATCGATCCCCACCACCTCACCGGACTGATCCAGCC
>CAXTGE010000214.1:2012-3178 GCA_964243645.1 uncultured Acidobacteriaceae bacterium | reverse complement strand
CCTACGACCACCCGGCACCCAATCCCGCCGAGATCCGCCGCGCCGCCCTCCTCGCCTGCTGAGGCGAGCGTCCCAACCCGCTTGTCATCTCGACCGGAGCTGACATTCGTCAGCGGAGTGGAGAGATCTGCAGTTCCCGCAGCACATATCTCCGCTCCAGTGCCCAACAGGCGAAAGGACATGCAAGGACGCCTGCGCCCTCACCGCTCTCTCTGTACTCTAAGAGGTGACGACGACTTCGCAAGGGACTGATCCATGCCGCTTTACGAGTACGAATGCCAGCAATGCCATAAACGCGTTGAGAAGATTCAGAAGTTTTCTGATGCTCCCTTGTCCACCTGCCCCCACTGCAGCGGCGCGCTGGAGCGCACCCTCACCGCGCCTGCCGTGCAGTTCAAAGGCTCAGGCTGGTACAAGGACCTGTACTCTTCGGCAAAACCCGCAGCCCCCCCCGGCAACGGCGCTGGAGACGGCGGCTCGGCGGCCCCGAGCGGAGACAAGGGCGCGTCCTCCGGCGGCGGCGGTGGCGAGAAACCAGCGGCTACCCCTGCGGCTCCCTCCGCCGCACCGGCCCCGGCTTCCTCTTCCTCCTCCTCTTCTGGGGGCACCGGCAGCTAACCTCCTGACTCTGAGTCGTCCCACCGAAGGCTGCGGCATGGTGCCTTCGTGGTTATCCTCCTGCCGCAGGCGTACGCTATGATGCATCGCATGAAGCTGTCCCGTTCCCTTCGCAAGCTAAGGCACGGAGTCGAAGAGACTCTCGACTACGCCGCCGCGGAGAGCCGCATCGTCTTCCGCAATGTGGGTCTCGTCTCCGCTGGCATTACGGTGCTGGCGGTAAGCGTCGTCGTAGGACGCGAACTGCGTCACCGCTACAAGTTCAACCGCCGCACGCCCTATGACTTCTACGCCCACGCGGGCGGGGGAGCTAGACGCCTGTCCGCGGACTACCGGGAGTTCGGGGTAGGCATCTAGATGTCTGGTCACAGAGATCCAGAGATAGATCTAGACGTCCTCGGGAACGCCTGCCGCCCCTAAGCCGTAATACAGTACTCTCGCAGATTCCGCCAGCTATTGGGGAACGGGACGCCGCGAAGCCTCTCGGCGGCGACTGCATCTAAAGCCATGACTGCTCATGGCGACCCACGCACCCTCCCTGCCGAACC
>CAXTGE010000214.1:0-1912 GCA_964243645.1 uncultured Acidobacteriaceae bacterium | reverse complement strand
TCACCCGCGTTCCGGACAGCTTCGGACGCGTTCGCGACGGGATTCGCGCCGCCCAGGACGCCGGTATGGGTCCGGTCAAGGTAAATGCTGTGCTCATGCGCGGCTTCAACGAAGACCAGATCGAGGCCTTCGCGGAGTTCTCCCGAACCGAGGGCGTCATCGTTCGCTTTATTGAGTTCATGCCTCTTGAAGAGGAGCGCCTTTGGGCCCCGGAGACCGTCGTCCCGCTCGAGGAGATCGTGGCGCGCCTGAACCGCTTCCGTCCCCTCGTGCCCCTGCCCGCAAACCAGCTCTCCGAGACCGCCCGCCGCTACACCTTCGACGACGGCCTTGGAGAGATCGGCATTATCGCCCCGGTGTCGCACCCCTTCTGTGGGCATTGCAGCCGGGTGCGCCTCACCTCGGACGGCAAAGTGCGCACCTGCCTCTTCTCACAGAGCGACCACGATCTTGCGGGTCCCATGCTGCGCGGATCGAACGACGAAGACCTCCTCACGCTGATTCGCCAGATTGTGGAACGCAAGGAGGCTCGCCATCACATCGGCGAGGCCGGGTTCCTGAAACCATCCCGCAGCATGGTGCAGATCGGCGGCTGATCTACTCACGTCCGATCCCGCAAAGGATTCACGTGAAAGATACAACCTTATGAATTAATGATCTTAGGTCTGCCGGTAAGGACGTTGCGTTTTAGCAAGTTCTCATGGAGACGATTTGGAAACGGTGGCGTTATGGAGCTATGCTTAGGCTCCCGGGTCCACTCCTCACTCTAACTCCCGGCCTACAGGTACTGTTCTGAGGTCAAGATCCGCCACCAACGCTGGTAAAACGCCCCCGTCCGACGAACTCACGCTGTTCCACGAAGTGGCTCAGGCACTGACGTCGAACCTGGAGCTGGAGCCGCTGCTGCGCGCCATCCTGGGCAAGATGGAAGAGTACTTCGGCCCGGAACGCTGGTCGCTCCTCATGGTCGACGAGGAGACCGGCGACCTGCAGTACGCCCTCACCACCGGCACCTCCTCGGTCGCCAAAGGGACCCGCTTGAAACGCGGCGAAGGCATCGCCGGGTGGGTCGCCCGCACTGGTGAAGCCCTGGTCATCCCCGATGTCCGGCTCGATCGCGACTGGTCGCGCTTCGCCCGCCAGCACCCGGAGATGAATCTGCACTCCATCGCCTGCTTACCCTTGCGGCATGGCAGCCGAACGCTCGGCGTGCTGCAGCTGCACAACAGCAAGCTGGAACTCATGTCCGGCAGTTCCCTGTCGTTTCTTCGTGTTCTCTGCGACTACGCCGCGATCGCGCTCGAGAATGCGCGGCAGGTCAATCTCGTACACCGGCTGAGCATCACGGATGACTGTACAGGCCTCTTCAACGCCCGCTATCTGTACACCATGCTGGAAAGGGAGATCGCGGCGGCGGTCAAGCCTTCCCTCGTTCCCTCCACACTGCACTTCAGCCTGCTCTTTTTTGACCTCGACCGCTTCAAGAGCATCAACGATACCTACGGTCATCTGGTCGGATCCCGCCTGTTGGCCGAGACCGGCAGCCTGATCAAGCGATCGCTGGGTCCTCAGCATGCGGCCTTCCGCTATGGAGGCGATGAGTTCGTGGCGCTTCTGCGCGGTCTGAACAAGGCGCAGGCCGGCGAGACGGCCTCTGCCCTGCGAGACCAACTGCGCGAGACTCCCCTGCTGACAGGCGAAAATCTCAACCTGAACATCACGGCGAGCTTCGGCCTGGCTACCTTTCCGCAGGATGGCATCGACCTCCATAGCATCATCCGCGCCGCGGACACGATGATGTATTGCGCCAAAGCCGAAGGCCGGGACTGTCTCGTGATCGCCAAGGATGGCAGCCCCGCAAATATGCCCACGCCAAAGCAATCGAGGCACAATTAGGGCGTCACCTTCAGGT
>CAXTGE010000213.1:0-3266 GCA_964243645.1 uncultured Acidobacteriaceae bacterium | reverse complement strand
TATTTCCGATAGGCGGGTATTTATGGTTCGTCCAGACCACACCCCCGGCACCCTGCACCCAGGGCATCCAGCGCTCCCCATGAGTAAAGTTCCAGCGCAGGATGATGGGCGTCACGCTCACCCCCGTGTAAGTACCTCCAACGGTATACGGTTGGCTGCAGACATAGGAACCCACTGGCACCCCAGGGTCGGCACTGCAGGAAATCTTCTGAAAGCTGGGCGTGTAGGACTGCCAGAACGGGAAGACCTCCACGGCATATTCAAAATTGCCCTTTAGAAGTCCGGATCCCAAGTCCGGGGTCAGTGTCTTGCCGGCGTGACCGCCCAGAAGGAAGAACTTGTAACCGCCCCGATCTCCTGTTCCAAAACCTCCCTGCGCCAGCGCACCATACTCCCAGCCCGCTTGCGACCGCGTGTCCCTCACGATACCGGGGTGGACCGGCTCCGCGCTTGCAGTGTAGTTGAGCAACGTAAAACGGCTGACGCCCCCCGCGGTAAACGGAATCCTCCCGCTGCGTAAGGTTCCGAAGCCGGTAGCCGCGATCACCACTCTGTATTCGCGGGGAGCTGCCTCGAATTGAAAGGCTCCAGCGGCATCCGCTACCTGCTGCGTCACGGCTGTTGCACCACGATAGACGGCCACACTCGCCCCTGGGACAGGGGATCCCTTCGCATCAACCACTATGCCGTGCAGGGTGACAGCCTTCTGTGCGGATGCGGTAGAGAGGCAGGCGGTGGCGGCCACTGCCGCAAGCAGGCCGCGTCTTGGATGATTCACGTGATCCTCACAGTCGAAAGCCGCCATCGCTGGCGGCCCACGGTCTACTTTGGGTATTGCGCCTCAGGCGGTAACGGCTGCTTCGTCGGCCTCGAAGTTGGAATACACATTCTGCGTATCATCCAGCTCTTCTAGCGTATCGAGCAACCGCATCATGGCATTGGCCTGCGTGCCTTCCAGCTTCTGATACGTCGTCGGCAGCATGGTAACCTCGGAATTTTCGGGCTTGATCCCGGCTTTGGTCAGTGCTTCCGCCACGGCCTCGTGATCCTTTGGGGTCGTCGTGATCTCCCAGTATTCCCCATCATCGCTCAGGTCATCCGCGCCCGCGTCCAAGACGATCTCCGTGAGCTTGTCTTCGTCAGCTGCATCTTTGGCAACGATGATCAATCCCTTTTTCGAGAACATATAGCCGACCGAGCCCGACTCGCCGAGATTGCCACCGTTTTTCGAAAAGGCATGCCGCACTTCGCTGACGGCTCGATTCCGGTTGTCCGTCAGCACGTCCACGATCACGGCCACGCCACCGGGGCCGTAGCCCTCAAAGGTGATCTCTTCATATTGCGCACCTTCGATCTCACCGGTGCCGCGCTTCACCGCGCGTGCGATGTTGTCGTTTGGCATGTTCTCGGCCTTGGCTGCGACGATCGCCGTTCGCAGCCGCGGGTTCCCGTCAGGATCCCCGCCGCCACCCTTGGCCGCCACCATGATTTCTTTGATCAGCCGTGTGAAGATCTTGCCGCGTTTGGCGTCAAGGGCGCCTTTTTTATGCTTGATTGTTGCCCACTTTGAATGGCCAGACATCCGTTCAACCCTCAGTGATCCAAAATCTAACAGCACCGTCGCCGCGCCGGAGATCAGCCGACCAAGCCGCAGAACAGGCCTCGGGCGTGTCGCTGTCGCTGCCGATTCTAGCACTGTGGCTCCCGTCCCGGCCCGTTCGCAACCCGGCCCCCAAAACCTCGTCCGGGCTCGTTACTGTAGGCCTGATACCTAATCACAGTATCTCAGGCGCCAGCAGGTCATCCATCGTCTCCCGCCGCCGAATCAGCCTCGCCTGTCCATTCTCAACGAGCACCTCCGGCGGGCGGGGCCGCGAATTGTAGTTCGAACTCAGGCTCATTCCATAGGCACCGGCGTCAAGCACCGCAAGGAGGTCTCCGGGCTCCGCGGCGATCGCGCGGTCGCGCGCAAAGAAGTCACCACTCTCGCAAACCGGTCCCACCAAATCCACAACCTGCGACGTTCCCGCATTCTGCCGCACCGGCAGGATCTCATGATGGGCTCCATAGAGTGCGGGCCGAATGAGGTCGTTCATTGCGGCATCGGTCACCGTGAAGTGTTTGGTTCCATTGGCCTTGGTGAACAGAACCCGCGTGAGCAGGACGCCGGCCTGAGCAATCAGAAAACGGCCCGGCTCCAGCAAGAGCTGCACGCGGAGGCCACTGAGCGCGTCCTGGACCGCACACGCATATTCCCTCACCCGTCCCTGCGGGTGGAAGACGGCCTGCCCATATTCGATCCCGAACCCGCCCCCGGCATCCACATAACGGATCAAGTGACCGTCCACGCGCAGATCTTCAACCAGGCCCCGCACACGTCGGAGAGCCTCGGCAAAGGGCCCGACCTCCCGAATCTGGGATCCGATATGAACACTCACGCCGGCTGCTTCCAGAGCGCCCAGTGTAAGGGATCGCGCGTAAATCTCCCGCGCTCGTTCCAGGGGTAGACCGAACTTATGTTCCTGTAGCCCGGTGGAGATATAGGGGTGTGTCTCTACGGCCACGTCAGGATTCACCCGCAGCGCAAAACGGGCCACACGCCCCAGCGTTTTTGCCCGCTGGCTCAGTAGTTCCAGCTCGGCCTCGCTCTCCACATTGAAGAGCAGGATCCCGGCCTGCAGGGCCGCATCGATCTCCATGGCCTGCTTGCCGACACCGGAGAAGACCACCCTTTCAAGTGCTTCGGGAGCGGCCCGGCGAACCCTCTCCAACTCCCCACCAGAGACAATGTCAAAGCCGCAACCGAGCTGCCCCAACAAGCGCAGCAGGGCCAGCGAGGAGTTGGCCTTTACGGCATAGCAGACCGTGTGCTCCGTCGCGGCGAACTCGCCGTGAAACATATCAACCCGCGTCTGGAGGTCATCGGCGGAGTAGACATAGAGCGGCGTCCCAAACTGCTCGGCCAGGCTTTGCAGGGGGACGCCGGAGATCTCTAACTGCTCCTTGCGATAGGCAAGGGGACGCGGGGCGGGAAAGGTGGAACTCACACCCTCATGCTACCGGCTCCGCCGGGGCTGGCCTGTGCCGGAAGGGCAAACTGTCCATTCGGCATGACAACCCAGGCGATAACGTAGGCAAGTAGCGGGACGCCGGCCCCGAAGAGGAGGGAGAGCACCATCACCAGACGCACGATCGTGAGGTCCCAGCCATATCTCTGGGCAAACCCGGCGCACACACCGGCGACTGCACGCCGTTCGCGTGGCCGA
>CAXTGE010000212.1:0-3301 GCA_964243645.1 uncultured Acidobacteriaceae bacterium | reverse complement strand
GATCATGCCCATCATCCTGGAGCTGTAAACGGCGACCGCATCGTCGCGCCGTCCATCAGCCACGCGATGCCGAACACCACCCAACCGGCCAGGAACAGCGTGAGGCTCAGCCGCCACCAGATCAGCACAAAGAAGAGGCTCGCCGTGACCAGCACATTGCCGACAGCTGCGATACGCCGGGCCGTTTCTTTAAGGCTCACCGTCCCTCCTCTTTGCTTCTCGCAGCTTAGACGGTCAACCGCTTCTCCCTGTAAAAGTTCCGCTAATGGCGAACCAAACTAGCGCCCTCCCATCCGGCTCTTGTTACTGCCGGAACTGTTCTCTTTTGTTGTCATTCCCGAAGGGAATCTGCGTTCTCGGCGCAGCGCCAACCACCCGAATGACTTAATCAGACCTTCCTCAAGTCGTTCTTGTTGTCACCCGTAGTGCAACGAAGGGATCTGCTGTCCGAGCGCCACTACGTCCCGCGGGAACTCATCGCTAGTTGGCGCTGGGCCGCTCCACGTGTTCCACCACCAGGGCCTCCGCCGGAGTCTTCGTTGCCTCCAGCTTCAACCCAAGCTGCTCCGGGATCGCGGTAAACAGCGGTTGCGCCGCGTCCGGGTCATCCCGCGGCGCGCCCTCCGGCGACCACCGCAATGTGAAGTCATACTTGCCGGCCAGTCCCGTCTCATCCACCACGGGCCGATCGACCATGTACTGCAGACCCTGCGCAAAATTGTCCATGGTGTTCGCCGTGAAGCGCATCATGTGCCCGTTCCCGGTCTGATCCGCCATGGCCTCTGCCGGGCTCGCGGTCTTCGCAAGCTTCGGGCCGCCCTTGGCCACGCGCAGGGCATACACGGTCATCTCGCGCTTCTCGGAACGCGTCTTCAGATGAAACCGTTCCGCCAGAAGCTTGCGCGTCATCTCCCGAAACTGCTGCAGATTCGGCTCGCCTTCGGCATCCGGAACACCCTTCACATCGAACTTCTCGGTGCTCACCCAGTCCGGTGCGTTGACGATCTGCCGGGGATGCACGTTGAACGCAAACATCACCATGCTCTGAGCCGTCTCGCATTCGATAAAGATCCGGTGTCCCTCCAAATGGAAGCCGCTATTCTCGTCAGCGGGGTCGCAGAGCTTCACCGTCGCCACCTCGAAGGAGGGGTGCGCCTCCTTGGCCATCGTAGCCACATCTTGCGCGCTGACGGCGCGGACACCCATAAGAAGGCTGCAAAGGATAGCGGTCCTGAAATGCACGTGGATCCTCCCGGTCGATTTCAGAAAGCATATCGCTCGCACGTGATCGACACCAGCCTCTACTTCGGTCCACGGTGCGAAGGGAGGCCGTCATCCATTGGCTCAGGCCACTCGCTTGCGAACAACAACGTAGCCTGCGGTTGGCTTGTACCGCTCCGAGGCCTGCTTACCGCGTAAGGCCTTCCAGCGCATCCATCCTCACCGTCGTTCATGGCTTACCCTGAACAGAGCTGGTTTCCGGCATCCCAAACCCGAACCTCTCGATGTGCCGCCATGGGCCGCCCTGGTACTCCCACCAGTCCAGCCCCACAGCCTCAACCTGCCGGGCCGTAAACCCAGCCTGCAGAATCGCCAGGAGTGCCTTGGCTTCGGCGGGCTCCACCTTGTTCTGCACCACCACATGCGGCCGCAGGGGCTGTTTATCCTGGGGCGTCAAATAGATCCGGAACTGCTCAACCAGCCCACGGTGCAATCGTAGTAGCTCCGGCGCGCCCAGCGCATACAGCACGCCCCGTCCCATGGACCGCACACCTTCCATCGTCAGTGCAAAAGGTACCGTGGACGACGATGCTTCACGCAGCACGTGCCGCACCGATCCATCCCCCGGCAGCGCATGAAACAGGCTTACATGCGCCGGAATGCGGTTCAGGGCGGGCGGGTAATACCGTTGCCGCTGCTCTTCAAACCACTCCTGCGCAGCGGGGTCCATGGCCAGCGTTACGATGGTAGTCAAAGGTTTATCTTTCTCCCGTGCTCTTCGGATGCCATAAATCGACATTCGCTCATGCGTCCTCGTGCGCCGCCTCCCAGTGGCTTCGATACGCGTTGTCTGCCGCGTTGCTCCTGCTCACCCCGCTGGCGGCGCATGCCCGCATGGCCCTCATCGTCGGCGAGCCCTTCGGCAACTTCGGCACCATGATGCCGCAAGGGCACACCTCGGTCTACTTTGCTGACCTTTGTGTCGAAACTCCCATCAAGCTCCGCCGCTGCCAACCCGGGGAACTCGGGGCGGTGGTCTCCCGTTACCACGATCTACGCCACCCCGAACTCGATTGGCTTGCCTTCCCCCTGCCGGTCTTCCTTTACGGCACAGGGGACCTGACGAAGGTGCCCACTTCCATGACCGGCACGCAGGAGGCCGATCTCCGCGAGCGTTACTGGCAGGCAAATCTCACCGCCTGGATCGCGGGACGCACGAACAAGCATGGGGACCCCCTGCCGCCGGCCTACGGAGATTGGGAAGAAGGCATCGGTGCTGCCTTTGATCGCCGCCTCCTCGTGTACAGCTTTAACTCCACCCCCGAGGCAGACGCGACCTCCCTCCGCTGGCTCAATGACCGCCCCAATCGCCGCTCCTACACCCTCGGCCGTCACAATTGCGCCGACTTCGTGGCCGACCTGCTCCGCATCGCGCTTCCGCGCGAGGTCATCCACCGCAACGTGCCCGCAGACTTCGACATGACCACGCCCAAAACCCTCGCCCGCCAGGTCGACGACTACGGCCACACCCACCCCGAACTCGACCTCCGTGTTTACGAGGTCCCCCAGATCCCCGGTACCCTCCGCCGCAGCCGCCCCCTGCGCGGCGCCGCCGAGACCTTCGTCAAAACCAAACGCTACGTCGCCGCCATCGCCGTCCTCCAGCCCGAGCTCCTGCTCGCCGACTGGCTCCTCTACAAGACCCGCGGCCGCTGGCACCCCGGCCTGGACGCCCAGACCATCACGCCGTCTAGCTGGCTAAACGAGCGCACCGATCAAGCTCCCACCTCAACCGCCTCAGCCACGACCCCCACCAACTCCGAACCACACCCCGCCTCAGCGCTCACCACCACCACGGCACCCCTTGCGCCCCTTCGCGAACCTTAGCGGCCTTTGCGCTCACTTTTGCCCTTGCCCGCACAGCCACCACGCCTGTCATTTCGACCGGACCGAGCCGCCAGCACATCGTCATCTCGACCGAAGCGAAGCGCAGTGGAGAGACCCCTGTATTCGCCGGCCGCTGCAAGGACCCTATCTGCGAACTGACCCATAAGGGATTTGCATGCAAATACCCCTGAGT
>CAXTGE010000211.1:0-3488 GCA_964243645.1 uncultured Acidobacteriaceae bacterium | reverse complement strand
CACGGTAAACTTCTGCTACCGTTAGCCCGGTAAGGAATACACCATTCAGACCCTAGCGACGAAACTTTCCGGGTACAGTGAACCCTCCCTGCCTCGCGGCTCCCTCGCAACCGTCGTTCGAGCTTTTCTCCCGCTTCCTGCGTTTCTGAGCGGTGTTGTGGTGCTGGCGTTCGCCATTCGTGTCATCGTCGTGGCCTGCCTGCTCAGCCATGTGCCGTCGCACCTCATCGACTACAACGATTTCGGCTGGGAAAGCTGGGAGATGGGCTGGACGGCCCGCAGCATCTTCCTGGGTCAGGGCTTCAGTTCCCCGTTCCTCCCCGCGACCGGCCCCACCGCCTTGGTGCCACCGCTCTATCCCTACCTGCTGGCCGGCGGCTTCCATCTTTTCGGCTTGAATACGGTCAAGGTCGCCTTTGCCGTTCTCAGCCTGAATGGGCTTTTCAGCGCGCTGACCTGCATTCCGCTGTACTTTTTGGTCCTGCATGCGATAACGCGGCGACTCGCCCGAATCGTCGCCCTTGCCTGGGCCGTGTATCCCTTTGCGATCTACTTCTCAGCGGACCGGGTCTGGGACTATGCGCTGACCGCTTTGCTGTTTACCTCTTGCCTGGTTTTGGCACAGCGCCTGCAGGATCGTGGCCCCCTCCGCTGGCTGGGATTTGGTGCTCTTTACGGCCTGACGGTGCTATCGAACCCTTCCGTGGTTTCGCTGCTGCCCTTTTTGCTGCTAATTGCCATGTACCGCACCGCGAAAACGGGCCGTCCCTGGTTCGGGCGCGCCGCACTCGCCTCGCTGGCTTTTTTCGCCGTGTGCACCCCTTGGAACATCCGTAATCACCGTGTCATGCACGCCGACTTCTTCATTCGCGACGGTTTCTGGCTTGAGTTCTACGCCGGCAACAATGGCGATAGCCACGAATCCAACTCCGCCAGCACTCATCCGGCCAGCAATCCGGCCGAGATGCAGCGCTACCTGGCCGACGGCGAGATTCGCTATATGGCGGAAAAGCGCGATGCGTCAATCAGTTTCGTGCGGCAGCACCCAGGCTTCTTCGCCGTGGCTACCGTGCGCAGGATCGTTCGTTTCTGGACAGGCTACTGGTCGTTCCGTCCCAGCTACCTGAAGTACGAGCCCTTCGACCTTCCCAACGTGCCATTCTGTCTGGTCCTTAGCTTCTTCACCTTTCGGGGTCTACGGCGTTGGTGGCGTGACGATAAGAGCTCCGCACTGCCCTATGCCATGGCCATGCTGGTGTTCCCGCTCCCGTACTACCTGACGCACGCGTCCATGGACTACCGCCAGCCGATTGAACCCATCGTCCTTGTTCTGGTTGCGATAGGCGTCTTCGGCAGCGGTGCCCGTCGAAAGACCCTGGTGCCGGAGGCCCAGGACAGCTCCATAGAAAGTCAGGAATCGGTCCTCGCCTGAGCCTATCCCTACAACCTTTGGACCGGCTTACAGAACTGTTACACACGGGCCGTTGACTCCTCAGTACGCTTGGAGCTGAGGAGATTCATCCAGAATGACTTCCAGTACGCTTCAAGATCCGACGCTGACCGCAGACGCGGACACCGCAGCTTCCATGAGCTCCGCCCAGCTGGCCGCATTGAAAATGAAGCAAGATCTGCGCATGGGACGTGAGCACCAGGAAGGCCGCATTAACTGGATTACCAGCATTTTCATGGGCGTCTTTCACCTTGGTGCGATTGCCGCGCTGTTCTTCTTCTCCTGGAAGAATCTTGCTGCCGGCATGATCATGTACTTCCTCGCCATCAATGTGGGCATCGGCATGTGCTATCACCGCTTGTTGACGCATCGCGGCTATCGCGTTCCCAAGTGGCTTGAGTACTTCCTTTCCGCTTGCGGCACCATGGCGCTTGAGGGTGGACCGATCTTCTGGGTGGCCACGCACCGCGTGCACCATCAGCATTCCGATCACGAGGGCGACCCACACACACCGCATGACGGTACCTGGTGGGCCCATGCCGGCTGGATCCTCTCAGGCCGTGCTCTGCACTCCGAGACCGCGCTTCTGGGCCGCTACGCTCCTGACCTTACCCGCGACAAGGGTCAGGTCTGGCTTTCCCGCTTTCATTGGCTGCCGATGACCGCGTGCGGCGTATTGCAGGTCATCATCGGTGCCTCGCTCGCTCCCTCCGGTCATCGCATCGTCGGCGCGCTCGGCATGGTGCTCTGGGGAACTTTCCTGCGCACCACGCTCGGGCTGCACTCCACCTGGCTGGTAAATTCCGCCACGCACCTCTGGGGCCCGCGTCGCTTTGAGACGAAGGACGAGTCGCGCAACAGCTGGTGGGTCGCCCTGCTCACAGGCGGTGAGGGCTGGCACAACAATCACCATGCACACCCCGTCAGCGCCCGCCACGGCCTGGTCTGGTACGAGTTCGACATCAACTACTACGGTATCTGGCTCATGGAAAAGATGGGCCTGGCCAAGCGGGTGCAGATCGCCAAATGGGATCCGTCCGACCCCAAGCCGGCAGGCGTTCACTAGACCGCGCTGACCTCCATGCTGAGCAGAGCCGCCTACCCGGGCGGCTCTTCTGCGTTCGGGGGCCTCCCGCTATACTCACCTCCAAGCCATGAATCTCACCCGCCGCCGCGGCTCAAAGGTCTTCTTTCTCACGCTCGGCGTGTGCCTGACGGGCCTCACCATCGGCCTGAATATCACGTGGATCAAGACCAACGAACAACGTCTTGCACTGCTTGTCCTGGGCGTCCTGCTCTTTGCCATTTTGATTGCGGGCCTGGTGCTCAACACCGTCTTTTTGCTGCGCGAGATCCGCCGCAATGAGCGCCAGGACAGCTTTTTGAATGCCGTAACCCACGAGCTCAAAACGCCGATCGCCTCCATCCGGCTGTATCTGGACACGCTGGAGCGGCGCGAACTGCCTGAAGGGCAGCGGCGGCAGTTCTATCGCACCATGCGCTCCGACACTGACCGTCTTCTCACTACGGTGGAACAGGTTTTGAAGGCCGGCGAACTCGGCACCCGCAAGGCCGCTGACCGCGTCCGCGTCGACCTCTACAGCCTCGTGCAGGAGTGCGCTGCCACGGTGCGCGACCGCCACAACCTCCCTCCTGAGGCCGTGCAGGTCATGGACGTTCCCGGCCGGGTACGTCTGTTTACTTTTGGCAATCTGGAGGACTTGCGGAGCGCCGTGCTCAACCTGCTGGACAACGCCGTGAAGTATTCGCCGGAGGGCGTACATGTCCAGTGCCGCCTCTCGATCGATCGCTACACCTACGCCGTACTCGCCATCACCGACACCGGGCTGGGCCTGCCGCCGCGCGAATTGAAACGCATCTTCAAGCGGTTCTACCGAGCCGACACGAGCGATCACGTGAAGATCAAAGGTACCGGGCTAGGGCTGTTTCTCGTGAAGACCATAGCTCGCCAGCACGGCGGTAACATCCGTGCCCAGAGCGAGGGGCTCGGCCAGGGCACCACCATGCTCCTGAAGCT
>CAXTGE010000210.1:0-3506 GCA_964243645.1 uncultured Acidobacteriaceae bacterium | reverse complement strand
TCGCGAGCCCTGTTGCTGAAGTGCCTGCCGTGACAATCACGCCTTTGTGGCCTTCGACAGCGATTTGCTCAAGAAAGGCATAGGCAGTGATTACATTGACCAGCGATCCGGAGTACTCAACCGGGGAGGCGCTCTTCGGTAGAACCACGCAGCTCGTGCGCTCAACCAGGACCTGTTCGCTCCACAGGCCGAGAGTTTGCGCGCTCTTGCTCAGCGAACGATAGATCGCCACACCGCGGCCAACCAACTCCGGAGGTAAATCCTCCCCGACTGCCAGCACTGTGCCAGCCGCAGAGGCACCCCAGATATCGTGTGTGCGATTCAGAGCCCGCGATGCTGCCGCGCCGGGGTTGATCAGAAACGATTTGTCCCCATGATTGATCGCCGCCCCCTGGATCTCGGCGATGAGGTGACCGGGCGGCGCATTGTTCGGGGTGGGAACATCACGCACTTCAAGATTGCGGTCGGCCTTGACGCAAATCGCTTTCACTTTTCCTCCATATCCAAAGCGAGCTGCTCCGCTCCGGGCTAATTTCAGAAGACGCTTAAGCAAACATTTCAGCAAGTACGGTTTTATTTGTTAGTGTCATCTCTACATGAAGCTCGCCACTGTCTGTCCTGTCGCCTTCACCTCGCGCATTCTGGGTGGCAGATGGAAAGCACGCATCATCTGGGCCTTAATGCGCAACGAGCCGCTACGCTTTTCCGAGATCCGGCGCGCGTGCCCGCCAGTGAGCGATCGTATTCTCACCAAGGAGCTGCGCGAGCTGCAGGGGTGCGGTCTGATCGCGCGTCACGACTACGGCGTCATACCCCCGAAGACGGAGTACCGCCTCACAGCCCTGGGCAAGACACTTCGTCCCGTGATGGCTTCAATGGCCGAGTGGGGACTCGAAAACCGGGTAACGATCGCCGAGCCCTTGTAGCATTCACAAGGCGTTCCATAAGTCCTGCTAAACGCCGTTGGCGGAAGGAGACCCCCACATCTGCTCCAAGTGCTCAAACCGCCCGCTCACCCCTTTCCCGAGCCCACGCTGCTATCCTGAGTCCCGACCGCAACACAGGGAGCCACGTACCGCAATGATTGATATGCAGGGCCAGGTCGCCGTCGTCTTCGGCGTCGCCAACAAGCGCAGCATCGCCTACTCCATCGCCGAGACCTTTGCCAAAGCCGGCGCCACCCTCGTGCTCGGCTACCAGTCCGACCGACTCAAGCGCGACTCCGAAGAGCTGCTCGCGGCCCTGGGACAATCCGACCGCGGCAAATTGGTCCAGTGCGATGTCTCCGTCGACGCCGACATCGACAATGCCTTCGCCCAGATAAAGGAAACCTTCCCCACGATTCAGACCGTGGTGCACTCCATCGGCTTCGCGCCCAACATCAAGAATCCCGTCCTCGACACCACACGCGCGGACTTCGCCATGGCCCACGACATCTCGGTCTACTCCTTTATCGCGATGGCCCGCGCCGCCGCGCCGCTCATGACCGAGGGAGGTTCGCTGCTCACGCTCACCTACTACGGCTCAGAGAAGGTCTTCCCCAACTACAACATCATGGGTGTCGCCAAGGCCGCGCTCGAGGCCCTCGTCCGCTATCTCGCCTACGAGCTCGGCCCCAAAAACATCCGCGTCAATGCCGTCTCCGCCGGACCCATCAAGACCCTCGCCGCCCGCGGCATCGGCGACTTCAACCAGATCCTCGACGCCGTCACCCAGCGCGCCCCACTCCACCGCAACGTCGAGCAGACCGAGGTCGCCAACACCGCGCTCTTCCTCTCCTCGAAACTCGCCAGCGGCATCACCGGCGAGATCACTTTCGTCGACTGCGGTTTCAACACCACCGGCATCTAGGGACTCTAACCAAAACACTCGCACCTCAAAATGGAACGGAACAAATAACCCGCGTCCAGTCCTTTCCATTGCAAGCGAAACCAACTCCAAACTCCCTTACTCGCACTCACAACCGAACGGAACAAATGACCCGCATCGGCACCGTCGCGGAGCTCTGGCGCTACCCCGTCAAGAGCATGCGCGGCGAGCGGCTCCATACCGCCACCTTTGACGCCGCCGGGATGGTCGGCGACCGGCGCTACGCCGTAGTCTCCACGGGCGCGCCCGTAGGCAAGCCGCTCGTCACCAGCCGCGAGCGCACCCGCATGCTGCTCTACCAACCCCAGCTTGATTCGGAACTCGATACCACGCCCGTCGTGATCACCCCCTCAGGCGAGCGCCTGCCACTCCCCTCACCCGCTCTCATCGACACACTGCAACGCGAGCTCGCCGGCCCCGACTCCACCCTCGAGCTCGAACACTCCCCCAACAAGCCCATCACCGACGTCCGCGCCCTCAGCTTCATCTCCCGCGCCACGCTCGACCTCCTGAGCCGCGAGCTCGGAGCCGCCTTCGAGCCTCAACGCCTGCGCAACAATCTCATCCTCACCCTCGACGACGACCGTCCCTTCGCCGAAGAAGAACTCGAAGGCGAAACAGTGCGCTTCGGCGACTCCGAAGACGCTACCGTCCTCCACATTCACGAGCGCATCCCCCGCTGCCGCATCGTCACCCTCGACCCCCAAACGGCCGAGACCGACAACACCCTCCTCCGCTACCTCGGCAAGCACCGAAGCGCCCGCATCGCCATGTACGCCACCGTCGACAACCCCGGCACCCTCCACGAAGGCACCCCGATCTACCTCCTCACCTAACCCGCCACAACACCCGTCGCGTACCTTCGCGCAACCTCCGCGCCCGTTGCGTCCGCTGTTGCTGTTGCCTTTGCAGTTGTGATTACCCGAACGGGGAACCTGCTTACAGGCCAACCTTGCAGGTAATTACAGCCCAATCCGCTATCCTGAGACCAATCCAAAAATACATCGGCACTATCTCCTGTTGCACATCTAGTCATCACCAGCTAAGTGCAATCGAAAGAAGATCTTGCAACGAAGAGGGGGAGGGGGCACACCCCCACACGGTATGCTGCATACACCCATGAAGCTGCCCCTAGCCCTCGCTGCCCTGGCCGCCACAAGCCTCACCGCCCAGCAACCCCCGCAGCCGTTGCCGGCCAAGCTCATCGTCCTGCACGCCGCCCACCTGCTCGACGTCGCCGACGGCAAGCTCATCTCTCCCGGGGAGGTCCTGGTAGAAGGCGAGCGCATCCGCGAAGCCGGCCCGCACGTCACACGTCCCGCAGGCGCGCAGGTCATCGACCTCGGCGCGACCACGCTGATGCCCGGCCTCATCGACGCCCACACCCATCTCTTCCTCCACCCCGGCAATGAGGCCTTCCAGACCGTCGAAGAGACCGTGCCGCAGCGCACCCTCATCGCCGCCGCAGCCGCAAAGGCCGACCTCCTCGCCGGCTTCACCGCCGAGCGCGATATGGGCACCGAGGGTGCCGGCTGCGCCGACGTCGCCGTCCGCAACGCCATCAATCAGGGCCTCATCCCCGGCCCCCGCATGCGCGTCAGCTGCAACGCCGTCGACATCAACGGTGGCCACGAAGA
>CAXTGE010000209.1:0-3549 GCA_964243645.1 uncultured Acidobacteriaceae bacterium | reverse complement strand
GGAGAGGTCTGCAAAACCTTTATGCGTCGGTTCGATCCCGACCCGCGCCTCCATAATCACCCAAAACCCACATCCCCCTAAAACTGATGGGAACGACGCGCATGTCTGTTGCCGTTGTTACCCGCAAGCGCAGCAGCATCGCTCGTGAAATGCCAACTTCAAGGCGCGCCGCTCCATGCGCTGTTCAAAAGTGGTAGGGCATCGTCTACTTCAGCCCGCTTCAACCGCTAAGCGCAACGTGAAAAGGCAGGAGCCGCCGATTGAGACCAGTAGCTCCTGCCTTGTGTTCATCTACTGATTACTTCGTTACGGTGAGCGGTGCAGCAAGGTGGAAGGTGACGAGCGACTCGGATGGAAGCACCACATCCTTGTTGCCCGTGTAGGCTGCTCCGGCGGTTCCTGCGCCCGCACCTGCAAGGCCACCGATCACTGCGCCTTTGCCGCCGCCCGCAAGACCGCCAATGAGTGCGCCCAGGCCTGCTCCGCCGCCGATGAAGCCTCCGGTGCGCTTGCCCTTGCCCTTGACCTGGCGCTCATATTCGTTCGTCTGTATACGGAGTCCGGCAACCGTGTTCAGCTCAATGCCGAGTGCGCCGGCGCCCTTGAACCGTCCGCGTCCCTTGGCAGCAATCACCGTGCCGGTTACCCGGGTGCCACGGGCGAAAAGAGTTCTCCCACCAGCCACGATAGGCGTTTCCAACGAGCCCGAGAAGCTATCGCCCGGCTCGTTGCGGCTTGCGCTGAGCTGCTCTGTCGTGCGGATCTGCACCCGGGTTCCCGATGGGGCTGTGATCGAAACAGGCGCGGGCGGCGGCGGTGGTTCGATAGGACCGGCCTGCGTCACGGGTGCCTGCTGCTGCGGCGCCGACTGCGACTGCGATTGAGCCTGCTGCGGCTGGGCAACTGGCGTAACAGTTCCGTCGGAGTTTACCGTGCCACCTGGCGCGGCCGGTGTGTTTTGCGCTGCATTCTGGGCCGGCGCAGGCGCGGGAGTTGGCGGATTGGATTTGCATCCGCTGACCGAAAGCATGGAGACGGCAAGAAGTGCGGTGAGGACAATCGATTTCAACATGTAAACAGGTTACCTCGCCGAGCGTAACTCTCGACAAAAAGGTACCGTCAAATAGGTCACGGCCGCATGTTTTCGGTTGAGAATCGGCGACCCGGCAGCAGCAAGCTACTCGCGTTTCCAGTTCAGCCGCACGCCGCCTTGCGTGACAAACGGTGTCCCCAGCGTCAGGTTGGGAGTTCGCGCTGTCTCGATACTGCGGTTTAGAAGATTCTGCAGCGACACATAGAGACTCACATGCGAATGAACTCTGGTCTCGCCATAGGCATCGAGCACAAAGAAGCTGTGCAGCTCGTAGGTGTTCGCGCTGTCGTCAAAGGCGCGTCCGATCTCCCGTGCCGCCAGCGTGTAGGCCCCCCGGCCTCGTTGGTACCGCAGCTGTGCGGTCGCAGAGTTGCGTGGGACCTCGGGGATCCACAGACCCACAAATTGAGGCTGAGAAGAAAATGCGGTGACCACGGCATGCGCGTACTGGTAACCGAAGGCAAGCGACAGATTGTGCGCCGGTTGAAGCTGCGCATTCAAGGCAACACCCTGGCTCTGAATCTGGCCAAGGTTCTCCCGCTTGTACGTCGTGCCGCTTAACAGAACAGCCGAGACTGGCCTGTTGATCTCGGTCCAGAAGTAGGTCGCCTGCACATCCAGAAACTTGTTTGGTGTTGCCCAGTCAGCGCCTGCCTCGGCGCCCGTAGCGCGTTCAGACAGCAGCCCGGAATTGGGCCTGGTTACGAGCGAACCGACCTGCCCGGTGCGATAGAGCTCGTTCATTGTGGGCGTGCGAAAGGCACGAAACGCCGACGCGTGCAGCGAAACATTGGTGGCAAGCTGCTTGGCGATACCGACCCGCGGGTTGAAGACAAGCTCGTGGCGGTCTGGAGTTGGAGTGTCGGACGGAGCAGCAGTCGCGCTCTGCATGATCGTATCGGTGGCCAGGTTCTGGGCCTCGTCTGCCCGCAGCGAGGCTGTACCCGACCAGCCGTTCCGCTCTCCAAGCATCTCGCCGAAGCCGCCGTAGAAACGCTGGCGGGCGGTCGTGTTCTGAAGGCCGGACGGCAGTCCACCAGTGTAAGGAGTTTCAAGATCGGTTGCACGTAGATCGCGCAGGTCAGCCCCGGAGACGAACGCCACACGTTCGAAGTGGATCGACGCATCTGTAGAACCGCCGAACTCCTGCGTTCCGACCTTCTGCAGCCGCGTCAGATTTTCGACTGAGCGCGTCGCGTTAATCGATGAAAATGTCTGCCGATAGGCCTCGTCGCTGCCGAATCCACGGGCCCTGCCACTCACTCGGGAGCTTGCTGTCCAGTCGTCGCCCGCGAAGTAACGCCATAAGCGAGTGCCATTGGTCTGAATCGGAGTGCCGTTGTTATGCGCTTCGTTCAGGACATTCCCCGTCACCCAGGCCCGGTTGTCTCCTCGGAACGTGCGGTCGATCTCCGTGCGCCCGGTCTGGTAGTGCACATTCGCCGGGATATCTACGGGCCCGCGCACCGCAGGAGCCACGATCGTGTACCCGGCAGTGCGAAATAGCTGCGTGGCGAGCAGCTCGCTCCACCGTGACTGGCGCACATCGACGCGCGCATCGTAGCTCGTCGTGTCCTCGGACGCAGCAGCTAAGTCCGCATCGCCAAGCAGTGGTCCCGGATGTACAGGAACAACATCGATCACGCCACCCAGCGCACTTGAGCCATAGAGGTCAGAGCCGCCTCCGCTGGCCAGCGTGACCGCCTCAATCGCAGGCGGTGGAATTTCGTTCCAGTGTATCCAGCCGCCAAAGCCATCGTTGAGGGGCACAAGATCAGACAGGACCAGTGTTCGGCTCGCCGCCGTCGAGCCCAGCCCTCGCAGCGAGATGCCCTCGCTCGTGGGGTTCGCTACCCAGCTGCTGGAGCGCCTAAAAAGTTCGAACCCGGCATGCTGGCGCAGGCGCTCATCGAGCGCCAGGGCAGGGTACTGCGTCAGTCCGGCTTGGTCGATCGTCGAGACAGTGCTGGTCGTGATCCCCGGGCCACCTGTGGACCGGGTCGCCGTGACCGATGCGGTCTCCTGGATTGCCGCAGGGCGTAGAACAAGTACAACCTGCCGTGAAACTGTGACCTTGAGTGTCGCCTGCAGCCCGTTGTAGCTGGCCGTGACGGTCACATTTGAGCTGGTCCAAGGCATTGCAAAGTCGCCGGCACCATCGGTGTGCGTCTCTGTCACTCCGTCAACGGAAATAGCCGCATGGACGACCGGGTAGCCTGCAATGTCAACAACATGGCCGCGAAGCTGCTCCGACTGCTGGGCAGTAGCGTGTATTGAGATAAAGGTCAGCAGAAGAATTGCGAAGAATGACAAAAGACCATGGCGGCGCAGACCGCTTGGGATGGATCCGTTGAGCAGGTTCATCGTCGGCCTTGAGTCGCTGATTTGTGAGGCTTTGAAGTGGTGGACGCGGTAGGGATCGAACCTACGACCAGTCGATTAAGAGTCGAATGCTC
>CAXTGE010000208.1:0-3633 GCA_964243645.1 uncultured Acidobacteriaceae bacterium | reverse complement strand
CCGTCTCACAGGTAGAATGAAGCTCATGTTGTCCCGCAAGTGCCTGCCTGTCTTTGCCGCCGTTGCGGCGCTCTCCACCCCGGCCGTCCATGCACAGTTCGGGGTCTTTGGAACGGTTACCGGTGAGCGAATCGGCGGGGTAGCCTGTGCCCAGAGCACGACAAACGGGGTCGGCACGTGCACCTCCGGGACGACCACGGACAAACCGTACGGCTCCAACTTCGGCCTGTACTATGACTTCCGCTCGCTGGGTCCGGTTCGCTATGGCGTGATCTTCCGGGGTGGCGTGCTGAACACCAACAAGGACCCTGGTGCCAACATATCGAGCACCAACCTGATCCGTGAGTACACGACCATGGGTGGCGTGCACGCGCAGGGCCCGACGCCCATCCACTGGCTGCATCCGTTTGGCGAGGTGGTGGGCGGGTATTCGAAGTTCGGTCCGGTGTATGCATACAACAACTACACCAAGGTGCAGGCCACGCTCGGCGCCGACATATCGGTCGCGCCGTTCATGGATATCCGGGCGATCGAGCTGAGCGCGGGCGCTCTGTTCGGCCCGAGCACGCACGGGACGCAGTCCATCGGTGCGGGCCTGGTCTTCCATACACCGCGCTAGATCGCAAGCCTGAGGAGACGGGGGAGGCTTGCCGCTCTTCGTCCCCCGTGAATCCAACTAGGTACGGCGCAATGAGGCTTCGCTGAGAAGCAATGTGCGAGCCGCACCATCTTCATGCAGAATCAGAGCGGAAGCATCCCCTCCGCCTCCCCAGGAGTCCGCCCCCATGTCGTACCCGGCCGACGACGCCCTTCGTATCCACTATCACGACGAAACGCAGCGCACCGCCCGCATCAAGGTGATCGGCGTGGGCGGCGGCGGCAACAATGCCGTGAACCGCATGATCGCCGCCAAGGTCGAAGGCGTGGAATTTATCGCTGCCAACACCGATGCGCAGGCGCTGGAGTCCTCCAACGCGCCGGTAAAGCTGCAGCTGGGGGTGAAGCTGACCGCTGGGCTGGGCGCCGGCGCCAATCCGGACATCGGCCGGCGCGCGGCGCTGGAAGATTCTGACAAGATCATCGAGGCGCTGGAAGGCGCGGACATGGTATTCGTCACCGCAGGCCTGGGCGGTGGCACAGGCACGGGTGCGGCACCGGTGATCGCATCGCTGGCCAGCGAGATGGGCGCCCTCACCGTGGCGGTCGTCACACGTCCGTTCGGCTTTGAGGGCAAACGTCGCATGATGCAGGCCGAACGGGGTATGCAGGAGCTGCTGGAATCGGTCGATACTCTGATCGTGATCCCGAACGAGAAGCTGCTCGCGGTGGCCAAGGATGCGGGGTTCTTTGAGAGTTTTCGCATTGCCGATGACGTGCTGCGCCAGGGCGTGCAGGGGATCTCGGACATCATCACCATTC
The DNA here is from genome assembly GCA_964243645.1 of uncultured Acidobacteriaceae bacterium. GTDB lineage: Bacteria > Acidobacteriota > Terriglobia > Terriglobales > Acidobacteriaceae > Granulicella. Next base: position 2,214 of record CAXTGE010000208.1, on the reverse strand, counting down.
CGGGCATCATCAATCGCGATTTCGCCGATGTAAAGACGACGATGGCGGGCATGGGCTACTCGGTGATGGGTACGGCGGTCCGCTCCGGCGGAGACCGTGCCCGGGAGGCCGCGATGGCGGCGATGGCCTCGCCACTGCTGGAGTCGGGTGCCATCGACGGCGCGCGCGGCGTGCTCATCAATATCACTGGATCGAGCTCGCTGAAGCTGAACGAGGTCAACGAGGCCTCGACGATCATCCAGAACGCCGCGCACGAGGACGCCAACATCATCTTTGGGGCGGTGCTGGATGAGGCGATGGGCGACGACGTGAAGATCACGGTGATCGCCACCGGATTCAGGGAGTCGCAGCCGCAGCGGCGGGAGCGCATGCTCGGGGGCGACGCGCCGTACGAGGTTGTGCCGGCAGGGGGAGCGAGCTTCCATCCGCGCATCGCGCCGCGTGTTGCCAACGTACCCTTCGCCAGTGAGACGACCCCTGCGGCCGCTTCTGCCACGCAGCCGACAGGTCGGCCCGCTGTGGAAGGGGCGCCGGGCCAGGCTGCCATCGCCGTTGCGCGCGCGGCGAACCCAACGGGAGAGACCAACGCCGAGGGCGGCGCGGGGAACGAAGCTCAGTCGGATCCCAGGCCCACACCCGCGATCGTGAGTGGTTTCGAAAAGCCGATCGTGGGAAGTCGCACGGTGGGCGCGGCACCCGGACCGTATCACCCGACGGTCTCCCGGGGAGCTGTCGCCGAGCTGGTGCCGGTGCCGGCCTCCGTGTTCGACGATGACTTCTTCAAGAAGGGCAACGATGAGCTCCGGGCCTCGTCTGAGCGCACGTGGGCTCAAGAAGTGTCCAAACCTGCCGATAAGGTGCAAGAGGCCGCCATCGCCGCGCCACAACGGGCGGAGACACGGGTTCCTACCTTTGCGGGCTATGCCGGCGACGCATCTGCGGCTCCGGCCGAGTCCGATGAACTCGACATCCCGGCTTTTTTGCGCCGAAACCATTAGGGTCTGACTTTGGCAAACTTGCGTTTCGCTGTGTCTCTGCTGCTGCTCTGCTGTGCTGTGATTGCCTGCCCCGCGTCGGTGCACCGCAGGGTGGCGCTCCGGGGGACGCACGCCTCGGTGGCCCGTGCCGGACGGGGGGTAGCGGGGCGCAGAGGCCGTGGAGGCCGCCGGATTCTGACGCATGCCGTGCGCAATAGGGGCGAGCGCTTCTATGCCTCCAGCTTTATTGAGGATCCGGCGCTGCAGACCGCCGGCGATGTGACCGCCGGCGAAGACCCGTTGGTGCGTGCCGCCGCGATTCAGGCACTCGGCAACATGAACGGCACGGCACTGGCGATCGATCCGTCATCCGGCCGCATCCTGGCCATGGTGAACCAGAAGCTCGCGCTCAGCTCCGGCGCGGAGCCCTGCTCGACGATCAAGGTTTCGGTTGCCCTGGCTGCATTGAAGGAAGGCCTGGTCAAGGCAGACACGCCTGTGAATCTCGGCGGGCATTACTCGCTGGACCTGACTACAGCCCTGGCCAAGAGCGTGAACCTCTATTTTGAGGTGCTGGGCCGCGCCATGGGCTTCGAGCGCGTGAAGCACTATGCCAACGAGTTTGGCCTGGGAGAGCTCGCGGGCTACGGCATCGCCGGCGAGCAGCTGGGAACGTACCCCGACACCGAACTGCCGCACGATATGGGCGGCGTGGGCCGCATGTGCTCGTTTGGCGAGAGCATCTCGATGACCCCGCTGCAGCTGGGAGCCATGGTTTCGGCCATCGCCAACGGTGGCACGCTCTACTATCTGCAACACCCGACGACGGCCGACCAGGCGGTTAACTTTCAGCCCCGGGTCAAGCGGCTGCTGGATATCCAGAATGTGATTCCGGAGATCCTGCCGGGCATGAGTGGAGCTGTGAACTGGGGCACCGCGCGCTCGCTCAAGAGCAATTTTGTAGAGTTTCCAGTCTTCGGCAAGACCGGCACCTGCTCCAATCATGGAACGCGGTACGGATGGTTCGTCTCCTACGGCAATGCGCCGACCGGCCGTATTGTGACGGTGATCTTCCTTGAGGGGGGACGTTCCACGTTCGGGCCCAAGGCCGCCGAGCTTACGGGCGAGTTCTATCGCGCAATGTATGACCGCAACTACTTTGCCTCGCCGCATACGCCGGCAACCGTCGCGTACGGCTCGGCGAATACAGGCCGCTAGCGCTGTTCTCCTGTAGGTG
>CAXTGE010000207.1:1727-3673 GCA_964243645.1 uncultured Acidobacteriaceae bacterium | reverse complement strand
CTGACAGCAGCCCTGCTTCGCCATCTCACCGCACTTGCCGTGCATCTGCTGGCAGCAGTCCTGCTCCATCCGACTCATCTTCGGAGTGGTAGCGCAGGCAAGGGCAGGCAACATCATGACGAGCATGAGAAGAGCTGCCGCGAAGCTGGTGAACCGGCGCACAGACCGAGTATATTCCCCGGTTCTCAGCAGCATTCGCATACGTCGCCCCTGCTGGCCTCGCCAGCCTCCTTCAGAACAATGGGAAGAAGCAGCAGCGCAGCAACAGGATCAGCCCAGTGAAGGTGGAAGTAACGGTTCACCAACAACCCGGCGAGGGAAATCCAGGACATATACGCGCAGATGTTGCTCTGGGCGGCGTCTGCGTTCAATGCCCGGCTTTCGGTCTTCTGGGCCAGCGACTTCTTCGCTCGTCCGAGCAATGGCATGACGATCGCAGCGGCGATGAGAAGTCCGATTCCCAAGAGCGTTGGCTGAGCTTCGGAGGAGCGGCTTAGGAAGCTTAGAAGCGAGGTCACGAGTATGTACGCCGCCAGTCCGTAAAGCAGAAAGCCGGAGATCCGAGCCGCACGTTTCTCCGTTGCTGGGCCAAGAGTGAACCGTCGCAGCACCACGACTGCTGAAAGGAGTTCAATCGCGCTATCGGCACCGAAAGCGGTCAAAGCGATGCTGTGGGAACGGACGCCAGAGTAGACAGCGACACAAAGTTCAACAACCATCCAGGCGATGGTGACGAACTGGAGCGTTCGTATCGAGGATGCCTGCTGATCTGTGATGACTTGTTCCATATCGTCTCGACCTAAAACGCGAAGCGTGCGCCGCCATTGATGACACGACCGTCCAGTGGCGCCCATGCGTCCACGGTCCATCGGCCGTCTGACTCACGGGCTGGAAGCAACAGCGGGTCCCATCTCGTCTGACGCACGTTTGTAAGATTCTCCAGGTTGAGGAAGAGCTTCACATGCGCGGCGATCTTGTGCTCGCCCATTGCGCCTACCAGAACGTATGGCCGGGACACATCACGATAAGGGTCGTATTCAAGCCGCTGCTCGCCTGTGTAGTAGCACTCCAAGCCAATGCGAGATGAGCCTTCCTTCTCCCACATGCCCACCACCCCAAAGTTTTGGCGAGGAGTGAGAGGGACCGCAACGCGGCCCACAACGGGCTCCAGCTCGCTTGTATGAACGTAGGTATAGGTGCTGGTCACTGTGAATGGTGCTTTCCGGTACGTCGCCAGCAGCTCCACGCCGCGATTCCGAGTGGGTCCAGAGAGATTGAAGATCGAGTACACGTCGCCGCGATCTACGTAAACAGGCCGGTCGATGTTGGACCCGAAGAGCGTGGAACTGAGCGAGACAGGCCCGAAGCTTCGCGAAAGGTCGATGGAAGCATTGCGGCCCCGTTCTGCTTTCAAAGGGTTGGAAAGCTGGAGTCTTGCTAGTCCAGCCGCCTCGGTCTCTTCGGTCAAGGGTGTTGGGGCGAAGAAGCCCTGGCCGGCCGATACGCGACTCGTCCACCCCGCCTTTCGGAAGAGTGCTGAAATCCGAGGGCTGAAAAAGGTTCCGTACACGTTATGGAAGTCCACCCTCGCGCTCGCGGAGACACTGAGCCAGGGAGCGACCTCGATGTCATCCTGGCCGAAGATCCCGGGCGCGACGTAGGTATAGGCGAACCGCGGAACGTTGTGAGGACGGTAGCCGTCGCGCTGGTCTGCAAACCCGGCAACCCATGTGTTCTTCGCGGCTGTTCCACGCAGGGAGACTTCCCCGAAAAGCAGATCGTGGCGGTCCTTCTCCACATCCTCACCGAACTGATGGCGGTGGTCCTGGTCGGAAGCGGCAAAGCGAGTGGAGAGGATGTAGCGACCGCCAAGAAGCCATTGCACGTTCCCGCCTAGATCGTAGCGGGCGCTCTTCAGGGCTTCTGTGTAAGGCTGCCCCGTAACC
>CAXTGE010000207.1:0-1627 GCA_964243645.1 uncultured Acidobacteriaceae bacterium | reverse complement strand
GCCTAGATCGTAGCGGGCGCTCTTCAGGGCTTCTGTGTAAGGCTGCCCCGTAACCAGAAGAACTGAGCCGGGCGTGGTGCCACCGGAACGGTCTTCATAGGTGATGCCGCCTGTGAGGACGGCAGTCCCGCCGTTCTTGTTGTCCCAGAAGAGACGGGGCCTGAAGACGCCGCGTCCATACCCGGCTACATCGGCCCAGCCATCGCCGTTCACGTCCTGTTTCTCCTGCCCGAAGCCTCCAGCAAGCAGAGTCCCACCCCAATGCGGTGTGAACTGCGACCCAAGGAACATGGAGCCATCGGTCGCGCCCAGGGAGGAGCGGTTGAACAGAAACTCGCGAATCGGCTCCTTGGTGGGACGGCGAGAGATGAGGTTTACGACTCCGGCCATCGCTGAACTGCCGTATAAAGCAGAGGCATTGCCCTTGATGATCTCCAGCTGTCCGAGATCCATGGGGGGAATCTGCAACAGGCCCAGGCCAGCCCCTTGTTGTCCGAAGAGGGGCAACCCGTCTGTCAGAAACGCCGTATAGCGCCCGCGCATACCCTGGACGCGAACACTGGCTGCACCAAGGCCGGGAGAGGTGGTCTGCACTCGCATACCGCCCATCTCGTTCAGCATCATGCTGATGTCGCCGGGTCTCATGGCCAGCTCTTCGTTGATCTCGTCCTGGCCAATGACCTCGACGTGCAGTGGGGAGTCCTGCAGTCGTACGTTCGTGCGAGTCGCATATACCGTGACCTGTTCTTCCTCGGCCTTTTCGGGTTGCAACTCCACTTCAACTGCGGCCTGCTGCGAGGGCTCGACGGCTACGGACGCGTGAGCTGAGAAGAAACCTTCTTTGCTGATAGTGACTTCGACGTTGCCGGTCGTAGCCGGGACAACGGCCACCCCATCTGCCCCGGTCTTCACGGTGTGACCGCTCGCCGTAACCTCCGCGTCGCGTACCGGCCCGGCATCGGTCTTCACTTCGACGCGCACAGAAGGCTGGGAAACCTGGCCCCAAGCCGTCGCCGCAAACACCAGAAGAGCTGCCAATCTCGATCCCATAACAGATCCAGCGTAGGGCCTATAGTGGCTATAGGGTCAACGGCCATGAGCGAACACCTAAGCATCGGAGAATTAGCCAAGCAGACGGGCGTCAAGGTCGTCACCATCCGGTATTACGAGCAGACCGAGGTCTTACCGGCTCCCGCCCGCACGGAGGGTAACTACCGGACCTATAGCCAGGAACATGTGGATCGGCTGCGCTTCATCCGTCGCTGCCGAGACCTGGGCTTCTCGATCGAGCAAATCCGCGATTTGCTGCGCCTGTCCTCTGAGAATACGGAGTCCTGTTCCGACGTTTGCAGGCTGGCAGAGCGGCATTTAGCCACCGTAGAGGAGAAGCTCGCTGACCTCCAGCGCCTCGCTTCGGAGCTGCGCCGCATTAGTTCCTCCTGCAACGGGAGAAGTCCCATGGCGGAATGCCGCATCATCGGCGCGTTATCCCACCCCTGACGCAAGCTCATCGAGCCGCCATTCACGATTCAAGGCGCTGAGCTCCTTCGGTTTGAAGAAGAGCCTGAACACGCGAACGAACCTCGTCCCGTGTCTTTCTCACCTCATCGAGTGGACGCCCCTTCGG
>CAXTGE010000206.1:0-3692 GCA_964243645.1 uncultured Acidobacteriaceae bacterium | reverse complement strand
ACAACGGCACCGTGACGGTGGGGGACCAGCCCGAAGAAGAGATGGACATCCCGGCAGAGCGCTTCGCCCGCGAGCTGCTCACCTAGGGAAACTTTAATTGAGTATGCCTTTGGGAAGGGCATGGCTTCAGCCATGCCGTAAGTCGTGCATATGGAAGCCTTGCTGTCCTTCCTCAGGCCGGAGCACCGGAGACCAGCACGGTCGCGCTCATGGGTTCCACACGCATATGTGCGTCCCTCACCGTCCGCAGCGCGCCGGGTGTCCAGGTCCCGTCCTCAGCCACAATCGTTCCGCCGAACGTGACCCGGTGCGACGGGATCCCCGCGCCGGTCAGGTGCATGGCGCGCAGCCCCGTCAAACCGAGTTCGCCGAAGCGTACCGACACCGGCATCGCCGGATCCCGGTTTATGGCAACGAGGGCAGTGGGCTTGCCGTTACGTCCGAGGGCATACGCCGTCACGCCTGCAGGTGCGCCGTCCAGGCTGATGGCGAGAACCTCAGAGCCATGGGCCAAGGCCTGCGCACAGGCGAGCATGCCATAGTACGGTGCGCCCGCGCTGTTGATGCCGCGGCCATCGTCCTGAATCGGAGAGTACGAGCTGATAAATCCAAGCTGGTTCACGCCGGTCTCCATGTTGACGCCGGCGCACCCGCTGCTTGCCAGCAACAGCATGTAGTCCAGCGTCCACAAGGCTCCCAACAAGGTGTCGCTTACTCCCGGCAAACCGCCACCCGAGAAGGAGTTCGTCTCGCACATCCTCCAGGGAATGCCGCTTCCCTGACTCGCGCCCCGCAAACGGCGAAGCCTTCGCGTGAGCTCGGGGTCCGATGCTTCCAGCTGCCCGGCGCTCCCCTGGTGCTGGTTGTTGCGGTAATAGTGTGTGGTGAGCAGCTGCACCGTTCCGTGGGCATCCTTCGCCATGGCTTCCACCCAGTCCACCGACTCCGCCGTGTCCGGGGCGGCGAAGCGCATTCCGGGAACCGCGGCTAGGATCGCGGCATACCATTTGGCGTACTCAGCCCGAAAGGTCTCATACGAGTAAGGAGCCGTACGCAGGGGTGTCTTTCCCCGGCCGTAGTTCTCGACCTCGTTCCCCAGCTCGAGCGCCAGCAGACGGTCGCCAAGGATGCCGGCTACCTCACGCGCCTCGGCGATCGCCTCCGGGAGTGTTCCCTGGCCGAAGTTGACGCTCCAGATCGCGCGCCAGCCAACGCGGTCCAGAAACTGCCGCGCCTGCCGCACGCTGGCTTGGGTCACCACAGTGCGCTTGGGCGTAGCGACGGTCGTTCCCTGCGGATCGTAGGTGGTAGAGTCGGCCACGATCCCCCCGAAGCGAAGCACCCCGGAGGGGCCAAGATTCCGTAGCAGCTGCACGTAGCGCGTGTTCTCCACCGCCAGGAGACCCAGCGGCGCCACCGAGGACATCTCGTAGCCTAGCCCGACAAAGTCGCCGGGTACCGTGAGGGGCGGCTGGGCCGGATCGCGACGCAGTTCGAGTACCCGCGACGTTGACTGCGAGGAGGCAAAGGGGGCACGGCTAAGAGCGCCCACGGCGGCCGTTGCGCCGGCTCGCTTCAGAAATGTTCGGCGGATCACAAAGTCCTCCTATGAGGTGCGCTTTCCTCGTGCTCCAGCCTACCTCCTTTCCCGGCGAGCCGATTTGTCCCAAACAGTGGCTGCGGCAGTTACCGTAAGATGGACATCGACATGGCTGCGATCGCCAACACCATCTTCTCTCCCGAACTTGCCGCGCGCTTCGACCGCCTGGTGACCCTGTACCCCCTCAAGCGCTCCGCGCTCATCCCGATGCTGCTCTACGCGCAGGACGAGGTGGGCTACGTCTCCGACGAGGTGGTCGCCGAGCTCTCCGGGCGCCTGGACCTACTCGAACTCGACGTCCGCAACGTGCTCAGCTACTACTCCATGCTGCGCACCGCGCCGGCGGGCAAATACAACATCCAGGTCTGCACCAATATCTCCTGCATGCTGCGCGGCGGCTACGAGATTCTGGACCACTGCAAGAGCCGCCTCGGGATCGAGCACAAGGGCGTCACGCAGGACGGTCTGTTTTCACTCGAAGAGGTGGAATGCATCGGTGCCTGCTGCTGGGCTCCCGCCGCGCAGATCAACTACGACTTCCACGAGTTCCTTACCCCCGCCAAGGTCGACAAGCTCATCGCCGACTACGCCGGGGGCCGCGGCCCGGACGTTAAGTAAGCCGTTCGGCACCCGCCGTTATCTCTGTCATTCCGCAACTCTTTCTGTCATTCCCGAAGGGAATCTGCTTCTTCCTTTGTCCTCCCCCCGAAAAGGGATGACCGTCCCGTCCAAAGCACCATAAAACGTCTCACCTTTCGAAGCCGGCAACAAATGGCGCGCAAGTTGGAGGCGGGGAAATCCGTCTCCGATAAACGCCCCTCGTGCTTTGTATACTGACGATAAGACAGGTAGGTACCGCCGCCTCTATGCCCAATCAGGTCTCGCATCCAGACGAAGTTCTCGTCCTCAAGCGCCGCTTCGGCCAGGGCGCTGCCGATATCGACCGCTACCTCGAGCTGGATGGCTACAAAGCCGTTCAGAAAGCCATTGAGATGGGTCCCGAGGGCATCATCACGGAGATGAAGGCCTCCGGCCTGCGCGGCCGCGGCGGTGCCGGCTTTCCGACCGGCATGAAGTGGAGCTTCGTCCCCAAGCAGTCGGAAAAGCCCAAGTACGTCCTGGTGAACGGCGATGAGTCCGAGCCCGGCACCTGCAAGGACCACGTCATCTTCCTCAACGACCCGCACGCGGTCATTGAGGGCACGGTGATCGCCGGCCTCGCGATCGGTGCCAAGATGGGCTTCATCTATCTGCGTGGCGAGTACCGTTACCTGCTCAAGATCGTTGAAAAGGCTGTCGCCGATGCCTACGAGAAGGGCTTTCTCGGCAAGAACATCTTCGGCAAAGAGGGCGTCGACTTCGACATCGTCACCCAGACCGGCGCGGGCGCCTATGAGGTCGGCGAAGAGTCGGCCCTGATGGAGTCGCTTGAAGGCAAGCGCGGCGTTCCCCGCATCAAGCCGCCCTTTCCGGCCGTCGTCGGCCTCTACGGCGGTCCCACGGTGATCAACAACGCCGAAACCATCGCCAATGCCCCGCACATCCTGCTGATGGGGGGTGCCGAGTACGCCAAGCTGGGATCGGAGCGCAACGGCGGTACCCGCCTGTTCGGCATCTCCGGCCATGTAGAACGCCCCGGCGTCTACGAGCTGCCCATGGGCTACTCGCTCCGTAAGGCCATCTATGAGGTAGCCGGCGGCATCAAGGACGGCAAAAAGCTGAAGGCCGTCGTTCCCGGCGGCAGCTCCTGCCCCGTGCTCAAGGCCGACGAGATCGACGTCGGCATGGACTTCGACCAGATGGCCAAAGCTGGCACCATGCTCGGCTCCGCCGGCGTCGTCGTGCTGGACGAGTCGGTCTCCATCGTCGAGTTCGCCCTGCGGACCATCAAGTTTTACCAGCACGAGAGCTGCGGTTGGTGCATCCCCTGCCGCGAAGGTACAGACTGGCTGAAGAAGACCCTCACGCGCTTTCACGCAGGCGCCGGTACCAAGAAGGACATCGACAACATCCAGTACCTGGCCGAAAACATGATGGGCCGCACCTTTTGCCCGCTCGGTGACGCCGCCGCCATGCCCACGCTGGGCTTCAT
>CAXTGE010000205.1:2417-3712 GCA_964243645.1 uncultured Acidobacteriaceae bacterium | reverse complement strand
TCCTGAAGGCTCTTGAAGCCGTTCGTGTTGATGGCCGAGTAGTGCACGAACACGTCCTCGCCGTTCTGCCGGCTGATGAAGCCGAAGCCCTTTGCGTCGTTAAACCACTTCACTGTTCCCTGTTCCATGTCTTGTAGATCCTTCAAGTTACGTGCTGACGCTGAATCAAAATCGCGGCTTCGACGGCGAGTCTCCGGCAGAAACTGAGCCTTTGTTTCAAACGGTGAGCAAATGTTAGCACGGTGTTGTGGAAAGACAAGGGATTTTTGAAAACGGTCGCCGCGGCACGGCTTACGAGCGGCCAGGCGCGTGGACGACCCGTTCGATGAGCTGCTCCACGGTCTCGAGGACCTTCTCCAGCGACATCTCGGTCGTGTCCAGGACAGTGGCATCCGCGGCTGGCCGCAGGGGTGATTCCGCTCGGTTGCGATCGCGTGTATCGCGTTCCCGGAGCTCACGGACGACTGCGGCTTCCGAGGCGGTGGCTGCCATCGGTTCTGTCTGGCGATAGCGACGGCTGCCGCGAACCTCCGGTGCCGCGTCTAGAAAGAGCTTCACCTCGGCGTCCGGAAAGACGACCGTTCCGATATCGCGGCCTTCCATGACGACGCCGCCCTGTTGGCCGAGCGCGCGCTGCTGCTCCACCATCCAGTGCCGCACGAGCGCATGGACGGAGACCTGCGAGGCTGCCGCGGTCACATCGGCCTCCCGCACACGCCGGGAGACGGCGATGCCGTCGAGCAGGACGCGGTTTCCATCCATCTGCGGCTCCAGCACGATGCGCGTCCTGGAGGCTAACTCCATCAACTCGCCCTCACTGTCGACATCGATGTCGTTTTCGATGGCTTTAAGGGCCAGCGCACGGTACATCGCGCCGGTTTCGAGGTTCAGGAAGCCAAACCGGCGCGCGATGTGGGACGCGACGGTGCTTTTACCCGCACCCGCCGGTCCGTCAATCGCTACCACTGGCCGGGTTCTGCCCGAGGGCGACGAACTCATGCCTCATCCTCGGGGCGCTTGCGGGCCGGGCGATCCGGCCCGTTGAACGGCTTGCCCGCGCTGCGTGCGGAGGGGCGAAAGCCGCCGCGTGCGCCGGGACCTGCTCCTGGACCTCCGCCCGAACGGTCACCTCCGCGCGGAGGCCCCCCAGGACCGAATTTGCTGCCAAAGGACGGACGACCTGCGCCCGGGCCCCCGGTGCGCGGACGATCAGAGCGACCGGCGCCCCCGCCAAAGCGGGACGATGGTCCGCCAGGACCGCGGCGGTCTGACGAGCCACCTTCTCTAGGCCGAAA
>CAXTGE010000205.1:0-2317 GCA_964243645.1 uncultured Acidobacteriaceae bacterium | reverse complement strand
GGGACGATCTCCACCTTCAGTGCGGGGGCGGAACGCAGGCCGGTCTCCGCCTTCTGTGCGAGGACGGAAGGGCCGGTCACCGCCTGTGGGGCGATCCCCGAAGGGACGCTGCGGACGGTCGCCGCGGGGCGGAAACCCTCCCTGGCCCCGTCCTGCGTCGCCACCACCAAAGGGACGAGCGCCCGGGCGTGCTGCCTTGAAACCGCCTGCCTTGAATCCACCTGACGGAAATCCACCACCTGATGGGCGAGGCGGCCGACTCTGACCGTCGCCGGACATAGGTGCGGCACCCCCGCTGCGCGGCGGTCGATTAACGCGGTCTTCCTCCCACGGCTTCGAGAAGGACGGGCGGCCCGCATCAGGACGTCGGCTCGGGAAGCTGCCCCCTCCCTCTCCACGTCCGCCCGAGCGCTCGCTGCTTCTTGGAGTAAAGGGACGAGCTGCGCCGGTGCGCGGACCTCCACGGTCCTCTCGCGGACCACGCGAGAGACCGGGGCGCGCGGGCCGACTTGCGGCATCGCGTGAGAACCCAGCGGGCTTGCCCCGGGTGAGCGGCTTGCCGCGGAAGTTACCTTCCTGGGGGCGACCGGCATCGCCCTCAAAGCTGCGAATCCGCTCGCGTGGGGCCTCCTCGGACGGGCTTTCTTCCGTCGGCTCCGCAGCTTCCGTAACCTGGTCCTCGCCTTCGCTCGGCTGCACGATAGTCACTTCAGTCGAAGGGGCAAATTCAGCAAAATCCGGCAACGCTTCCGGCATGTACAGCACCGTCTTACCCGCGATGACAGCTTCGGCCAGCTGGCGCCCTGCGATCAGGCCGTGCAGCACCTCCCGAACCCGCGAACGCGCGGTGAGGGGCGACAGGAAGGCCGCGATCTCTTCCTCCGAAGCCGCGTAGGCCTGGCTGAGATAGAACGAGACGAGCCCGCTCAACGCCGTGGGCTGCCCTGCATTCGCACCAGCTTTTACCGCCTTCAAAAAGCGAGTGGACGTGAGCTCCCAGAGGGTATCGCCTTCGCCCTGCTGCAGCACGGGGATGACCCGCAGGATTTGCCAGAGCTCTCCAAGCGCGCGCGACACGGCGGAATCGGTGACCTCGCGGCCGACTTCGGTGACGATGTCCGCGACGGTAAGAGCGCCCTTCTCCGCCAGCAACTCATAAATACGCAACCCAAGAGGAGTGACCTTGACGGAGCCAGAGATTTCCGGCGGCCTTTTCCAGCCTTTATCGCCACGCAGCGTGAAAACAAAGGGGAACGTATGGGCAGACACCAGAAAATCGGGCAGATCACCCGGCCCGCCGAAGAGATTCAGCGGCAACGCCGAGCCTTCGCCCACCAAACGCGCCACCAAGGTGCGCGCGGTCTGCAGGGCGGCAGGTGCGGCGCTTGACATGGCCGTTCCCTGGGTGGCTTCGACCAGTGATGGGGCGGCGGCACCCAGACCTGCGCCGCGGGGGGCGAACAGCACGAGACCATATTGGTTGAGCCACTCGCGGGCTGCCTCCAGGGTGAGCAGGGCGTCCCCGGATTGGAACCACGCTTTGCTGCGGGCTGCCGCGATCAACGGCTCTTGTAAATCAGGTGTTGTTGCCAAAAGGTGCCTCTTCTCTGTTGCGCAGGCGAACGGGCGTTCGCGGTGGGGCCGGACGCGCGAACGTACCGCGCGGCGATAGAAATAGGATGCGGGTGCCCGCCTGGAAGGGCTTGCTTTTCGCGTGGGGACGCGGCGCGACTCAGATTCGCTGAAACGCCCGTTGAATATCTTTTAAAGAATACCGCAGAGCGATGGGCCGCCCGTGGGGGCAGCTGGTCGGATGCTCGGTTTTGGCCAGCTCCGCGAGCAGCCAGTCGATCTTAGCAGGCTCCAGCGGCGTGTTGATCTTGATCGCCGCATGGCAGGCGATGGAGGCAGCGATGCGCGTCCGCCGGGCCTCGGCATTTTCGACCTGCTGCTCGCGATCGGCAACGGCAAGCACCTCTTCCAGCATGCGCTCGAGCTCGCGACCTTCGAGGCCGACGGGTGCTGCCTTGATGGCCAGCGTGCGCGGGCCAAAGGGGTCGGCCTCGAAGCCGTTGCGCTCCAGCTCCCCGGCGATGGCGGCGAAGGTGACCATCTGCTCGGGGAGCAGTTCGACGAGGACGGGCATGAGCAGGCGCTGCCGTTGTACGGCCTCCACCTCGCGCTCGCGCAGGATCTTTTCAAAGAGCACGCGCTCGTGGGCGACGTGCTGATCGACGATCCATAGGCCTTCCTCATTGGTGGCGAGGATGAAGGAGTCGCGCAGCTGGCCCAGGGAGCGCAGGGTGGCAAGCGAGTT
>CAXTGE010000204.1:0-3715 GCA_964243645.1 uncultured Acidobacteriaceae bacterium | reverse complement strand
GGCATCATCGGCTTCATCGGCGCACCCTTCACCCTCGCCAGCTACATGATCGAAGGCGGCTCCAGCCGCAACTACATCGAAACCAAGCGCATGATGTACGCCTCCGGCCTCCAGATGCCCGCCAGCGAGGAACTCCCGTCCTCCACCGCGGCCTCCCCCGAACAGGCCGAAGCCAATTCCGCGCAGAATGCCCAACCCGAGCACGCCTGGCGCCCCGACGAGCTAACCCGCCTCGACCCCACTACCACCGACGCCACCGCCTGGCCGCTGCTCATGGAAAAGCTCCTCGCCGTGCTCACCGCCTACGCGCAGCAGCAGGTCGAGGCCGGCGCCGATGTCATCCAGATCTTCGACTCCTGGGTCGGCGCGCTCGCCCCCACCGACTTTCGCGAATACGTCCTCGGACCCACGGCCGAGCTCGTCCGCCGCGTCCAGGCCCTCGGCGTCCCCGTCATCTACTTCGGCGTCGACACCGCCACGCTGCTCCCCGCCATGCGCGAAACCGGCGCCGACGTCCTCGGTCTCGACTGGCGCATCCCTCTGGATCAGGGCTGGCGCGCCGTCGGCCCCGGCATCGCCGTCCAGGGCAATCTCGACCCCATCACGCTCTTCGCCCCGCAACAGATCATCGAGGCTCGCACCCGCGAGATCCTCGCGCTAGCCAATCACCGCCCCGGCCACATCTTCAACCTCGGCCACGGCATCGTCCCCAACACCCCCGTCGACAACGTCCTCCACCTCATCGATTTCGTCAAGCGAAACGGCCGCCATCCCCAGGCTCCCCGCTCTCCCACGGAAGCCGCCAGCGACTGGGCCATCCGCGCCCTGAGCCTCTGAATCCGGCCTCACAGCTGCTTGCGCACGCCTGCCTCTTTTTCGATCGACGCCACCTGATCTTCCAGTCTGTCCTTCATGGCAGACTTTGCCTCGCCCGTCCTGAACGTCAGGGGGGAGAGTTCCTGCGTCACGTCCTCTTCGAGAAAGGCAATGGCCGAGTAAAACGCGAACGCGGCCAGCAGCAAACCGCAGTAGGCTGTCGCTGCGGAGACCGGCTTGCTTCCGCGAAAGGCAACCCACGCCGCACCGGAGGTGCGGCAGATCGCCAGCACCAGCACGATCCCCAACAGCGGCTTGCCCTTGAAGGTCACGATCGTCAGCATCGTCAGGCACATGGCGAGACAAAGCAGAAACACCCCTGCGGCCGGGCTCACCACCGGCACGGGCCTTGCCAGCAGCTCAAGTCCCTGCACAATCCAGGCCGCGCCGAAGATCGCAAACGCCGTAGCGCCACCCGCATCGCGCGTCGCAAACGCCAGGCAACTCGGCCCAAGCTCCAGGGGGGCAACGAATGCCAGCAGCATAAAACCCAGCACGCGCGCCTCCGTCACGGGGATCCAGTGCAACAGAAAGGCACTGTAGAGGACGTTGCCGGTCCCAAAGGCAAAGGACGCCAACGGCAGCGGGCTCGCGTACGGGCGAAGCACGATACGTACGGGTATTTCTGGTGTCTGTGCCATAGAGCCTCTCTCGGCAGTGTCGCAGCTCCCACTCCTCCGTGCCCCGCAGCATCAATTCGGCCTTCATGGAACTGAACGCGGCGAGGCTCGACAAATTTCCGAGCGCTTCCACGCCTGCCCTCGTCTTTCCCTGTAGAAGGCTCCGCCACGTGCTCGAGGAACTCACCCTGTCGCTCCCGCGCCCCACCCTCACCTCTGCGGCCCCCTCTGCGGCCGAGGTGGACCTCCCCGCGCTCGTCGAGGCCTATGCCTCCACGCTCTTTCGCGTCGCCCACGCCGTACTCCGGGACCGTGCCGAAGCCGAGGACACCGTGCAGGACACCTTCATCCGCGTGCTCGAAAACCAGGCGAAGCTCCCCGCCGTCCGCGATCTCCGCCCCTGGCTCATCCGGGTCACCTGGAATCTTGCCCTGGATCGTCGCCGCCGCGTCAAACGCAACCCACTGGCCCAGGCCGACGACCTCTCCCTCCCCTACCTCATCGCCCCAGGCGCGCCCACCGATCAGGCCCTCGACGACGCCCAGCAAAGCCGCCTCGTCCTCGCCGCCATCGACCGCCTCCCCAGACCCGAGCGTCAGGCCCTCCTGCTCTCCGCGCTCGACGAACTCTCCACCGGAGAAATCGCCACCATCATGGGCAAATCCGACTCCGCGGTCCGCGCCCTCCTCCACCGTGCCCGCACCCGCCTCCGCGAACGCCTGAACACCAGCCTCGGCAAAGGAGGCAAACGATGAATCCCTCACCCGACCCCTATCCCAAGACCGGCAACGACCCCAACGATCCCATCGCTCGCACGCTCCGCCCTCTCAATGCCGTCCAGCCCTCCCCGCATTTGCAGCATCGCCTCTTGGCAGCCCTCGAAGATCGTCAGGCGCAATCAATCGCCACGCCGCGGACCGCACGAATCGAGGTCCTCACGTCTTGGCTTGGACCGTACCAACTCGTGTTCTCAGGCGCGGCGCTCGTCCTCTGCTTTGGCCTCCTGTACGCCTATCGCGAATCACTCCACCCCACCTCAAAACTCCCAAACTCACAACTCATCACTGAACGGACACCTTCCACCCTGGAGCAATCCCCCACCACCCCAAAACTCCCAAACTCACAACTCATAACGCAACGGACACCCCCCACCCCAACCTTCCACATATCCATAACCAACATCCCAATGCGCCCTGCGGCAGTCACCCAACCAATCTCAGCCCAGACCGCCCTGGACCGCACCGCCCTCGAAGACTTCAACGCCCGGAGTACCCTTGCACCACCCATGCCACCGACAGCCCAGGAGCGTCTTGTGCGCCTCATGCTTCGCAGCGGTGAAAAGCGGAACCTTGCCCTACTGGATCCCGTGCAGCAGGCTGCCTTCTCAAGGGCCGAACAGTCAGCGGTTCGCGAGTTCTTCGACCCGCCGCCCTCGCCAGAACTTCGTGAAGCTCTTGCAAGGCAAGCCGCGCAGATGATTCAGCCGCAGTCTTCTGCTGAAACACAGATCTCAGTGCCGGCAGCGCAGATGCCCGACCCGACCGTCAGCCCAAAACCTTCAGGAGACCCACAATGACTCATCGCAAACACCATTCTCGAATCCACTCGTACCTGTTACTCAGCCTCTTCCTTGTCTTGGGCGTACCTCGGATCGCTCACGCACAGGAAACAACGGAGGCCTTCTATAAGAGGAGCTCCATCAAGGTCTTTCACCTCGCCAACGTCGGCCAGCAGAACGAAGCGAACGAAATCCTCATCGCCATTCGCAATGTCGTTGATCCGCGAGTCAAGCTCTTCTTAATTAACTCTTCGGATGACGTCGTAGTCGATGCACCGCCGGAGGAAGTCACTCGCATTGGGGAACTGATCACCGAACTAGACCGTCCCAAGCGCGCGTACCGCATCACGTACACCCTCGCCGAATCAGACGCGGGCAAACGCATCGGTGTCCAGCACTTCTCCATGGTGGCTCTACTGGGTCAGAGGATCACGCTGAAGCAGGGAGACAAGGTCCCGGTAGCCACCGGAAGCTTCGACCAGGGAAGCGCGTCATCGCAGACCCAGTTCACCTACCTCGACATCGGTATAAATCTCGACACGACCATCGATGCCTTCGCCAGCGGCCTCCGCCTGCGTTCCAAGGTCGAGCAATCCTCCGTCGCCGCAGGTCCACAGGGCGGTAAGCTCGCCGACGATCCCATCGTGCGCCAATCCGTCCT
>CAXTGE010000203.1:0-3794 GCA_964243645.1 uncultured Acidobacteriaceae bacterium | reverse complement strand
CGCCGAGCGCTAAACAGAAAAGACCGACCCACGGGGCCGTGGATTGAGCGCTGGTGAACCTGTCGTTAGACAGCGGGGCTTAGCCGTGGCTCTTTAGGCATTCCGGACTGGCGGACACTGCACACCGAGCCATATGTACGAGCCAAACCCCTGGTTCAAGAATATTGGTTCTACCAGCGTGATCGCACCACCTGCTTAGCAGGCCGGTCTCTCTGCATCGGATGCTACCCGGCATCGCCCGGATGCGCAAGCACCCTCACTGCGTCCTCCGGGTGATTGCTCCCGTTCAAAAAAAGATCGAGCCGGTATCAGCCAGCGAATCGCCGCCGAGCACCAGGGCTTCCCTGGAGTCATGTCAGCTTGTCGCGTGAACCCTTACAGCGTCGTCTCCCCCGCTTGCATTCCCTCCTTCACGTCGTCCGGCACCGCGAGACGCTCGAAGTCGTTGGCCAACTTGTAGAGCGCCTCCGGCACCTCGTCTCCGGCGAGGGGTTTGCCGTGTCCCGGAGCCACCGTCTTCGGGCCGAGCCCGGCGAGTTTGCGCACACTGGCCTTGGCTGCGCTCCAGTCGGACGTGAAGTAGGCTGGCGGCCCATGCAGTTCAGCCGGCTGTGTGAAGCTCGCGGCAAAGAAGCTCTCTGCCGGGGTCGTGCAGAACGCATCGCCCACCAGCAGGGTACGATCGCTCTCGCGGAAGAAGCTCACGTGTCCCGGTGTATGCCCGGGTGTGTGGATCAACGTCCATCCCGGCATCTCTGCCAGGCTCAGCTTCGCACCCTCGCCCGGCAGCGCTCTCAGGCGCGCGCCCAGGTCGATCGGCCCACGCGGCAGGGTCGGCGAGAGCAGCGGCATGACGCCCCCGCCTGCCTTCCAGTCCGGCGCCGGGTACTCCTTCTGGCCGGTTAGGTAGGGGAACTCGAGCGGGTGCGCATACACCGGCACATCCCATGTATCAGCCAGCTCCTTAGCCTCGCTGGCGTGGTCAAAGTGGCCGTGGGTTAAGACGATGGCATTGGGCGGACGGCCAAAGGTCTTCTCCGCCCAGCGCTTGATCCGCCCCGCAGAGAGCGGAATAGCCGCATCGATCAGCGTCCACGAGCCATCCGCATGCCGCAGCCCAAACACGTTCACAAAGGTGATCTTCAAGCCGCTCAGCCCCGGCGCAATCGCGTCCATGGGGATTACCTGATCTTCACTGATCTCAATCTTTTCCATTGCCTGATACCCTCGCGAGGATAGGACGCCAAAGCGCTCCTTCGCGGTACGCGAGCCCGCACGAACTCAGGACCCTAGTTCAGAGCGGCGTTTGTAGGCGCAGGTGGGGGCACATTCGCTGCAGCAGTTACCTTTTGTGCCTCCCGCGCCTTGGCGAGGAGCTTCTTCAGCTTGCCTTCCACGTTGGCGCCTTCGCCCAGCATCTCTGCCGTGAGCACGCCGTCAGAATCGATCGTGAAGTAGTGCGGGATGGCGTTGATCCCGAACATTTCGGTGAGCTTGTGGTCGGCATCGCGGTACTGCGCCCAAGTCATTTCGTTCTTCGCAATGAAGTTCTTCCACTTTGCCTCGTCGGCGTCCCAGCTCACGCTGAGAATCACCAGCGGCTGTCCCGCAAACTCCTTGGCGATCTGTTTCATGTGAGGCAATTCCGCGTTGCAGGGTCCGCACCATGTGGCCCAGAAATCGATCAACACCACACGGCCGCCCATCGCATCCAGATTGAATTTCGACCCGTCCAGCGCAGTTACTTCGAAGGCAGGGGCCATCTTGTGCAGGGACAGCTCCGGATTCTCGGCGAAGTGTTCCGCGCGCAGTCTGGAGGGATCCTTTGCGCTGACGCAGCGAACACACTCGGAGAAGTCAGCCTTGGCGTCCTCCAGTTTGCCCAGACGGGCCATGACCCTACCATCCAGAAACAGCGCTGCCACATTCTTCGGGTATTCATTTATCGCCTGCGTTAACACGGCGTGCACTGCTTCCAGTTTGTCCGGCTTCGGCTTGTCCCCCGCGGCCTCGAATAGAGCATTGGCACGCCAGTACACCACCACGGATCGAGAGCTGGGCGTGGTCACAAGACCTTCCATTCCCTCAGCTGTGGATGCGGCATCCTTAAACCTGCCACCCGCCATTTGCGCGCCATACTGCGCCTTCAGGCATTCGAGGCACCCTCCGCCAGCGATCTTGTTCGCCTTCCGATAGCTGTCGGCAGCAAAGCCGAACTGCTTCTGCCGCATCAGGTGCGCACCTTCCGCCATAGCCGCCTGATATTTCACGTCGGAGGTGTACGCCGGAACGGCAGCAGGACCAACCGGATGCTCCTGCGCCAGCAAGTATCGGAAGCTCAGGAGGGCAAGCAGACCACACAAGACGGACGGGTAACGATAAAAACGCATGATGGATCGCCCTCAGAGAAGTTGCGATCCATCATGCGTTGAGGACGCCTTGCAGAGCAAGAGCTACTCCGTGACTCAGTTGAACTTTGCGCTCTGCCGAACCTCGTCGCAGGCCATCACTGCCCTCCGCCGACCCTGCCCAGCCCGATCCCGATGACATAGGTGACGACGCCTTCGGCTGCGCCCACCAGCGTCATTTCAAGACCACTGCTCCACCAGGAGCGAATGGTGATCAAGGACTTTGCGGCACCGACAGCGAAGTGTGCGACCAGGGAGATAACGGCTGCCGCGATGATCGCGGGAACGCCTGCCATGAAGAAGAACGGGATAATGGGAATGAAGGCACCCACGGCTGTCGACAAGGCGCCGGACAGGGCCGAGACGACAGGTTTGCTGAGGCCCTCTTCGCTCGTGTTCAGGCGTTCCCGGGCTAATGCCCGGACAAGCTGTTCTCGGTCCTTGCCCAGGTGTTCGACAAACCGGTTCGCATCCTCCTCTGGAAGCCCTTTGATTTGGTAACTGAGCGAGAGGATTTCTCGTGCCTCCGGTTCATTGTAGGTAACGGCCTCGCGCTCGCGGGCAAACTCGGCCTCGAAGATCTCCCTTTGGCTCTTGGCGGCAAGGTAGGCTCCCGATCCCATCGAAAGCGCGCTGGCCACCATGCCGGCGATCCCGGCGATCAGGACGAAGTGGCTGTTGCCGGTGGTCGCACCGGAGACGCCGGACACAATACCGAAGATGGAGCCCAGGCCGTCGTTCACACCATAGATGGCATCGCCGACCCACCCCGCCGCCTCGGAATGACCCTTGCTTCTGGCTGCCAACAGGTTGTCGAGAGCCTCCTGTGCCTGGGAGGGCGTGGGTGCCGGCAAGGGGCCGCGAGCGCGTATCAGGCCACCCAGACTGCGGTAGTGATCGCGCTCATCCTCGATCACTTCACGGAGCACGGCGAGACTTGGCTCGTCGTCGAGCTCGGTGAGCTGCTTGCCGTACTTGCCGATGTCCCGGCTCTCCTCGATCTCCAGACGGCGCAGCGCAAGGTCGCTCCCACCGACGCGCGTTGCCAGTGAATCCGCCTCACCGGATGTGCTTCCCCGATACACGGGGGCAGGACCGCCGAGAGCGCTCACACGCTCGGCCCACAGGTTGGCATGGTGCTGTTCGGCAGCGGCCAGGCCGCGCAGCACGTTGCGGCGTTGTGGGTCGGTTTCTTTTTCTGCCAGAGCTCTATATGTGGCGTGGCCTTCCATCTCGGCTTGCCAGTTGGCTTCGAGTGCGGTCAGCAGCTTGGCATTACGGGTAGCATCCATGGCCCATCCTTATCGACAGACCATGAGACGGTTTGTATTCAGGCGTTGGAAGTACGACTGAATCGGTGCGAGGCGTTGATTCAGTCGTTACGCT
>CAXTGE010000202.1:1433-3806 GCA_964243645.1 uncultured Acidobacteriaceae bacterium | reverse complement strand
GCCGCCCGCAACCCCGATGCTGAAGGCTTGGGTGCGCGTTGCCTGTCTGTTTTGCCAGCCGGCTTCCGACATGGGAGATCGCTGGATCGGGGCATCCCGTTGGCGTGCCCGACAATTTCAGTGGAAATGCCCGGCTGAGTCGCTCGCGTCTTGCCAGGCTGGATGTGTGGAACGTGATCATGGGTTTCAATACGCTGGCATTCTGGGTGCTGGCCGCGGGCGGCGTAGGCGGTATCCTCGGCTCCTTCACCGGCCTGCCACTTCTGCTTGTCATGTTTGCCGCGATGTACTTCCTGCTCATCGCGCCCAATCAGAAGAAACAAAAGGCCTGGCAAAGCCAGCTGGCGGCGCTTAAGATTGGCGATCGGGTCACCACGACCGGCGGCCTGCGCGGCACGGTCGTCGCCCTCAGGGACGACTCTCTCGTCCTCCGCACCCAGCCGGACGGCGTCAAGCTCGAGTGCGTCAAGACAGCCATCGCCGCCGTCACCGCGGACGACGTCGTCACCGCCACCAAGAGCTAGCTCCCATGCACTCCCTTTCCCTCGCCATCACGCCAGGAGCAGCCCCGCTCTCGCCCAGCACACCCCTACGCATTGTCATCTCGACCGGAGCTGACCGCGGTCAGCGCCGTGGAGAGACCCCTGCATTGGGCGCCGCAGGCAGCCGGGCATCCCCGCGAACCGTGCAGCAGGTAGCAGAAAGGGCATGGCTTCAGTCGTGCCGAACAAGACTCCAGGACCCAGCGGCCTCCCCCCGCTGCGGTTCGCCAGGTAAAGGTGTAAGCAATGGGTAAGAATCTGGCCGGAAAAGCAGGCTTCATCGTCGCGGTGATGGTGATCTTCATCTACGGCATCTTCGGCATCCCGCACGGCGGCCTCAAGCAGTCGCTCACGAACCGCATCCATCTCGGGCTCGACCTCAAGGGCGGCACCCATCTCGTGCTCCAGGTTCAGGTCGCCGAAGCCGTCACCGCCGGGACCGATACCGACGTGCAGCGCCTCAATACCGCGCTGGCGACCACCGGCGCCAAAGCCGCCAAGCTCGACCCCGCAAATCACCCCACCCTCATCACCGTCAACGGCTTTCAGCCCGCGCAGGCATCGGCCGTTCACGACATCCTCAATGGCAACGAGTACTCGGCCTATGATGTCGCCTCCGCCGGGGGCAACGGCTTCACCCTGACCATGAAACAGGCGGCCATTCGCGACATCGAAACACGAACCCTGCAGCAGTCGATCGAGACCATCCGCACCCGGATCGACTCGCTCGGCGTCTCTGAACCGGAGATCGCGCAGTACGGTCTGGGCGACAATCAGATCCTCGTCCAGCTCCCCGGCGTCGACGATCCCGCCCGCGTCGAAAGCATCATCCAGTCCACCGCCAAGCTCGAAATTCACGAGGTGGTCAACAGCTACCCCGATGAACAGCAGGCCCTCAGCGCCCTCGGGGGTGGCGTCCCTCCCGATCAGGAGCTCGTCCCCGGTACCGGCCAGGCGGGCGCACAGGACCGCACCTGGGTCCTGAAGCGTGCCGCCGTCGTGCAGGGTCCCGACTTCCGCGACGCCAGCCCCTCACAGGACGAAAACGGCCGCCCTGACATCGGCTTCACCCTCACCACCGAGGCCGGCGACCGCTTCTATAAGTACACCGAAGCCAACAAGGGTACTGGGCAGATGGCCATCGTGCTTGAGAACCACGTCCGCGAAGTGGCGGTCATTGAAAACGCCATCCGCGACCAGGGCCGCATCACCGGCGGCTTCTCCCAGGAGCAGGCCCAGGACCTCAGCATGATGCTGCGCACCGGCTCGCTGCCGGCCTCCATCAAGTACCTCGAAACCCGTACCGTTGGCCCGTCCCTCGGCGCTGCAAGCATCCACCAGGGCGTCACCGCCGCCGTTGCCGGCATGCTGGCCGTCATGATCTTCATGCTCATCTACTATCGCGGCGCGGGGATCAACGCCGATCTCGCCCTGCTCCTCAACCTGGTCATCCTGCTCGGTTTTATGGGCTTCAGCCACGCCACACTGACGCTCCCCGGCATCGCCGGCGTCATCCTCACGATCGGTATGGGCGTCGACTCCAACGTGCTCATCTTCGAGCGCATCCGGGAAGAGCTGCGCCTCGGCAAAACCTCCGCCGCCGCGATCAAGGACGGCTTCGACCACGCCTGGATCACCATCCTCGACACCCACATCACAACCATCGTCTCGGCCGGCATCCTCTTCCTCTTCGGCACGGGCCCGGTGCAGGGCTTCGCGGTGACCCTCGTCTTCGGCCTGCTCGCCAACCTCTTCACCGCGGTCTTCGTCTCGCGCGTCATCTTCGATTGGCTGCTCACAAAACGCGAACGCGGTGCCGCCCTGTCGATCT
>CAXTGE010000202.1:0-1333 GCA_964243645.1 uncultured Acidobacteriaceae bacterium | reverse complement strand
CAAACGTGGAACTGTTTCGCGAAACAAAGATCGACTGGCTGGGACGCAAGTGGTATTTCCTCGCCTTTTCTCTTCTCTTCTCGGTCGCCGGCCTGCTCAGCATCGCCTTCTGGCATGGCATTCCGCTGGGCGTCGACTTCCGCGGCGGCACCCAGGTCACGGTGAACTTCACCAGCCCGCCCAACGAGGACCACATCCGTGCGGCCATGGAAACCGCCGGGGTCCGGGATGCGCGCATCCAGCGCATCTCGGGCAGCAACGGCCAGGCGGCCAACAACGTCATCGTGAGCCTGCCGCAGTCGACTGCCCAGGACACCGCGCATGACCAGGGCCGCGCCGAGGTCGAAAATGCCCTCAAGACCCAGTACCACGACTCCACCTTTTCCGTGCAGCAGGTCGATATCGTCGGTCCCACCGCCGGCAAGCAGCTGCAGCACCAGGCCTGGCTCGCGACCATCTACTCGCTGCTGGGCATGCTGATCTATCTGTGGTTCCGCTTCGAGCTGATCTACGGTGTGGCCGCCGTCGTCGCCGTCTTTCACGACACCCTGATCACCGTCGGCGCCTTCTCGCTCACCCATCAGGAGATCACCCTCACGGTTATCGCCGCGATCCTGACCCTGATCGGCTACTCAATGAACGACACCATCGTCGTCTTCGACCGCATCCGTGAGAACCTCGCTCTCAGCCGTCGCGAGACGCTGTCGCAAGTCGTCAACCGCTCGATCAACCAGACCCTGAGCCGGACGGTGCTCACCTCGGGTCTCACCTTCCTCACCGTGCTCAGCCTCTACCTGTTCGGTGGCGAGGTCCTCCACGGCTTCAGCTTCGCCCTGGTGATCGGGATCTTGATCGGCACCTACTCGTCGATCGCGGTGGCGGCGCCCATGCTGGTCGCCTACCAGGACTGGCGGGCGAGCAAGGGAAAGAGGGCCGCTCTGCCGGCGGCTCGGACGGTACGTCGCTAGAGAGCTCTAAAACGTGTTTCAAACGCGTTTCATGCCTCTTTTTCGAACAGGAAATGACTCCCCCAGAGGAGGGATTGCCTCCCCGAAGGGGTCATAATACGTCTCCGGGAACAAATCGAAACATCCCGGTGTCTAAGCCTTTAAGCTGCGCTCGCAAGCCCCGAGGTCCATCCAATGTTTGAAGATTCCATGCTCGAGTCGGGCGGAAAGATCAAGTCCAAGTCCAAGTACTGGATGATCGCCACGTTTGGCATAAACGGCGCGATTCTCGGCCTTTTGATCCTGATTCCGCTTCTGAATCCGGAGGCCCTGCCGAAAGGCATGATGGCGGCATCGCTCACCGCGCCACCACCACCCCCGCCGCC
>CAXTGE010000201.1:0-3849 GCA_964243645.1 uncultured Acidobacteriaceae bacterium | reverse complement strand
GGGGGTTGAGCAGGGATGGCGTTTGGACGAGCGAAGTCGACACGGCCGCCGCTGGATGAGGCGGGGCTGCTGGAGTATGCGGTGAAGTCGCTGGGGAGCCGCATGAAGAGCGAGCGCGACCTGCGACGCCTGATGAGTCAGCGGGCGGAGCCTGGCGAGGCCGGATCGGGCGCGATGGACGCGGTGATGACCAAGCTGCGGGAGCTCGGCTACCTGAGCGATAAGCGTTTTGCCGCGGATTACACGCGCCTGCGGCAGGAGAACGAGAAGTTCGGGCGGCGACGGGTGCAGCAGGGACTGATGCAAAAGGGCGTGGCCTCGACGACGGTAAACGAGGCCGTCGGCAAGGCCTATGACGAGGTGGACGAGGTGGCGCTGGCGCGGCAATATGCCGAACGCAAACGCATGAAGAAGCCCGAGAACGACAAGGAGACCGCGCGGGCGATGCGGCGGCTGGTGGCGGCGGGCTTCTCGACGCGGGCGGTGTGGGCGGTGCTGCGCAGCTGGGGCGCGGCAGTGGACGAAGTGGATGTGGTTGAGGATGGGGACGAGTAGTGGCTGCGCGAGCGTCCGCAACGCAGGTTCCCTTCGGGAAAGACAAACAAGATCGCAAGGGTGGGGCCCTACAGCGGTTTGTCGGGATTGACTGGTCGGGACGCGTCGATGCCGCGGGGCAGCGGCGGCATATCTGGGCCGGTATCTGGACGAGAGCCGCGGCGGGCAAGATCACGGTGCAGCTGGAAGCGGGGCGCACGCGGGAGGAGGTTGGCGACTGGCTGCTGGCGCTGGCCCGCCAGACGCCGCGGATGACCGTGGGCATCGATTGCTGCTTCAGCTTTCCAGCATGGTTCGTGCGCGAGCAGGGCTGCGGGGATCTGCTGGAACTGTGGCGGCTGGTGGCGAGCGGCCAGGGCGAGCAGTGGCTGCATGCCTCCTGCGAGGACCGGCGTTTCTGGGGCAAGCCGCACAAGCGGCCGGCGGGGTTTTCCGGCGAGGGCTTTCGCACCATGTTTCGGCATGCCGACTGGGATAACAAGATCGCACAGGCACTCGAGAACGGCGATCCGGAGCGCGCGGCCAAGATGAAGGGCATCACGCCGAAGTCGCCCTTCCAGATCGGCGGCGCGGGCAGTGTAGGGACGGGCTCGTTGCGGGCGATGCCGGTGCTGCTACGGCTGCATGCGGCGGGGTTCCGCGTGTGGCCTGTGGAGGATGCGGCACTGGAAGCCGAGCCGCGGGAAGCCAAACCGCGGCCGCTACTGGTGGAGATCTACACGCGGTTGATGACGGGTGCGGTGGCGAAGTCGAATGCCGGGGCGCGGCAGGCCTACCTGGCCGCACGACGGCGGGAGGATCCGCTGTTTGCGCACGTGGGCCGGGCGGTGCTGCGGAAGGCGGAGGGCTCAGAGGATGCGTTCGACGCGCTGCTGACGACCGTGGAGATGGTTCGCCATGCGGCGGAGTTTCCGCGGCTGCGGGCGACGCGGGATCCGCAGCTACTGCTGGAGGGCAATACGTGGCGGCCCGGGGTGGGCGAAGAGACCGCAGCGCGAGCCGCGCCGGGCTAACAGTCGGGGTCGTGGTCGGGGGTCAGGCGGGCAGGGCATCGAGTTCCAGGATGGCGACGGAGGGCAGCGGCCCGCTTTCGGCTCGCACCGCGTGGTGTTTGAAGACCTCCGGCAGGTCGGTCCGCCAGCGGTCGACGACGACCTCCAGAGCGCCGAAGACCACGCTGTCGAGCTTGCGCGGAACCTGCTGCCGCAGAATTTGCAGAGCCTCGTCGAAGGGAAGAGCACTGCGGTAGGGTCGGTCCTCGATCAGAGCGGTAAAGAAGTCGGCCAGCGCCAGAACGCGGGACTCCAGGCACAGCTGGGAGGCGTTTAGCCCGAGGGGGTAGCCGCTCCCGTCGAGGCGTTCGTGGTGTTCGCCGGCGATACGCGCCAGCTCCCCAAAGCCCGTGATGCGGTCCAGAATGGTCCGGCTCATGCCGGGGTGGGACAGAACAACGCCGTGTTCTTCCGGGGTGAGGCTGCCGGGCTTGTCGAGAATCGAGTTGGGGACGCCCAGCTTGCCGAGGTCATGCAGCAGAGCCGCTCGCTGCATCAATTTCTGCCCGGAGTCGGAGAAGTGCAGTTCTTTGGTGAGGGCGATGACGGTTTCGGTGACGCCGATGGAATGCCGGAAGGTGAAAGGTGACTTGGCGTCGACCACCTCGGCAAAGGCCTCGCAGATGGCATCGATCTGATCCGCGCGCAGGGCCGCCGAGCTCACCGGAGACAGGGAGAGCACGGAGCGGCGCGTCCGCTCCACGGGGCACCCCGGCTCACAGGCATCCCACAGCAGACCGCCCTTGTTCAGTGTCAAGGCGATCTTCACAATCTCCGGGTCAAACCAGATGCCGCTGCGGCGCGCCAGGGTCCTGATCGACTTTTCGGTGCCCTGTGCCGAAGCGAAGACATCGAGATTCTGTGCCACGGCCGAGATGCGAGCCAGCACGGGGATGGACTCCCCCGAGAGCCCTTCCGGGTAGCCGCTGCCGTCCCAATGCTCGTCCAGGTGACGGACCGATTCGCAGGAGAGGTCGTTCATGCGGAGTTTGCGGAGAATGGAGGCGCCGCGATCGCAGCGGAGATTGATCAGCTCGCGGGTATTGGTCTCCGTGGTCTTGCCCAGATTGGCCAGGCGTCGCAGCCGATTAAGGAGGCTTTGCCCCGGCATGACGACGGACCAGAGCCTCTGCAGGTTGCGGGGAGCGGCTCCGAGGCCGTCGGCGAGCTCGCGCCAGCGAGAAGGGCTGCCTGTGCGGCCTGTCGTGCGACCTGTAGCCGCGTGCAGCAGGCCCGTCCAGTCGGTGAGCTTGGTAACAGCCTTGGCCCGACGGTCGTCGCCGCCAAACAGCTGGGCCACCCGCGCGGCGTTGCTGGAGCAGCCGACATCTTTCAATTGCAGGGCGTAGAAGAGCGAGGAGAGCAGGCTCTGCGACAGACCCATGGCGATGCCGAGGCGCATGCCCAGGAGGGTGCTGCGCACGGCGTGTCCGGGATCGGCGCCCTCCGTGAGGTCGAGGGCAAAGGACAGCGCCGAGATGATCTCCGGCAGCTGCAACGTCGCTTCGTCGACGAGTTGTTCCTCCGGATGCTGGTGCCGCATCGTATTGGGTCTCCGACGGCTTCTTCCGGCCTACCGGAATGTCGTGAGTGTTTCGTGCCTGGTTGGCCTACGTACATAGCACAGAAGCGTCAACATATTTTGCGCTTTGGAACGCCTGGCGGCGGCTGTCGGGCGGCTAGCGGGGGCTGCCGAGGGGTGCCCGGCACCGCTGCCCGGGCCGGGGCCGCTGCTAGACTGGGGCTCTATGCGTCCTTTGT
Organism: uncultured Acidobacteriaceae bacterium; assembly: GCA_964243645.1. Lineage (GTDB taxonomy): Bacteria > Acidobacteriota > Terriglobia > Terriglobales > Acidobacteriaceae > Granulicella. Next base: position 481 of record CAXTGE010000201.1, on the reverse strand, counting down.
CCGGCAACCAGATTCGTGAGGAGTTTCTGCGCTTTTTTGAAGGCAAGGGACACCAGCGGGTGCACTCTTCCTCGCTGATCCCGGCCAACGATCCGACCCTGCTGTTCACCAACGCGGGCATGAATCAGTTCAAGGATGTGTTTCTCGGCGCGGAGCGGCGCGACTACACCCGCGCGGCAAGCTCGCAGAAATGCGTGCGCGCGGGCGGCAAGCATAACGACCTGGAAAACGTGGGCTTCACGCGACGGCACCACACATTCTTTGAGATGCTCGGCAACTTCAGCTTCGGCGATTACTTCAAGCGCGACGCCATCGCGTATGCATGGGAGCTGCTGACCTCCGAGCAGTGGTTTGGCATCGACCCATCGCGGTTGTATGTTACGGTCTTTGAGGGCAACGAGGCCGTGCCCCGGGACGATGAAGCCGAGCAGTTCTGGGTGGAGATCGGCGTACCGAAGGAGCGCATCTTCGGCATGCCGGC
>CAXTGE010000200.1:1805-3881 GCA_964243645.1 uncultured Acidobacteriaceae bacterium | reverse complement strand
TTCGGCTGCGCCTCCGGTCGAGATGACGATTTGGGGCATGAGCATCGTCTAGCTCCTGACTGCCTTCGTGCTTCTGACTGCCTTTGCGGCGATTCCTGTGCGAGGATGCTCCATACGTGAGCCTCGAACTAGCCAGCACCGTTTCCGGCGCGTCCTCCCCCGGCAACCACGTCCTGCCCAAACAGATGCAGCTGCGCGATCTGGTGCTGGCGCAGGTGCTGACGGTGGTGGGCAGCTCATGGGTGGGCATCGCCGCCGGGCTGGGCCGGGCGCAGCTGGTGGCATGGCTTGTGGCGTTCGGGCTTTTTTATGCACCGATGGCTGTCGCCGTTTACTTCCTGAATCGTGAGCTGCCCCTGGAAGGCGGACTTTACGTCTGGGCAAGGCGGGCCTTTGGGGATGCGCTGGGATTTCTCACCGCGCTGAATCTCTGGGCCTATGGCCTCGCGGTGAGTGCGACCGTGCTGTTTCAGATTCCGAGCGAGCTGAGCTATATGCTGGGGCCGCGTGCGGCGGGACTGCCGGAAAATAAGCCCGCCGTCGCTGCGCTGCTGGGCGTCGTTCTGCTCCTGCTGGCGTGGACAGCTCATCGTGGGCTGGCGCTCGGTAAATGGATTCACAACATCTCCAGTGCTGCCATGATGGCGACCTTCTGCCTGCTCATCGTGGCGCCGCTCTGGGCGCTGGCGCATGGGGAGCGGCTGCACTATGTCCCCTTTGCGTTTCATCTGCCGGCGCGCGATCCGACGTCGCTCAGCCTGCTGGGCCAGGTCCTCTTTGCGGCTTCCGGGCTGGAGTACATCGCCATCATGGCAGGGGAGACACATGCCGCCAATCGCGATATTGGCCGGTCCGTTCTGATCGCTACGCCCATCATCTTTCTTATGTTTGTGCTCGGCACAGCGTCGGTGCTCAGCTTCCACGAGCTCCACCCGGGCACCCGCATCAACTACGTGGCACCTATCCCACAGGCGCTCAGCCTGGCTTTCGGAGAGAGGGGTCCCGGAGCGTGGACCGGCAAGATCGCCATTCTGTTTCTTCAGATCCGCATCCTGGGCGCGGTCAGCTTCATCTTCACCGGCGTGGTGCGGCTGCCGATGGCGGCCGGATGGGACCATCTTGTGCCCGAATGGTTTGCACGACTTCACCCGCGGTACCGAACTCCAGGAAATTCGATCCTGGTCACCACGATCATCGTTGCCGCGCTCTTAGTCCTGGGTTCAGCGGGAGTGCACGCGGCGGAGGCCTTTGCCGTGCTCAATAACACCTCCTCCGAACTCTACGCGCTCGCCTACCTGGCCATGTTTCTGATCCCGCTCGCCGGGGCCAGGGCCCTGCGGGAGCGGCTGCCGCGCTGGGTGGGCCCCGTGTGCGGGCTGGGCGTCGTGACCATTCTGTTCTGCCTGGCCTTCAACGCTTATCCCTTTGTGGATGTCGCCAGTCCGGGTGTGTTTGCCCTCAAGGTGCTCGGGGCGACGCTGTTGCTGAATGGGAGCGGTTACCTCTTTTATCGGCTGCGCAGCCGCGGCCCGGTGCCTGCTCGTTGATCAGAGACCATGCAAAAGGTCCGATAGGCTGACGCCGAAGCCCAGCGCAAAGATCTCCATGGTGGGCAGGCAGACGGATTTCTTTCCTCGTTCCACGTCGGAGATGAAGGTGCGGTCGATCCCAAAGGTCACCGCGACCTCGATCTGTGTCATCTGCCGCGCGTGGCGCAGCTCGCGCACACGCCTGCCAAAACGGCTTGCGATATCGCGGGGCAGCGAGGCGTCCTCGCACATCGGCGGAGTGGGTTTATAAACGGGAAGACGGCTCAGACCGGGACGCATGGTGAACAGCTGCATGGGAGACCTCCGAAGCATGTGCGGCCTGCTATGGGAGTCGTTCTCCCTATCCCAAAAGGCGCGCTGTTCCCTATTGCGTGGCACTGCCGAAAAAGGGGACACACAGACCGAAAACTCGCCTGAGGAGCTTTTTTGCAGGACGGGCATCGAATCCCGGATGCCTGAATTGCCCGAGGTCGAAACGGTCGCCAACGGCGTTCACGATCGTGTCGCCGGCTCGCGCATCGAGCAG
>CAXTGE010000200.1:0-1705 GCA_964243645.1 uncultured Acidobacteriaceae bacterium | reverse complement strand
AGCGATGGCCGGGAGCTGCGGTTTGTGGATCCCCGCCGCTTCGGGCGATTAAGCGTGGTGCGGGAGGCCGGCGGCTACGCCGGGCCGGGCGCGGAGCCCACCACCATCGATCCGGACGCCTTTGCTGCCCTCTTCCGGGGGCGCAGGATCGCGATCAAGGCCGCGCTGCTGAATCAGTCGCTTGTACATGGAGTCGGCAATATCTACGCCGACGAGGCACTATTTCGGGCCGGCATCCGACCGCGTCACGCCGCCGGACGCCTGACCCGCTCGCAGCTGCATCGCCTGCACATGCAGCTGCAGCGGGTGTTGGCACGCGCCATCGAGCTCGGCGGCTCCTCGGTCTCCGATTACGTGGATGCCGCCGGCGTAAAGGGTTTTTTCCAGGGGGAGCACAAGGTCTACGGCCGCGCCGGCGAAGACTGCCGCGACTGCGGGACGCCGCTGAAGAAGATCGTGGTGGGCGGTCGAACGACCGTCTACTGCCCAAAGTGTCAGAAATAGCGGCTTAGAGCAGTTCTCCTAAGCAGTAGAGCGGATTGGGACCGTTCGCGTCGTTTTCTCACAAGGAAAACGACATTCTCCATCGTCCTGCGCTCCCCGGTATAAGGAGAACTGCTTTAGCAGCGGTTCGCGGCCTGCTCCGCCGTGATTGCCGCCCCCAGAACACGCGTGCTCTGGTCCTCGGGGACGATGTCCAGCTGATAACTCTGCAGTGGGCTCATCTTGACCATCTCGTGCAGGTAATTTCTCAGCAGATTCAGGTCCAGGAAACGTACGTTATACCCCGTGAAGTAAAAACGCCCGGCGCCCATGTCATGAATGCTGGACGCGGTAGCAGCGGCCAGGGCGCGGTGCCAGAGATTGCGGAAGTCGACGCAGCGTGGGTCGGGATTCTGTCGGCGGGTCGCGGCCTCGAAGACCTCTTCCGGTTCCATGTCGAGAAAGCGAAGGCGCATGGCACGATGCCCCATGATGCCTTCCAGGTGGCCACGGCCCCCGCAGCCGCAGTAGTTTTCCCGCTCATCCAGCGTGACGACGCTATGACCGCCCTCCCACACACCGTCGGCGAAGGGATAGATGCCGCAGCCGATGCCGGTGCCCAGCGTCCAGACACGGATACGGCTGTCGAGCTTGCCGTGGCTCGCCGCCAGGCCTGCCGCGATCGCATCCGCGTCGTTGGAGATCGTCACCGTTGCCTTCAAACCGCGGGAGGAAAGGGCCTGCGTCAGGACCTCGGCCATGCGGGCGCCCTTGAGCTGCGGCAGATTAGGCGCTTCCTCAACGACGCCGTTGCGGATCAGCCCTGGAATGGCTACACCGACCCCGGTAACGCTTTCTTTCTGACCATCCGCGGTACGCAGCGTGATGTCGCAGATGGCCGCGACCAGGGCGTCTGTGTGGTATTCCACCAGGGAGTAGTCGCCCTCCGGGTCCCGCGGAATCGCGCTGTCCGGAAACATGGACATCTCACCCCTAAGCTGACCATCCACAACCTGACCTGCGTATAGCCGCTCCGAAACCACGACGCCTACGGTGAGGCGGGGGGCTGGCGAGCCGTGCTCTGTAGGGTTTGGTCTGTCCATAGCGGGTAACGATGCCTCCTGGCGGCGTTCGGGAATCAGCGCAAGCGCGCATACCGCGAGCCGTCGGGCCAGCGTGGAGGAACGTTAGCCTGCCTGCCCCTCGTTCGTCAAACGAAGCG
>CAXTGE010000199.1:0-3886 GCA_964243645.1 uncultured Acidobacteriaceae bacterium | reverse complement strand
AGTCCTGGGGCTTATCCTGCTGCAGCATCAGCCACTGCATCTCGATGTAGTCGCGTGCATGGCCCCAATCTCGCCGCGCATTCAGGTTGCCCAGGAAGAGCTGCTGCTGCAGGCCGACCTTGATTCTCGCCAGCCCCCGGGTGATCTTGCGAGTCACAAACGTCTCCCCACGCATGGGCGACTCGTGGTTGAACAGGATGCCGTTGCAGGCATACATGCCGTAGGCCTCGCGGTAGTTCACCGTGATCCAGTACCCATACAGCTTGGCCACGCCGTACGGCGACCGCGGGTAGAACGGCGTCGTCTCCCGCTGCGGCGTCTCCTGCACCAGGCCGTACAGCTCCGAGGTCGATGCCTGGTAGAACCTCGTCTTGTTGCCCAGCCCCAGGCTGCGCACCGCTTCCAGCAGCCGCAGCACGCCCAGTGCGTCCGAGTTCGCCGTGTATTCGGGCTCCTCAAACGAGACCTGCACATGCGACTGTGCCGCGAGATTGTAGATCTCATCCGGCTGCACCTTCTGCACGATATGCAGCAAAGACGACGAGTCGGTCATATCGCCGTAGTGCAAAATGAAGCGTTTGTGCAGTTGATGCGGGTCTTCGTAGATGTGGTCGATGCGCGCTGTATTGAACAACGACGACCGCCGCTTGATGCCGTGCACCTCATAGCCTTTGCCAAGCAAAAACTCTGCCAGATACGCCCCGTCCTGGCCTGTGACGCCTGTGATCAGCGCCTTTTTCATCGAAAACTCCGTTCCCGTGCGACTCCGGTCTTGTGCGCAGCCTTCACTCTAACGCTCTTGACGACTTTCGTATGCGTCACTTCCGTAACCTGTTGGCGATGTCGGCTGGACCCGACAAAGGTACGCTTGGTCCATCATGTCTTCCCGTCCGCCTTCCGGTGACCCCGCTCTTCCTGATGCAGCGCAACCAAACGAAGGCATGGAGTTGCCGCCTGCCGAGCTCCCCGACGTCGAAATTCTCGCGGGGCACGAGGAGCGCTCCGCCTGGTCCACCTTTCATCGCCTGCGCTACCGTGTGCGTCGCGGAACCGGGGACTGGATCGAGGGGGAGCGCGAGTTCCTCGACCGTGGGGATGCCGTCGCTCTGCTGCCCTACTCCCCGGAGACCGGCAATCTCCTCCTCACGCGCCAGTTCCGCATGCCCGTCTACCTCAAGCATCCCGGGGAGTCGCTGCTGGTGGAGGTCTGCGGCGGCATCCTGGACGACGCCGACCCCCTCGTCACGGCGCGCCGCGAAGCCCTCGAAGAGCTTGGCCTCGAGCTCGGCGAATGCGAGCAGGTGTTCGAGGGCTATTCCACGCCCGGATCCGTCTGCGAAAAGGTCTATTACTTCCTGGCACCGTACACCCCTGCGGATCGTAGGCACAAAGGCGGGGGCCTCCGCCATGAGGGCGAGGAGATCGAAATTGTCGAAATACCACTCGCCGAGGCCATGCGCCTGATCCGCACCGGAGACATCCGCGACGTCCGTACGATCGCCCTGATCCTCTACCTGGCAGCCGACGGCCGATGCGCCGCGCGTTGACGGGGCCTCTTCCCAACTGGCCCGCATCCTGGGTTCGCCTGGTTCATCCAATCGGTGCAAGACGGCCAACGGCCTACTCCAGTTTCGGCTGCCGTGAGATGCTAAGCATGTCGGCTCCGGGCAGACCAGCATGTCGCAGTCGCAGCCAGCGGAGAACGAGGGTTTATGTGCGGGATCGTCGGCGTCTTCGGACACCATCCGGTCAGCGGGATCATCTATGATTCTCTTTCGATGCTCCAGCATCGCGGGCAGGACGCGGCAGGTATTGCCACCTGTTATCAGGACCGTTTCTACCTCCACAAGGAGAACGGTCTCGTCACCAACGTCTTCAACAGCACCAACATGGCCCGGCTCCTGGGCAAAATGGGCATCGGCCACGTCCGGTACCCCACCGCCGGCTGCGCGTCTGTGGCCGAGGCCCAGCCGTTCTACGTAAACTCCCCGTACGGCATCGTCTTCGCCCACAACGGCAACCTGACCAATGTGCAGGAGATCATTGAAGGCGTCTACCAGAACGATCGTCGTCACCTGAACACGACCTCCGACAGTGAGGTGATGCTGAACGTCTTCGCCCATGCCCTCGCGCGCCGCGGTGTGGTCACCCCGAAGCCCGCCGACATCTTTGCGGCGGTGGAAGAGGTGCACGAGCGCTGCAAGGGTGGTTATGCGGTCGTCGCGATGATCGCCGGGGTCGGCATGCTCGCGTTCCGCGATCCCTACGGCATCCGGCCCCTGGTGATGGGCAGCCGCATGGTGGAAGAGAAGAACGGGAAGAAAAAAGACTTCATCATCGCCAGCGAGAGTGTCGCGCTGGGGGTGAACGACTTCCACCTCGACCGCGATATCGAGGCCGGCGAGGCCGTCTTCATCGACATCAAGGGCAAGCTGTTTCATAAGACGTCCAAGCTCGCGCAGCCGGTCGCTCCCTGCCTCTTCGAGTACGTCTACCTGGCCCGGCCGGACTCCATCATCGATGGCATCTCCGTCTACCAGGCCCGCACCAACATGGGCATCAAGCTCGCCGAAAAGATCAAGCGCGAGTGGAAGAACGTGCCCATCGACGTGGTAATCCCCATACCGGAAACCAGCCGCACGGCCGCGCTCGAGATTGCACAGCGTCTGAACAAGCCGTACCGCGAAGGCTTTATGAAAAACCGGTACATCGGCCGGACCTTCATCATGCCCGGCCAGGCCCAGCGCCGGCAGTCCATCCGCCGCAAGCTCAGCCCCATCCCCCAGGAGTTTAAGGACCGCAACGTGCTGCTTGTGGACGATTCCATCGTGCGCGGCAACACTATCCGGGAGATCATCTGCATGGCCCGCGAGCTCGGCGCCAAAAAGGTCTTTGTCGCCTCCACCGCGCCCCCGGTGCGCTACCCCAACGTCTATGGCATCGACATGCCGGCCCGCTCCGAGCTCATCGCCTCAGGCCGTACCGTGCCCGAGCTCGCCGAAGAGATTGGCGCCGACTGCGTGATCTTCCAGGACCTCGCCGATCTCGAAGCCTCCGTCCGCGAGATTCGCCCCGACATCTGCAGCTTCGAGGCCTCGGTCTTCGACGGTAAATACGTCACCGGCGACATCACCCGCAAGTACCTCAACAGCCTGCAACGCGCCCGCAACGACGCCGCCAAACAGACCGAAGAGGTAGCCAGCCACATCACCCGCAACCTGGCCGCGCACCTGTAATCAGATCGGCACGACCAGCGTAGCTCCTTTGAAGCCAGGAGAGATCTCCGCCTAGTCTCCGATCAGGTGCAGTACGATCTCTCGTTTATGGGGACGTACCCTGTGCTCGAAGAGGTAGATGCCCTGCCATGTGCCGAGCGCAAGATTGCCCTTCACCATGGGTATCGAGAGTTGCACCTGCGTCAATGCCGTCTTCAGATGAGCCGGCATATCGTCTGAACCTTCGGAATCATGTTCGTACGGTCCATCCTCAGGCGCAATCCGGTCGAAGTACGCTTGGAGGTCGACGCGTACCGTAGGGTCGGCATTCTCCTGAATGAGAAGTGACGCTGAGGTATGCCGGCAGAACACGGTCAGCAGACCGGTCTGCATCTCTTGCCGCCTCACCCAGGTGTTGATCGTCGACGTGAACTCATAAAGCCCCTGACCCCGCGTCGCGATCTCAAGGGTGTGCACTGATTGCTTCAAGCCTCTCTCCTCAGCCTTCCGACATGCATCAACTATGCGTAACTTGAGGCCGACCCAGTGTGGGAGCGTTCTCTCCGGCTTAGGCCCCGTGTCAATGAATACAACGGAGTTTCTCGTTATTAATCTCGGCAGTCGCTAACTGGCATTGTGCCTCATGCTGTTGTGAGGCGCTGGCTCAAGTG
>CAXTGE010000198.1:1678-3937 GCA_964243645.1 uncultured Acidobacteriaceae bacterium | reverse complement strand
GGTCGCGGGCTCCAGAAAGGTGATCTCGTCATACCAGCGGATGTACCGGTCCGCTCCGGCCTGCCGGCAAAGATCCACCACGTTGGTGCAGCAGCCCAGCAGCACATGCTGCGAGTCGACCTCTTCCCCCAGCGCCGGGTGCATGTAGGAATACGCCCGTCCGCCCACATAGGGCTTGCGCTCCAGCAGCAGCACGCGCACACCCGCGCCAGAAAGCGCCACCGCCGCGGCCAACCCGGCCAGACCCGCCCCGACAATCACAACCTCGTGCGACGGGGCTGCCGCCACGCTCAATCGCCCAGCCTCGCAATGCCCGAGGCGATCAGACCACGTCCCAGGATGCCCAGCTTCTCGGAAATATGCACCGACACGCGCTCCCGCAACACCGCTTCAGGGTTGCGCGCGACGCGATCCAGCAGCCGTCGGTAGATGGTCGCGAGCACCTCCATCGCCGGCTGCGCATCCGCGTCCAGCAGGGGAATCAGCTCGTCCGCAGCACGGTAATACGCCCTCGCCCGCCCAATCTCCTTGGCAAACAGGGCCTGCATCTGCGGCGACGCGGTGCTGCCCCGCAACTCGCGCAAAAACCCGTCGGGAGACAGCCCGACCTCGCTCATATCATCAAAGGGCAGGTAAATCCGTCCACGTTCTGCATCCTCGCGCACATCGCGCAGGATATTCGTCAGTTGAAACGCGATCCCCGTGTGCTCGGCCAGAATTTCAGCCTGCGGGTCTGTGTAGCCGAAGATGCGAATGCAGACCAGCCCCACCACCGATGCCACCAGGTAGCAGTACCGGTACAGCGCGTCGAACTGCTCATACACCTGGTACTCGCGCGAACCCTGACCGTCAGGTGCAACGTCAGGACCAAGCATCAGCTCCACCCCCTGCGGTTGCGGCTGCAGGTCCATCGTCGTCCCGGCCACAAGCTGCTCCAGCAACTCGTCTGGAATGCTGAAGCGCCGCTGCGCATCGTTCAGGGCAAGAAACACCGGATCGCCATCGGTTCCGTGCCGCGAGGCCTGCCACGCTGCCGTCCACGCTGCCATGGCAGACCGTCGCTGCTCCAGCGTCAACGTCTCATCATCTGACAGATCATCGGCCTTGCGCATAAAGGCGTACACCGCGCACATGGCGTCGGACTTGTGCTGCGGCAGCACGCGAAAGGCCCAATAAAAGTTCTTGGCCTCGCGTTTGGCCACAGCCCGGCAGTGTGAATAGGCAGACGCGATCGCCGTTGCGGAGGGCTGTGTCATAGCGCTTTCACCGTCCTTCGTCGCGGCGATCCGGGTCGCAGGAAAGAGCTCATCTTGCCCAGAAGCGCTCCCCCAAGCAGCCGCAACTTCACGCCCTTGGTCACCACCGGCCGGGCGCGTAGCGTGTCATAACCCTGCGCCGCAATGGCGTCCAGAATGGCGAGGCCACCCTCCACAAACAGCGAAAGCGTCGATGCCAGATCGGCTTCCACAAGCTCCGTGATGCGCCGTCCTCGCAGCAGGCGGGCGCGCGCATCGGCCACCAAGAACTCCATCATGGCGCGAAAACGGTCATCAAAGCGCCCCTCGGCGATCTGCTCGTTTACCACGCCGAAACGCTCCATCACATCGGCCGGCAGGTAGCGCCGTCCCCGGTCGACCCAGTCTGTCACGATGTCCTGGTAGAAGTTCGCCAGCTGCAGCCCCGTGCAGATCTCATCGGACAGCGCGAAGATCTCCTCATCGTGATAACCCGACAGGAGCAGCACCAGTCGACCCACCGGATTCGCCGAATACCGCGAATATCGTTCCAGCGTCGCCAGCGAGGCGTGGTGCGTGTACACCTGGTCCTCCTCAAACGCCAAGATCAGATCGTCAAACGGCTCGATCGGCAACCCACAGGCCGCAATCGTCGGCTGCAGCGCTATATACACCGGATGCCGCGAGCGCTCCGGCTGCTCGAAGCATTCGTGCAGCATCCCTCGCCACTCGGCGAGCAGCTCGGTCGCCAGCTTCGTGTCGCCGACCTCATCCCCCAGGTCGTCCGACGTCCGGCAGAAACCATACACGCTCTGGAAATGCGGCTTCAGCTTGGCCGGCAGGAAGAACGTCGCCACATGGAAGTTCTCGTAGTGGGTCTCGGCCAGACGCTTGCACCAGGCCTGAGCCGCGGCCAGCGTCGGCCGCTGCGCCGGCGTCCCATACGGCGACGGCGCCCCCGTCAGCGAGCCTCGCAGCACCTCTGTCAACACGCTCATGCCGGCACCCCTTCAGTCTCGCCGAC
>CAXTGE010000198.1:0-1578 GCA_964243645.1 uncultured Acidobacteriaceae bacterium | reverse complement strand
GCCGTCTTGATCTCCGGCCGCGTACCTTCCGCAGGCCGCGTCAGCATGCGCTCGAACAAGGCCGGTACCTCTTCCAGCGACGCCGTCCCGGTCAAAAACCTCTCCCAGTCGAACCGCCCCGACCGCAGCAGCGCAAACGCGCTTTGCACCGTAGCAGGCGTGTGGTGAAAGCTGGCCTTGATCGTCAGATCGCTGTAGTGAAGCAGGTTTGTGTCGAACGCCGCGGTCGTGCCGGCAGGCGGCCCGCCAAACAGGTTGATCGTGCCCCCCTTGCGCGCCATTCGCACCGCCCACTCCCAGGCCTCGGGCGTCGCCACCGCCTCAAACACAACGTCCGCCCCGCGTTCCTCCGGCGTGAGCGCCCGCGCTGCCTTTACGGCGTCAGCAACCTCACCCACACGCACCACCTGCGACGCCCCCAGCTGCCGTGCGGTCGCCACCTGATCCAGACGTTTCACCACCGCAATCACGTTCAGCCCTAGCAATGCCGCCGCATGCACAAACAGCAGCCCGATCGGCCCCGCCCCCAACACGATCGCCGTCTGTCCCGCCTGCGCCTTCGACTCTTCGAGCCCGCGCATCACGCAGGCCAGCGGCTCCGTCAACGCTGCGGCCTCCATCGGCATCCCGTCCGGCACCGGCAACGTATTCTTCTCCACGATCCGCGCCGGCACGAGCAAATACTCCGCATACGCCCCGTTGTTGAATAGGAGATCGTCACAGAGATTGTGCTGGCCGTTGCGACAGAAGAAGCACAGGTCACACGGCGCTGAGTTGAGCGGCACCACCCGGTCGCCCAACGTAAAGCCCTTCACCCCTTCACCGACCGCCACGACCGTCCCGGCGATCTCATGCCCAAACACGCGGTTGGCCGTCAGCATGCGCGCATGATACCCGCGCCGGTACACCTTCAGGTCCGTTCCGCAGGTCAGGGCAGCGTCCACGCGCAGCACCAGCTCTCCCGGACCCGCCGCAGGCATCGCCACCCTCTCCAGTCGAAGGTCTTCCCTGCCGTGCAACACCATAGCCAGCATGCTCTCGCTCACACCTTATTTTCTCATCTCGCACGAACCCATGGCCAAGCACGAAACCAGACCCGCGGCCATGCCCGGGTCATCCTTCCGCGTGCATCTGGTACCCTGACCTCCACGGACACATGAATCTAGTCTCTCCAGGAGCCCTCGCCAAGCGCATCGTAGCCTCGGTGCAGGACTACTCCCTCCTCACATTCCAGGCCGTGGCCGCCCTGTTCTCCGCGCCGCACTACTACGCCGATACCTTCATCCAGCTCGACTCCATCGGCGTCGGCTCCATCCCCATCGTCATCCTGGTGGGCTTCTTTACCGGCGCCGTGCTAACCCTGCAGTCAACCACCACGCTCAAGCAGTTCGGCGCCGTGGACCTCACCGGCAAGCTGGTTGCACTCTCCATGATCAAGGAGCTCGGCCCCGTGCTAACCGGCGTCATGGTCGCCGGCCGCAACGCCTCGGGCATGGCCTCGGAGCTTGGCTCCATGAAGGTCTCCGAGCAGATCGACGCCATGCGCGCCCTCGGCACAGACCCCATCCGCAAGCTCGT
>CAXTGE010000197.1:0-3945 GCA_964243645.1 uncultured Acidobacteriaceae bacterium | reverse complement strand
TCCGCAAGGATGCCGTCCATCCGGTGCGGCGCGACGGTATCGGGGGCCTCGCCCATAAGGCCGAAGATGATGGCGCGATCGGTTCCATGGCCAATCCCGGTAAGCGCCAGCGAACCGTACAGGTCGGCAACGATGCGACCGATCGAGGGGATCGGTGTTTGCGCAACCAATTCGGTAACGAAGTGATTCGCTGCCCGCATCGGGCCGACGGTGTGCGAGCTGGAGGGTCCAATGCCGATCTTGAAGAGCTCAAAAAGGCTGGTGTTCATAGGAGGGGAGCGCCCTCCGTCATTGTAGGGGCGAAAGTGGTATGGGAGTCAGTCCCACGCCGGTGCTAGCCTGTGCCCACTTCGAGCCTCGCAGGCAGGATCAGGCGGTTGTAGCAAAAACATGCTCTTCAAAACACGCTCGGCAGCGGTGTACGGCATCGATGCGCACCTTATCGATGTAGAAGTCGACTTTTCCGGCGTGAAAACGCAGGAAGAGACGTTTTCGACCGTAGGCCTGCCCGATGCAGCCGTGCGTGAAAGCCGGGACCGCGTGCGTTCCGCGATCAAGAACTCCGGCTTTGAGCTGCCCCCGACACGCATCACCATCAATCTCGCTCCCGCTGACCTGAAAAAGGAAGGCTCCGGCTTCGATCTGCCGATTGCCGTCGGCATTCTGGGTGCCTATGGCGGTCTGGCCAATAAGGACGTCAGCGATTTCGTCCTGGTCGGCGAATTGGGCCTGGACGGCGGTCTGCGCGCGGTGCAAGGCATGTTGCCGATCGCTATCGCGGCCAAGGCGTCCGGCATCAAGAACCTGCTCATCCCGGCAGCCAACGCACGTGAAGCCGCGGTTGTGGAAGGCGTGAATGTCTTTCCGGTAAGCACCTTGCTGGAGGTGCGCGAGCTGCTGAACGGCGCCGCCCTGGGCAGCATCGGCGCCGAGCCGCTGAAGGTTGCGTCCAAACAGCTGCTGGCGGAGACCGGGGACGGCCTCCCCGACTTCGCCGACGTTCGCGGACAGCACACAGCGAAGCGGGCGCTCGAGATCGCCGCTGCCGGCGGTCACAACATCCTGATGATCGGGCCGCCGGGCTCGGGCAAGACGATGCTGGCCAAACGGCTGCCCTCGATCCTGGCCCCTCTCCGGTTCGAGGAAGCTCTCGAAACGACCAAGATCCACTCGGTCGCCGGCGTACTCAACAAGGATGAAGGCCTGGTGACCCGTCGCCCTTTTCGGGCACCCCATCACACGATCTCGGACGCTGGCCTCATCGGCGGCGGTATGATCCCGCGGCCGGGCGAGGTCTCACTGGCGCACAACGGCGTGCTCTTCCTGGATGAACTGCCGGAGTTCCCGCGCAACGTGCTGGAGGTGCTTCGGCAGCCGCTCGAAGACGGTACTGTGACCATCTCTCGGGCAGCCATGAGCCTCAGTTTTCCGGCACGCTTCATGCTGGCCGCCGCCATGAACCCATGCCCCTGCGGCTACTTCAACGATAAGAGCCGGGAGTGCCTGTGCACGCCGCCGATGATCCAACGCTATGTCAGCAAGGTCTCCGGGCCACTGCTGGATCGGATCGACATCCATATTGAGGTGCCGGCGGTGCAGTACAAAGAGTTGCGGGGCGGTGCCTCCACAGAAAGCTCCGCGGCGATCCGGGATCGGGTCATCGAAGCCCGTGAACGCCAGCATGCGCGCTTTCTGGAGGACGGCACACGAACCGGGGGGACGCGCCGGGCCCCGAGCCGGGCCGTGTTCTCCAACGCACAGATGAGCAGCAGCCAGATTCGACAGCATTGTGAGCTTTCAAGCGACGCCGAGCGATTGCTGGAGCGCGCCATGATGCAACAGGGCCTGAGTGCGCGAGCGCACGACCGCATCCTCAAAGTGGCGCGGACAGTCGCGGATCTCGAAGGCGTGGCAGCCATCGCGGTCAAGCACATAGCGGAGGCAATTCAATACCGAACCCTGGATCGAAGCTATTGGGCACATTAAAGTTCCTCCTGGTGGCTATGCTCCCATTTTCCGTAGAATCATCCGGTTTTCGCTTCCAAGATCAAGATAAGCATTGACCTTAAGCTATCCGCCTTGTACATTGCAGACTGCCGATCCGGAGTCGCCCCTTGCGCTTGGTTCTCTTGCAGGGTTTCTGCCGGGGTAAACGTCTCGGAGCGAAATGTTCCTGTTCTGCACATGCGGAGCGGATTTTGCCTGCATGCAGGCGTCCAGGGCAAAACAATATCGAAGGGACGCATCTTGGGGCAACACTCCCGCGTCTAAAACAACAAACCGGGATCTACATTCGCGTGTCCGCCGATCCCTAGAAGCATAGCTCTGCAGGCACGGAGATGAACGTCATCCGGCCTCCCCAAACTTGAGGAGAGATTTAATTTATGCGCTCAGATTTAATTTTTGGAGCTCTTACCCACGTCAATAACCGTTACCAGCTCTGCCAGCTCGCCTCGAAGGCGACGCGCAAGCTTCACAAGCCGAACACCCGTCTTCAGGACACCACGAACGACGTTTTGGAGCGTTTTAAGGATACGGTTCCCATGGGCGAGACCTTTGGTGAACCCGAGCAGGACGAGGTTTTGGCGACCGAGCGTCGCGCAGCATAAGCTGCGCGGCCCTGCCGCATTTTTTGCTTGCGTTCTTTCAAAAGTTTGATACGCTAAGCCCAATTTAAGCCACTAACCCTTCTGCAAGACCCATCCGCAACTCCCCCTCCTGCCTCTTGCTTCCCTGCTCTTGCAGCTTTACGCTGTGAATTCTCTCTGCTGCGCGCAATTCCCCCTCCTGCCGTACCCCCATTTACTACCTGAAGGAAACACACCAAAAATCAAATGACTATCTCTGAATTGAAAGAAAAGAGCATTGCCGAACTCGGCAAGCTCGCCCGCGGTCTTGAGATCGCCGGCACCAGCGCCCTGCGCAAACAGGATCTGATCTTCAAGATTCTCCAGGCCCAGAGCGAAAAAGAGGGCCACATCTTCGCAGAGGGCGTCCTGGAGATCCTGCCTGACGGCTACGGATTTCTCCGCTCGCCGGACTACAACTACCTGCCCGGCCCTGATGACATCTACGTTTCGCCCAGCCAGATCCGCAAATTCGATCTGAAGACCGGTGACACGATCAGCGGCAACGTCCGCAGCCCGCATGAGGGGGAAAAGTACTTTGCACTGGTGAAGATCGAGGCGATCAACTTCGAATCTCCCGAAGAGACCCGTAACAAGATCCTGTTTGACAATCTCACCCCGCTGTATCCACAGGAACGGATCAAGATGGAGACCGTGCGTGAGGGCATCTCGGGGCGCGTGCTCGACCTGCTGACCCCGGTCGGCAAGGGCCAGCGCGGCCTCATTGTGGCCCCGCCTCGGACCGGAAAAACCGTGCTGATGCAGTCGATCGCGAACTCCATCACGGCGAACCATCCGGAGGTCGTTCTCATCGTCCTGCTCATCGATGAGCGTCCGGAAGAGGTTACCGATATGCAGCGCTCGGTCAAAGGCGAGGTCATCAGCTCGACCTTTGACGAACCCGCCGCACGCCATGTTCAGGTCGCCGAGATGGTGATCGAAAAGGCCAAACGCCTTGTCGAGCACAAGCGTGATGTGGTGATCCTGCTCGATTCGATTACGCGTCTCGCCCGCGCGTACAACACCATCGTTCCGCCGAGTGGCAAAGTCCTCTCAGGCGGCGTCGACTCCAACGCGCTGCAACGCCCGAAGCGTTTTTTCGGCGCGGCCCGCAACATCGAAGAGGGTGGATCGCTGACCATCATTGCCTCCGCGCTGGTGGAGACCGGATCCCGCATGGACGAGGTCATCTTCGAGGAGTTCAAGGGTACAGGCAACATGGAAGTCATCCTGGAACGCAAACTGGTCGACAAGCGCGTGTTTCCGGCGATCGACATCCAGCGCTCCGGCACCCGTAAGGAAGAGCTGCTGATCCCGA
>CAXTGE010000196.1:0-3988 GCA_964243645.1 uncultured Acidobacteriaceae bacterium | reverse complement strand
AGCCTCACCGCCGGCTCGTTCAGCTTCAACGTGCCCGGCGGCCGCTGCGATGTCTGCGAGGGCGATGGCACCGTCACCGTCGAGATGCAGTTCCTCGCCGATGTCGCGCTGCCCTGCGAGGAGTGCAACGCTACTCGCTATAAGGCCACCGTGCTCGAGGTGAAGTACAAGGGCAAGAGCATCCATGACGTGCTCGGCATGACCGTGCGCGAGGCCGTCAGCTTTTTTGCCGGCCACCCCAAGATCGTCGATAAGCTCGCTGTACTCGACGAGGTCGGTCTCGGCTACCTGCGCCTGGGCCAGTCCGCCACCACGCTCTCCGGCGGCGAGGCCCAGCGCGTCAAGCTTGCCCAGCATCTCGCGCAGGTACGCTCCGGCCCCGCCGCCAACGTCAAGAACGACGCGGCCAAACGAGCCGCGAGCCGCATTCTCTATATCCTCGACGAGCCGACCACGGGCCTGCACTTCGAAGACGTCGCTCGCCTGCTCGGCGCCTTTCGCAAGCTCATCGATGGCGGCGGCTCGCTGCTCGTTATCGAACATAACCTCGACATCATCAAGTCGGCCGATTGGGTCATCGACATGGGTCCCGAGGGCGGATCGGGTGGCGGCCTTGTGGTCGCCACGGGCACGCCCGAAGAGATCGCCGTCGTGCCGAAGTCCTATACCGGGCAGTGGTTGTCCCACGTTCTTCTGAAGGGACATACGGGCGAAGAGGAGTCGGGCAGCCGTTAGGCCGGGCCGCTCTACAGTCCGGCCAACAACAGTCCAACCAACGACACCATGCATCGATCCCTGCTCTTCGCTACTCTTGTCCTCTCGGCACCATGCTTGGCGCAGCAGCCCGCACCGGACCCTCACCAGGTTGCGGCGACGCAAGCCAATGCGGCCTCGGACCGTATTCGCCACGCCGAAGACCTGCTGGAGCGCGGTGACTACAAGGCAGCCGAACCCGAACTCGCCCAGCTGGCCGCTGCGCATCCGGCAGACGCCCGCATCCGCTTCGATCTCGGCTTTACCCAGGAGCACAACGGCGAAGACGCCGCGGCGAAGACGTCCTATGAGGCCGCTATCACGGCCGACCCCACCCTGGCCGAGCCGCGCGTCGCCTTTGGTCTGCTGCAGGCTCGCGCCGGGGAGACCGAACCGGCGCGTAAGCAGCTGGAAATCGTGCGCGGTATGACCGCCGCCCCGCCCGCACTGCGCGCTCGTGCTCTGCGTGCCCTGGCACGTTTAGACCAGGCAACCGACCCCGCCAGGGCCCGCGACGATCTCGCCCAAGCCCTGCAGCTCACCGGCGAACAGCCCGGCGATGCAGATCTCACTGCGGCCCTGGCTGTCGCCGCCGGGAACCCGGCCGATGCGGAGAGCACCTACCGTGCCGCTCTGGCGAAGGATCCGGGCGACATAGCTGCCGCTGTAGAGCTCAGCAGCCTCCTGCAACGCGCAGAGAAATTCGGCGAGGCAGACGCCCTGCTAACCCCCATGCTCGCCGCGCACCCGGACGATCCGCGCCTGGTGGCGCAGGCGGCCACCCTCTTTGCCGCGGAAGACAAGACCGCCGACGCGCTTGCCCTTCTCGCGAAGCTCCGTTCCGGCGATCCCACCTACGCCGCCAACCCAGCGCTGACCCGGCTCTATGCTCATCTGTTGCTGGTGTCGGGCGACGCGGTGCAGGCGGAGCCGCTGTATCGCAGCCTGGCTGGTGCGAACCCTAACGATCCAACGCTGCTGGATGATCTCGGTAGCGTCCTGGTACGGGAGCAGAAATTCCCAGAAGCACAACAGGTCCTGGCGAACGCCGTGGCCCAGCGAGGGGCTTTTCACGACGATGCTGCGTGGGGCGAAGTAACCGGCCATCTAGCCTTTGCCGCATCACGCAACCACCAGCCGGTGGTTGTATTGCAGGCCTTGGCGGCGCATGCTACAGTTCTGCCCAACTCGTCAGCCACTTTGTTTCTGCAGGCGACAGCGCACGACAGCCTGCATCAGCGGAGGGAAGCCGAGCGAGACTACCGCGCCTTTTTGGCCATGGCGAACGGCAAGCTCCCGGATGAGGAGTTTGAAGCTCGACACCGGCTCATTGCTTTAGAGCACGAACGCTAACTGGTTCACCGCCTGGGGGTGTGCTATGGCCTCACAAGTTCGATTTGCTCGTCTCATCTGTTTCGCTCGTCTCCATCGGCTTCTGCTGCTCATCCCGCTGCTTGCCTCCCTCTCTGCACGACCAGCCCTGGCCTCCGGATCCTCCGAGATCGGTCTGGAGGCACCGGCGTTAGCCGATCTGGAACAGCGGGCGGCTGCGGCCGAGCGCAAGGAACGCTGCTACCTTTACAGCGAACTGCTCCACGGCTGGACCGAGCTCGCCAGCCGCAACATGGCCAGCGGCAATGACGCTGCGGCGGCGCTGGCGCTCGCGCGGGCCGATGCCGACGTCGTCCAGCTCAAAGCGGCGCTCGCGAACGACTCCAAGCGCCTCAAAAATGCCGAGCTGATCCTGGAACACACAGCCCACCGACTCTCTGACATGGTGCGCGTTTCCTCGATTGACCAGCACGACACTATGCAGGCTGTGCTGAAGCACCTGAACAATGTGCATGACGACCTCCTGGCACAGCTCTTTGCCCACTAGGCTTTCCCGCCCGGCACGGTATGTCGCGAGCGGTCTCCTGTGCCTCGCGCTCTTCGCCCCAGCAGCCGTCGCCCAGGCTGCCGAAGATGTTCTCAGTCAGAAAGAGGTCGACACCCTGCGCGACGCGGCCTTCACGCCCAACGATCGCGTGATGGCCTTTCAGCAGTTTCTTGAAGACCGCGTGAAGCAGGTCCAAACGCTCACCGCCAAGCGTCGGGGGCACACCGATTACGGTGGCGACATGCACGACGTGCTCGATCAGATTGGCCAGATCGCCGACGAACTCAACGACAATCTGGACGAGTACAGCCGATTTCATCGCGACGTCCGCAAGGCCCTTCCCAAGCTGCTGGAGGCCACGGATCGCTGGACCGCGACCCTGAGCGCCGTCGCGGACAATGACGCCTACAATATCGTTCGGCGCATCGCGCTCGACAACCTCAAGGACACCCATGAAGTCGCCGGCGCACTGCAGACGGACCTCGCTGCGTACTTCAAGGCCCACCCGGAAGCGGAAAAGGCCGAAAAGAAGCGCGGCACCGACCCCCATGCGGTCCGTCCCGAGTAACGGCCCACGGCTCTGTTCTCGGTCCTGCCCTTCGACCCTGCCTTCGGTCCTGATACCCACAATGCCGTGCATGGTACGCTGACCGCAGCCGTGCCGTCCGTCCCTCTTCCCCTTGTCTCACCCCTGCTGCTAAGTATCTTTGGGGAGGAGTACCGTCTCCTCCGTCCGCGCGCGCCCATGCCCGCGCTGGAGGTCCGGTACCGTCGCTTCACCAGCCTGAACACCACCATCCGCCTGCGCGACGGCCGGCTGATCGTGCGGCTGTCGGACCTGCTCGAACACGCGCCCGAAAGCGTGCACCACGCCATCGCGCACATCCTTCTGGCCAAGCTGTACCGCAAGCCGGTCGCATCCGTCCAATCAGACCGCTACCGTCGCTACACGCAATCGGACGCCGTCAGCAAACAGGCCGAACACATACGCCATACACGCGGCCGCAAACGCATCAGCACGGCGCAGGGCCGGTACTACAATCTCGACGAGATCTTCGAGGCCGTCAACCGACGCTTCTTCCACGGGCTGCTCGGCCGTCCCACGCTCACCTGGAGCGCCCATGTCGCGCGGCGCATGCTCGGCCACTACGACGCCGCGCATAACACCATCGTGGTCAGCCGCATCTTTGATCGCCCCGGTACGCCGCGTTATGCCATCGAGTACCTGCTGTACCACGAGATGCTGCACCTGAAGCATCCGGTAAAGGTCCGCGCCGGCCGTCGTTGTGTGCACAGCCGCGAGTTTCAGGCCGAAGAACGTCTCTTCCCGGAGCTTGAGCAGGCACGTGAATACCT
>CAXTGE010000195.1:0-4035 GCA_964243645.1 uncultured Acidobacteriaceae bacterium | reverse complement strand
CCACGCTGGCCACCCTGGTCGTCTTTCGCGTGCTGCAGGGTCTCGCCGGCGGCGGCCTGCAGCCCAGCGTGCAGGCCATCCTCGCAGACGCCTTTCCCGGCGAGAAGCGCGGCATGGCTATGGCCGTGTACACCGTGGCCATCCTCTGCGCGCCGGTGCTCGGCCCCACGCTCGGCGGCTGGATCACCGATAACTACTCCTGGCGCTGGATCTTCTATATCAACATTCCGGTCGGCCTTCTATGCGCCTTCTTTACCCGGATCGTGCTGCATGATCCACCGCACCTGACCGCGGCGCGCCTGGCCAACATGGGCAAGAAACTCAAGATCGATGGCACGGGTCTGGCACTGGTCTCCATCGGCCTCGCCTCGCTCGAGATCGTCCTCGACAAGGGCCAGGAGTTGGACTGGTTCGGCAGCAGCTTCATCTCCTGGGCCGTGTTCCTCGCGATCACCTGCCTCGTCGGTGCCGTGTTCTGGGAGCTCTACACCAGGAACCCGATTGTCAATCTCCGCCTGTTGAGAGACCGCAACTTCGCCTGCTGCTGCCTCATCGTGCTCGGCGTGTACACCGCGCTCTATGCCACCACGTTTCTGCTGCCGCAGTTCATGCAGGAGCTGATGGGCTACAACGCCACGCAGGCCGGTCTCGCCGTCTCCCCCGCGGGCCTTGTGACGATGGTTGAGGTGCCCATCGTGGGCTGGCTGCTGAGCAAGGGCACCGACGCCCGGCGTCTCATCGCGGGCGGGATCGTTCTTCTTACCGCCGGTACCTGGTGGCTCTCCCTCGCCAATCTACAGGCCGGCGAAAGCGACTTCATCTGGCCGCGTGTCGTGCAGGTGCTCGGCCTGGGCATGACCACCGTGCCCTTGAGCACCATCATGTTCCGCTTCTTACCGGCAGACCAAAGCTCCAACGCCGCGGGCATCTACGCTCTGGTGCGCAACGAGGGCGGTTCCATCGGCATCGCCATCTCCAGTACCTTTCTGCAACGCACCGCCCAGAGCCACCAGACGTACCTTGCAGCCAATCTCACGGCCTCGAACCCCGGCGTACAACAGGCCCTGCACGCCGTCACGGGAGAGCAGGGATTCGCTGCCGCCAACCAGGGCGGGGCAAGCCTGGCTCTGCTCTACCATCGCCTGCAGGAACAGGCCCAGCTGATGGCCTACATGGACCAGTACCGCCTGTTCACGTACCTGCTCATCGCGCTGCTGCCGCTGGTCCTCTTTCTGAAGCGTCCCCCGCGGATCGTCGGCAAGATCGAGCTCGACGCCCACTGATCCAGCCTGTGCGCGCTCCGGCTTTGCCTCCGCGAGCTAAGCTCCTACGCTCAGATTCACCTCAGGCCCACGCGCGAATTGCTCGATCAGGTCCGGTAATTCTGCTGCGGGAACGGCTCTGCCGAATAGATGACCCTGCAACGCGCTGCATCCGTCCGCCTCCGCGTGTGCCAGCTGCATCGGTGTCTCAACGCCCTTGGCCACCGTGACCATGCCGAGCCCCTTGCCCAGCATCGCAATCGACCGCACCATGGCCCGCACCTTGGACGCGGCGCCGACCAGCGAGCGGTCCATCTTGACCGCGTGAAATGGCAGCTTCGCCAACTGCCCCAGGCTTGAGTAGCCCGTCCCGAAGTCGTCCATCACCAAGCGCACGCCCAGGCGGCGCAGTGCATGCAGCGCGGCTACAACGACGCCCTCGCTCCCCAGCAGCACGCCCTCGGTGATCTCAATCTCAATGCGGCTGCCCGGGATCGCCGCCCGTCGCAGCGCGCTTTCCACCGTGTGCACGAAGAGCCCATTGCGAAACTGCACCAGGGAGGCATTGATGGAAATGACCAGCGGCTCGGGAAGCTGCGCGGCCTGCTCGCACGCCGTCCGCAGCACCCAGTCGCCGATCATGCCCATCAGCCCGATCTCTTCCGCCAGCGGAATGAACTCCTTGGGAGAGATCCAGCCCAGATCCGGGTGCTGCCAGCGCAGCAGCGCTTCAAAGCCGGTCAAAGCGTGGCTCTCGGCGTTTACCTGTGGCTGGTAGTGCACTTCCATCTGCCCCAGCAGCAGCGCCTTGCGCAGATCCAACGACAGCGAATGGCGTTTCTTCCGGTTGCCTTCCATCGCCGGCTCAAAGAACTGCACCAGGCCGATGCCTGCAGCCTTGGCGCACGCGAGCGCGGCCCCGGCGCGTGCCAGCAGCAGCTCTGCCTGCGTCCCATCCTCAGGAGCCAGCGCCACACCGATACATGCCGTCACGTGCACATTGTCCCCTCGCAAGGGGTATGCGCTCTGTAACAGCTCGTTGAGCCTGTCCGCGGCGGCCCCCGCCCGCATCACGGACTCCACCGGATGCAGCAGCACGGCAAACTCGTCTCCCTCCAGGCGCAGCACGATCTCATGTTCGCGAACGGCAGCCTGCAGCCTCTGTTCGGCCAGGTCCAGGACCTCATCGCCAACCGCACGCCCATGCGCCTGGTTCACCAGATGGAAGTCGTCCATACCGATCCGCAGGACAGCAAAGGACGACCTGCCCCCGGGCAGCGCCGCAATTGCGGTCTGCAGACGTTCCCCAGCAGCTTCCACCTGATTGTTCCTCCGAAGGCCTTACTTGTCCTCCAAAGTCTATGAAAGGGGCCAGCGGACTCCCTATACCTCGGCGGTGGGCTGCGGTACGGCTTCTGCAGCGTTACCTTCGTGCATCTGTGCCGACGTGAGCCAATGCAGAGCACTCCTACAATGAGAAAGTGGCTACTCGCGTCCGTTCCTTCTGCAAGATCAACCTCGGCCTCGCTGTCGGCCCGTTGCGTCCGGACGGCTTTCACAACCTGACCACGTGCTACCAGACGCTGGCCCTGCATGACATGGTCACGGTATCGGCCAGGCAAGCCGCAGACACCCGCATCACGCTCGAGACCGACCACCCCGGCGTTCCCTCGACAGCCCGCGGCGGCGCGGAGCGCAACACGGCGTACAAGATGGTCGCCGGCGCGCTTGCGCAGCTCGGGCTGCATGCCGAGGTCCACATCCAGCTCGAAAAGCGGCTTCCCGTGCAGGGTGGGCTCGGTGCCGGCTCTGCCAACGCCGCGGCCGCGCTGCTGGGGCTGGAGCGGGAGCTCGGGGCGGCCCTCCCCGGCCCCGAGCGCCTCGCGTTGGCTGCCACGGTGGGTTCCGATGTTCCCCTGTTTCTACTCGGGGGCACGGTCCTGGGTCTTGGCCGCGGCGAAGCGGTCTACCCGCTGCCCGACACAGCGGCGCTGCCGGTCGTTGTGGCCGTGCCCTCGGTGGGCGTCTCCACCGCGCAGGCATTCCGTGATCTGGATGTACGCATATCCAACGACGACCAGGCGCAAAGCACGACCGAGTTGACCGAAACGCCTTCCCCGGATAGACTCGAAATGTTGAGCCGCGTTCTGGCTTCCATGTGGACCTCCACTGGAGCCGGGCGAATAGCAACCGGTATCGCCAACTCCCCTCCTTATCAACCTGCGGGTCAAGGAAGTCTGCCGAAAAGCAGTGTTGCAAGCAAAAGCTTGCAACGAGATGAAAGCGATCTGGCAGAGAACTCGGGGTCCCCAAACCGCTTGCGGGTTGGGGTGTTGAACCCCTTTCTCGCGCTTGTCCGTACCGGGGTAGAGAACGACTTTGAGTCGGTTGCCTTCCGGCAGCACCCTTCCCTCCGTGACATCAAGCGCCTGTTAACCGGTTCTCGCGAAACCGAAGCCCTTCAGGCGCTCTATGCAGCCCTGTCCGGCTCCGGTTCGGCGCTCTTCGGGATCTACGGATCCTCTGAAGCGGCGCGCGAGGCTCAACAACGTGTGCAGGCCTCTGGCACCCGGGCGTTTCTCACTGAAACGCTCTCACGCCAAGGGTACTGGCAGCGGATGTTCGCGTAAGCTGGTGGTGTACCGCGCGAACCTCTCCCCCCGCACACGGTGACGATGGTTCGCAAAGCGTGTCGTTCGGCAGCAAAGCCGGAGACCCACTGGGCGATCGACTAACGGTAGGTCATCTGCCTTTGACGCAGACAGTCCAGGTT
>CAXTGE010000194.1:0-4060 GCA_964243645.1 uncultured Acidobacteriaceae bacterium | reverse complement strand
GTCGTGGAGGACGGCGTGGAGCAACGGGTGCAAACGGTCCGCACGACCAAGGCCCCTATTACAGCAGTCATGCTGCTGGAGTTCGCCGCGAACTCCTATTGGATGATCAACGACATGCAGAACGCGTCCGTGGCGTTTTTTCGGACGTTGCAGCCGGACGACTATGTCGCGGTCGAGACATTCGATATACGGCCACATATTCTTTGTGACTTCACGAACAATCGTGATGTCGTGGCACAGGCCATCAGCAGCCTCATGCTGCCGACGTGGCGTGAAACCAACGAGTTCGACGCGCTTTATGAGACGATTGATCGGCTTTCGAGGGTTGAGGGTCAGAAATACATCGTTCTCATCTCCAGCGGCGTCGACACCATGTCCAAGCTCACCCTGGACCAGATCCTGGCCAAGGTGAAGTCCAGCCAGAACACCACGATTTTCAGCATCAGCACCGGTGGCATGCTGGCGCAGATGCGCAGTGGCGGCGGACCACGCGAACTCACTTACCTGCAGGCCGACAACGAGATGCGCACCTTTGCACAGATGACGGGGGGCATGTATTTCAAGCCGGTCTTTCAGGGTGAGCTGCCGGATGTTTTTTCACGGATCAGTGATTCGATCCGGAATAAATACGTGCTGACCTACCGGCCGACGAATGCAAAGAACGACGGGTCGTATCGCAAGGTGAAGATCTACCTGGTCGACAACGAGGGCAAGCCGCTCAAGATGGCCGATGAGAAGGGAAAGCCGCTGAAATACTCCATCGTGGCGCGCGATGGGTACAAAGCGAAGCTTCCTGTCGAGTAGCAGGCCTGGATAGGTTGCCGATCTTAGCTCAGGCGGTGCAACTCAGGATTCTGGATGGGGGCGAGGCAGAGCAGAGCCAGACCCTCGAACAGAATGGTCCCTTCGAGGCGGGTGGACAAGGCATGCAGCCGATCGAAGTTCTGATGGGCCGGCAGCTCCGGCGATGTGCCCTGGACGTTGCCGCCGAGCGTAAGGCGGTCCGTCTCCATGCGCGGCAGCACAGACTGCTGCAGGTACAGGGTGAGCGCGATCATGGAGACGACCAGGACGATCTCCACCGCACGCACGGGATGTGAATCGTGAGTCGCCAGCAGCGCAAGTGTGAAAAAGAGGTAGGCCGTGCCGGCAAAAAGTCCGATCCGATGAAGGGCAAGCAGGGAGCCCCGAACGATGATCCCGGCAAAATGCGCGTCGGGCATGGTCTTGAAGGCCACACTCGCCACCGCCAGAAAGAAGACAATGCCACCGACCCAAAGGGCGAGCGCGATCAGACGAACGGCACGGAAGGTCAGCTTCATGCCTGTTGTCGACCGGTAAAGGCGGGCTCGCGCGTCCCAACTGCGGTGGCCGGCTCGTTTCGGGATGTCTCGGTACGGGACAGCGTTCGGGCAAGAATCAGCTCAAATGCCGCCCTTGCTTCCCGGTAGTCGGATTCAGAGATACGACGTTGCAATCGCTCCGTTTCCAGGGCAAATAGTTCCTCTTTCAAGGCCTGCAACAACGAATCTCCGTGGTGGCTCTGCTTGACAGCGCTCTCCTGCACGGCAGCAGGGGCTGGAGGCCAGCTTGGCTTTGCAGGCCGTTCAAGCTGAGTCGTCCCATGATCTCCTGCGGGTTTGCGGAGCAGGATTCCGGCTGCACCTGCCAGCAGAAGGGCCAGCCCGGCAAGGATCCACCATTTGTATTTGGACCAGGGATCGCGGTCGCCGCCCTCGTTCAGCGGGTTGTTCAAGCCACGGCCGCCAGCGAGGTCAGAATTGCTGATATTGGGTGCTGTCGCATCGGAGTTGGATCCCGGATTTGCTGTAGTTGCATTCGGGGCCCCACCGCCTGCGCCTGTGTCCGCCCCGGCTGCATTCTCCGGCAGATTGCCCGTACCCGAGATCGAAAACTCCGGAGGGTTCTCCGGGGTGACGTCCTGGGCGATATAGGTTTTCACGCCGGGCTTGCCGGCCTGCAGGGTCAACGCGACATGGCCAGTGGGCGTCAGCGTGATGGACTGCGGCACAAGGACAGCGAAGGTCTTCACCGGCGCGGTCAGGTGCGGTGTGAAGGTGAATTTGCCGGTGTAGGGAAGGCTGTACCCGATGCCGAACTGGGTCTCACCAGGACGAAGGGGAAAGAGAAAGCTGAAGTGGCCGGGATCGGTCCGGGGAACGGCAGGGGTCTGGACGGGCATACCACCCTGGGTGATCGCTCCTGTCCGGCCAATCAGTGCGCCCTTGGGCAGGTAAAACTCGTAGCCATTCGGACCGAATTGGGTGACTGCCGGAGCGGAGTTGTTCAGCACTTGCAGCACTTCCACGACGTGCATCTCGCTGGGCGTGGCCTCGACATGCAACTCCTGAACGCCGGTACTTACGCCCGCGACCTGGGCCGCAGCGTCGTACACGGTCACGTCGGCGGTGGTAGTGCCGGGCTGCACGGGAGTGAAGTAAGCAGCTTTTTGATGGGTTACCCGCACCAGGTGCATGCCCTCATCCGGCACCTCTAATTTGAAGTGACCGCGAGCGTCTGTGGTGGTTCGGGTCGACTCCTGCATTCCCTGCTGCAACTGGATGAGAACAACGTCATCCCCGGCCGCCGGCTTGCCATTCGTCTTGTTGATGACGGTTCCAGTGATGGGCGTAGCGGCAAAGGCGAGCGCTGGCGCCAAGAAGGCCAAACCGGCCACGAGGGCGCAAAACTTTTGAAGATTCCGGGGATTGCGAAGGGAACGCACCCTTTAAGGATACGTCACAAGCGCACGGTTCAGCCTGCCTGCGGTGACAGGCTGTCCATCTCATCGAGTACGTGAGCGGCTTCGGCTTCCAGGGAATCCCGCTGCTGCTGATAATCCTCTTCCGGGAACTTTCCGGCGCGATATTCGAAGTTCAAGTCGCGCAGATTGTCATAGATGACCTCTTTGCGCTCGCGTAGGTAGTCCAGACGGGTTTTCTCACGGACAGGGTTGAGCAGGGCGCCGGTCTGGGGCCAGAAGATGTAGGCACCACAAGCTAGCAGCAGCAGGAGACAGGGAAGGATCGCTTGAAATTCCATAAAGTGTGTACCGGGTTAGCCGCAGCCCGCTCAAGGTATAGTCTAGTCGCGAGCGCGAAGGAGCGGGATTGCATGTAAGGCAAGGATTCCGACGGTACCTGCCGACGGCTTTGGCAGGTCTGACTCTCTGGGCCGGAACTGTTCAGCCAGCACCCGCGCAAGCGTTTTCCCACACCGATCCGTTGAATCTGGATCCAGCCGTAAAGCAGGGGTTGGAGCGATTCTTTAATCTTGATTACGACGGAGCGCTAAAGATATTCAACGGAGTCTCATCCGCACACGCGGGGGAGCCGGCCGCGTGGAACTACGTACTTCTGGTGACTATCTTTCGCGAGCTATATCACCAGGACCTGCTGGACACCACTTACTACGCCCATGACAGCTTCCTGGCCACCAAGCGCCAGGTGGACGTCCCCAAGGCCACGCGCGACCAGATCGAGAGCCTGACGAACAAGGTAATCGACATGTGCGATGCACGTTTAAAAGCCGATTCAAACGACAAAAACGCGCTATTTGCGAGAGGGTACGCGAAGGGGCTGCATGCCTCGTTTATCACACTCGCCGATCACTCCTACGCGGCCGCAGCACGGCAGGGCTACCAGGCCCGGAACGATTCGGAGACGGTACTCAAGCTGGATCCTCAGTATGCCGACGCGCTCATGGCGGTGGGTATCCAGCAGTTTGCCGTGGCCAGCCTTCCACGGGTGGTACGCCTGATGGTGGGCATCATGGGCGTGGGCGGATCCAAGGAGAAGGGGCTGGAGATGCTGCGCGAAGACGCGGCACACGGGGTTTTGACAAACGTGCAGGCAAGAACGGCGCTGAGTCTGTTTTTGCGTCACGACGGACGGTATGCTGAGGCGCTGGCAGTCCAGCGGGGGCTCGCAGCGGAGTATCCCCGCGATTATCTTTTTCGGCTCGAAGTCGCGAATTTGCTTAAGGATGAAGGGCACGGGACGGAGGCGATCGCCGAATACAAACGGGTGATCGCCGACGG
>CAXTGE010000193.1:0-4085 GCA_964243645.1 uncultured Acidobacteriaceae bacterium | reverse complement strand
CGGCGAAGGCGGCGGCCTTGGGGGCGGTGGACATGAGGCCGACGACGGGGGCGGGCGCTCCCTGGTAGACGTCGGGGGTCCAGACATGGAAGGGGGCGGCGGAGACTTTAAAGCCCAGACCGATGACGATCATGGCGAGGGCCATAAAGGCCATGAGAGGGGTGGTGGAGGTGCCGAGGCCGGCGGCGATTGCGGCGATGCTGGTCGAGCCGGTGGCTCCGAAGGCGAGAGCGATGCCGTAGAGGAAGAAGGCAGTGGCGAAGCTGCCGAGGAGGAAGTACTTGATGGAGGCCTCGGAGCCGGTGGCCTGGCCTTTGCGGAAGCCGGCCATAATGTAGGTGGAGATGGAAGAGATCTCGAGTCCGATGAAGACCATGAGGAGCTCGACCGAGCAGGTCATGAGCATCATGCCGACGGCACCGAAGAGGGTGAGCGCGAAGTACTCGCCGGCGTGGGTGGCGTTGCCTTCGAAGTAGTCGAGAGATCCGAGAAGCGTGACGAGAACGACGGCGGCGATCAGGACGTGGAAGAAGACGGAAAATGCATCGATCTGGAGGGTGCCGGAGAAGGCCTGAAGCGTGCCGTACTGAAGCTGATAGAGGGCGGCAGCTCCCGATGCGATGGTGCCGAGGATGGCAAGCCACCCGAGGGGCTTGCGGCTGGTGCCGGGCTTAAGGACCGCCTCGATGAGCATGACGAGGACGCCGGTGATGGTGAGGACGTCTTCGGGGAGCGTGTCGATGATGTTGGGGGACAAGGGCATTAGAGCGGCTTTCCTGACGGTGCTGGGTTGAAAACGCAGATTCCCTTCGGGAATAACAAACAAATGGAGCAGCTTGGAACGCGTTGTTGCATCAGTAGCGAGCTCCCGGGTTTGTTGGCGGAGCTGGTTTGTGGAGGGCGTCAGCGGCAAGGGCAGGGTCGACGAAACTACCGGGCTGAGTGGCGGGGACAGTGTTTCCTTCACGATCGTAGGCCCGGGAGACTACATAGCCTTTGCCATGATCGTGCGCCTCTTTTGCGGCCTGCGCTTCGGCGGGCGTGAGGACCAGTTGGTGCGGGTAGTAGGCAGTGACTTGGCCAAAAGTATCGATGGCATTTGTCCACTGCGGGGAGAAGATGCCCATGGCGAGGAAGAGCGCGACCAGCGGCCAGAGAGCCAGGTGCTCGCGCGCGTCCAGGTCCCAGCCGGTAACGGTTTCGGACTTGATGCCGAGGTCGCCGTAGAAGACGCGCTGGATCATCCAGAGCATGTAGGCGGCGGTCAGGATGACGCCGGAGGTGGAGAGGGCTGTCCACCAGAAGCTGCTCCCGTTCGACAGCGACCATTGCATGGAGCCGGAGAAGACGAGGAACTCGCCAACGAAGCCGTTCA
Source organism: uncultured Acidobacteriaceae bacterium (assembly GCA_964243645.1). Lineage (GTDB taxonomy): Bacteria > Acidobacteriota > Terriglobia > Terriglobales > Acidobacteriaceae > Granulicella. The sequence continues at coordinate 2,710 of CAXTGE010000193.1, read as the reverse complement.
ACATGGGCAAGCCGATGACGGAAAGCGTGGTGAGGACGAACATGGTGACGAGCCAGGGGAACTTCGCGGCAAGGCCGCCGTACTCGCGCATGTCGTAGGTCTGGTAGCGCTCGTAGAGCAGGCCCAACAGCATAAAGAGAGCCGCGCCGCCGAGACCTTCGTTGAGGGTCTGATAGATGCCGCCGTCGAGACCGGCGATGGTGAAGGTGAAGATTCCAAGGACAGCGACCGAGACATGGCCCAGGGTCCCAAAGGCGGCAAGGCGCTTGAGGTCCTTCTGGACGAGGGCGATGAGCGCTCCGTAGACGATGCCGATCGCGGCAAGGGCGATGAGGAGAGGAGCGATGCGGTGCGACTGGGCGGGGAAGATGCCGAAAGAGAACCGCAGGATGGAGTAGAGGCCGAGCTTGCCGACGAGGACCATGACGGCGGCGGTGGGGGCTTCGGCGACGGCGTCCGACAGCCAGCCGTGCAGCGGGAAGATGGGAACCTTTACGGCGAAAGCGAAGAGGAAGGCAAGCGAGGCGAGCCAGAGGGCGGAGGAGTTGCCGGAGATGGCGTGGGTTGCGGCGAGATGCGTGAGTGCTGGGACGTCGAAGGTGCCGGTCTTCACGTAGAGCCAAAGGACGGCGACGAGCAGGATGGCCGAGGGGATGAAGGCGTAGAGAAAATACTTGATCGCGGCGGCGCGGCGTTTTTCGGTACGGCCGAAGGTGGCGATGAGGATCGTCATGGGAACGAGGGTCAATTCCCAGAAGGCGTAGTAGAGGAAGAGGTCGAGCGCGACGAAGACGCCGAACATGGCGGTCTGCTGGAGCAGGAAGAGGATGTAGAAGGTCTTCTTGCGCTTGGGGATGGCATTCCAGGAGATGAGCACGCCCAGGGGCGCGAGAAAGCCGGTCAGCACAATGAGCCAGAGCGACAGGCCGTCGATGCCGAGGTGGTAGTTGATGGCAGGCTTAGTGATCCAAGAACAGTTTTGCTCGAACTGGAAGGCTGCGCCAGCGTGGTAGTTGAAGTGGGCGGGGAGGTGCAGGGTACAGGCAAAGGTGATGAGGCTGACGGCGAGCGCGCCCCACTGCATCGTTTTTCCTTTGTCCGGCAGCAGCGCGAGGACGATTGCGCCGACGAGCGGGACGAAGGTGATGATCGAAAGGATGGAGTGGTCGAGATTCATCGTTTCCCTTGGTGAGACAAAAAACAAAGACTAAGGACTGCTGATCGAGATTCTTACGTTCCCACCCATGGCCAAGAGCGAGCCATGGATGGGGCGCCCGGATTGAGTGTTCCCATCGGAAAAAGGTACGACGTTAGAGCTGCATCCAGGTGGCGTGGCCGAAGATCATGAAAGCAAGGACAGCGGCAGCCCCGAGGGCGAGCCAGCCGGCGTAGGAGCGAATGTTGCCGGACTGCATGCGACGGGTGAGCGAGCCGAGGCCGCGGACTCCGGCAGAGGTTGCGGCGGGGACACCATTGACCACGCCCTGATCGACCACGCCGGCGAGCAGGAGGCGGGAGACGACCATGATGGGCGTGAGGATGAAGTTGGAATAGAGCTCGTCGATGTAGAACTTGTTTTCGAGGAGGGTGTAGACCGGCTTGAATCGTGTGGCGAGTGCGGTAGAGGTGCCGGGTCTGCGGATGTAGAGGAAGAAGGCGACGAAGAAGCCGATGGCGGCGGTCAGCAGCGAGATGGCGGCAAGGGTAAGTTCGAGACCGTGGCTGACGGGTACGGCTTCGGCCAATTCCGTGGAGGAGGAGAAGACGGGAGCGAGGAAATGCTCGATCTCGTTGTGGCCACCGAGCGCGGCGGGAATGCCGACCCATCCGCCAATAACGGAGAGGATGGCAAGTATGACGAGCGGGAAGAGCATGATCCATGGCGACTCATGGACGCCATGCGGATGGGCGGCCTGACCCTCGTCATGCTCGTCTTGCATGACTTGCCCGGAAGCGTGCGCGTGAGCCGGTGAGCCGTGACCGGCGGTGGCGGCATGATCCGCACCGTGCTCTTCAACGTGCGATTGGCCGAAGAAGGTCTTGAACCAGAGACGGAACATGTAGAAGGAGGTCATTCCGGCGGTGACGAGGCCGACGAACCAGAGGAGTTTACCGATGGGGTTGTCGGAGACAAAGGTGCGGTAGAGGATCTCGTCTTTCGAGAAGAAGCCGGAGAACGGGTAGATGCCGCCGATGGCGATGACGCCCATCGTCATAGTCCAGAAGGTGATGGGGATGCGTCTGCGCATCGCACCCATCTTGCGCATGTCCTGTTCGCCGGAGAGCGCGTGGATGACAGACCCGGCGGCGAGGAAGAGCAGCGCCTTGAAGAAGGCGTGGGTCATGAGGTGGAAGATGGCGGCGGAGTATGCGCCGACCCCGCAGGCCAGGAACATGTAGCCGAGCTGCGAGACGGTGGAGTAGGCGAGGACGCGCTTGATGTCCTGCTGCACGAGGCCGATGGAGGCGGCAAAGATGGCAGTGGCGGCGCCGATGCAGGCGACGACGGTGAGTGCGGCCGGGGATTTGTCGAAGAGGACATGGCAGCGGGCGACCATGTAGATGCCGGCTGTGACCATCGTCGCAGCGTGGATAAGGGCGGAGACGGGTGTAGGGCCTTCCATTGCGTCGGGGAGCCAGACGTAAAGAGGAATTTGGGCGGACTTGCCGGCGGCTCCGAGGACGAGCAGGAGGCAGATGGCGGTGAAGA
>CAXTGE010000192.1:0-4199 GCA_964243645.1 uncultured Acidobacteriaceae bacterium | reverse complement strand
ACGATCTCGCTCACCACAGCGTCCGGTGTTTTGTCGTTGACCACCCGCAGGGCGTCCTTTGGGGCTTCCAGCGTAGCGATTTGACTGCCCAGCAGCGCCGGATTCATGAAGGTTCCCTGCCGCGATTGCAGCCGTGCCGCGATCATTGCCGGAGACCCGTCCAGCCATATATAGGCCAGTTCACCCGACCGAAGTCCTGCGCCCAGCGCCTGCCGGTAGCTTTCCTTCAGCGCCGAGCAGGCCATCACACCCTGAATGCCCCCCTGCGACCAGCCCAGGAGCAATCGGTTCAGCGTGGCCAGCCAGGGCGCTCGGTCCTCATCGGTCAGCGGCGTACCGGCGTGCATCTTCGCCTTGTTCTCGGGCGAATGGTAGTCATCCGCATCCGCAAAGATGCCGCCGATCCGTTGCGCCAGTAAAGTCCCGATGGTGGTCTTTCCTGACCCGCTCACGCCCATCACGAGAAACAGGTCCGATGTCTTGCCTTCAGCCACAGTTGTCCTCCATGCACCTCCCCGGAGACTAGCAAAGTTCTGCCGTCGCCACAGGCCACCTGCACGCGGCCTGTTCTACTGGGAGCAGCGGCAGCATGCCGCGCGACGGAGCTCCCCTTGTCCACCGCAACATCCACTGTCCTCAATACGCGAGAGTTCTTTGCCCGCGTTGACGTCCTCGCTCCCGAAATTGCCGTCTTTGACTGCGACGGCACCCTTTGGTCCGGTGACGCCGGTTCTCGCTTCATGCGCTGGAGCATCGAAAGCGGTCTGCTTTCGCCTGAGAGGATCGCCTGGCTGAACGGGCGGTACGAGGGCTACAACCGTGGCGATGTCTCCGAGCTCGCGATCTGCGGTGAGATGGTGCAGGCCTACGCCGGTCTCGACGAAGAGGCGCTTTGTACCGCCGCCGCCAACTTCTTCGGCGAGCATATGGAGCCGCACATCTTCCCCGAACTCCACGAGCTCGTCACGACCCTGCAGCGTCGCGGCACCGACATCTGGGCCGTCAGCTCCACCAATAACTGGGTGATCGAAGAAGGCGTCCGCCGCTTCGGGATTCCCCCCGAGCGTGTGCTCGCTGCTCGCGTCGCGGTCGAAGACGGGATGATCACCGATCGCCTTCTCGACGTGCCCACCGACGAGGGCAAGGTGACTGCCCTGCGCAACGCCGGCGTTACGGCACCGGATGCCGTCTTCGGCAACTCCGTTCATGATGCCGCCATGCTCGCATTCGCACGCGGGGCCTTTCCCATCAATCCCTCGGCGGCGCTGGTGGAGCGTAGCCTTCGCGAGGGCTGGCCGGTCTACCATCCCGGCAAGTCTCGGACCGCTCTGGCTACCCCCTCCGCTACGCACCCCGAATCGAAGCGCTAGCGACCGCTGCAGGACAGCTGTTATGGCTGAATTGGTTCCGGGTCCAAACCTGTTCCGCGACGGGGGCCATCCATCGCCAAACCGCTTACACTGGGGGCAGAGGTGAACGGTCCCATCCGCAAATTGAACGGCAGCCCACGGTCAGCACACAGGCCCGTGCGCCATGTGGTCGCGGCCCTCATTTTGCGCGAAGGGCTGACCGGACGCGAGGTCCTGGTGTGTCAGCGCCGGCCGGATCAGCCGATGGGCTCCAAATGGGAGTTTCCCGGCGGCAAGGTCGAGAACGGCGAGACCGCCGAAGTGGCCCTAGCCCGCGAGCTCAACGAAGAGCTTGGCATCTACGCCACGGTCGGCCAGCGGCTGACGACCGTGCGCCACAACTACAGGAACGGTTCCTTGATCGAGATTCAGTTCTTTCGCGTGGACCGCTTTGCCGGCGAGCTCGACAACCGGATCTTCCAAGACATGCGCTGGACCACCCTCCCCAGCCTGCCGGACTTCGATTTCCTCGCCGCTGATCTCACCCTGATCCGCGACCTGGCCGACGGTAAATACCTGTAGTTGAGTGTTCTCCCATCCCAAAATTGTCATTCAGGGGCCGCAGGAACGAAAAGCCAGGTCGGCGGCCCGCTCTAGCTGATGCCGAACGCCTGCCCGGCCAGCATGACCAGGGTCAGGATCGTCGCCAGCGCGGTCAGCCCCCACGCGACGAAGTTATAGGTCCTGCCGTTCACCAGCGATCCCATTAGGCTGCGCCGGTTGACCAGGATCAGCATGAAGACAAGCACGACCGGTAGCAGCACGCCGTTGAGCACCTGCGACAGCACGGCCAGCTTGACCAGCGGCACCTTCGGCATCAGGATGATCGTTGCCCCGGCCACGATCAGTCCCGTGTACAGCCAGTAGAAGACGGGTGCTTCACGGAATCCCTTCGTCAGCCCCGATTCAAAACCCAGGGCTTCACACACGGTATACGCCGTGGAGAGCGGTAGGATTGATGCCGCAAACAGCGACGCGTTCAGCAGTCCGAACGCAAACAGCAGGTAGGCATAATCGCCACCCAGCGGCCGCAAGGACGCCGCTGCATCGGCCGCATCGCCGATCGTGTGATGGCCGCTCGCAAACAGCGTGGCCGCACAGGCAATGACGATGAAGGCCGCCACCACCACGGAAAATATAGAACCCACAACGGCGTCCGCCTGCGCGTATCGCAATTCGCCCTTGCCCGTGCCTTTGTCCACCACCGAGGCCTGCAGGTAAAACTGCTGCCAGGGCGCTACCGTGGCGCCGATCATGCCCACGGACAGAAAGAGGTAGCTGGACGTGCGCAGGTCGGTCATGCGTGGCGGACGCAGCGTCTCGCGCAGGGCAAAGCTCCAGTTCGGGTGCGCCAGCGCGGCCGTGATGATGTAGGCAACGTACAAGAAGGACAGAATGACAAAGATCTTTTCCAGCTTCTTGTAGTCGCCGAAGACCACAAGACTCCAGACCAGTGCCGCCGCCGCGGGCACAGTGATGTATTTACTCAAGCCAAACAGCTGCGTGCTGCTGGCCACCCCGGCAAATTCACTCACCACATCGCCGAAGTTGCAGATGATCAGCCCAACCATCAGCAGCGCGGTCGTGCGCAGGCCGAACTCCTCGCGGATGAGCTCGCTCAGGCCCTTGCCGGTCGTCACGCCCATGCGCGCTGAAATCTCCTGCGCAAAGGTCAGCATGATGGCCATCGGGATCATGGTCCACAGCAGCCCATAGCCGAACTGCGCGCCCGCGGTGGCATAGGTATAGATCCCGCCGGCATCATTGTCCACGTTGGCTGTAATGAACCCAGGCCCCAGCACGGCAAAGATCAGCACGACGCTGTTGCGCCAACGCTTCCAGTTCATGTCATCGCCGCCAATTTCAGGACTCGGGGCAACACAGGGAGGCTCACCCGCGCCGCACGGCGTTCGGGGACGGCTCTTCTAGCTGCACCTATGCCACTAATCTACCCTGCCCAGGAGCATAACGTCGCTGTAACAGACTACGAAGCGCTACCCCGCAGCATCGGACGGATCCGTTCCAGAATCCTGCCCACCTGCGCATCGTTCGAGTAGCCATCCCGTACCGCCCGGGCATGCCCTGCCGCGGCCACCCGCGCCCGGCCTGCCTCGTCCGGCAACCAGCGTTGAATCTTCGCGGCCAGCTCCTCCACCCCGGTGAAGAACACGGCCTCCTCGTCCTCAATGAATCGCGCGAGATGTCCCGGGGAACGCTCCGCGAGCAGGAACTGACCGCAGCCAGCGATCTCGAAGCTCTTGTGCACGAACTCGTCCTGGTTGGAGTGCGTCAGAAAGCTCAAGTTGATTCGCGAGCGCCAGATCGCCTCCCGATATGCATGGCCGTATAGCTCGCCGTCGCGGAAGAGTGCTGTGAAGGCCTCGGGGGACAGCCGCTCGCGCCACAGGAAGTCAGCGCCCGAGATCACGGTCCGCACACCGAACTCCTGCCACAGCCTGGTGAGGTCCTCCGCTCGCCGGTCATAGGGCGTTCCGATAAAGCTCACGGCGCGGTCCCGGTCCGCATCACTCCAGCCGACGGACGGCGGGAAATGGAGCGTCGGCTCATAGGCTGTCTGGATCTTGAGAACATCCCGCGCTCCACGGGCCCGGTACTCCAGCACGTTGGCATCCCGTTGCGTGGCATGGAGATCAAAGTGCGGGATGCAGCGCATGTACAGGCGCCAGCCAGGATCCTGCCGCGGGCCGAACGCGTTGTCGATCATGTAACTCACCGTCGCCACGCCCATCGCGCGCAGCCGGTCCAGGGTCTTCGGCTGCAGTTGCAACA
>CAXTGE010000191.1:0-4265 GCA_964243645.1 uncultured Acidobacteriaceae bacterium | reverse complement strand
AAGTTCGGTTTTGGAGACCGACAGTTTAACCGTTGAGCTTACTCCCCTGTGGGAGCGGGACCAGGGGCCCAGTGCAATGACTGAACCCTGCCCTGCTTACTTTGTCTCTTTGTGGTCCGTATGCTTGCGGCACGTGTTACAGAACTTGGCGAACTCCAGGCGACCCGTCGTGGTTTTCTTATTTTTCGTGGTCGAATAGTTCCGGTTCTTACAGACCGGGCACTGCAGGGTGACGATTTCGCGCATGGTGTTCTCCTAGTTTGGCCAGCCACCTCGGCTGGCAAGCAGCATGTCAGGTTGAGCCTGACACGCCGCGACGCAGGGTCTTGTACCCTGCAAAGACTAATCCCCGATTTGCACGAGGCTGGTACGCAACAAACAAAGCGTACTCTGCCATTATCCACGATCCCGGGGGCATTCGCAAAGCGGTGACTCAGAGCGCGACACGCTCGTTTCCCTTTCGAGTGAGCGGTGCAGCCAAGCCGATGGTCGCCCGCACACGACGTCGCACCTCCGCAAATTGCATCAGGATGAAACTGTCCGTCATGCCGGCGATGTAATCCGCGATCACCCGCGCGAGACCTTCCTTTTCGATCTCCGCGAAGTAGGCTTCGGGCAGTTCCTCGGGCATCGCTGCCCAATATCCAAATAACTGCATAATCACGTCCTCGGCCTTGTCATGCTCGCGTTCCAACGCGGGACAGGTGTATAGCGTGTCATAGAGAAACTGCTTCTCTTCCCGCCGCTCCGCCTCCACGCCCGGCGAAAAGACTGCCAACCGCCTGCCGACCTGCCGTATGCCTGCCAGGTCCGCCGCCCCGCTGGTTTCGACACCACGCGCGGTGTTTTCGATCAGGTCGCGCACCAGACATTTCTGCATCGCCTGCAACGCGTCATGGAAGATGTACTTCTGCTCGGCGCCTGGGTGCCTGGTCTGCACCGTGGAGAAGCAGCGTCCCAGTAGGCCAACGCGATCGCAGATATTGCCGATCTCCAGCAGACCCGACTCGACACCGTCATCCAGATCCGCCGTAAGGTAGGCGATTTCGTCGGCAAGATCGATGATCTGTGCCTCGAGCGGTGGCCTCTGACCGAGAAAATACTCCGCCAGCTCCGGATGGTCGACCTCTGTGTAATCCCGTGAGTGCTTGACGATGCCTTCGCGCGACGCCAGCGTCAAGTTCAGGCCGCGATGTCCCGCATACCGTTGCTCAAACTGCTCCACAATCCGCAGGGCATGGAGGTTGTGATCGAAGCGCAATCCGTAGACCTGCAGACAGCGATCCAGCGCTCGCTCCCCTGCATGGCCGAAGGGGGGATGCCCGATGTCGTGCACCAGGGCCAGCGTCTCCGCCAGGTCCTCATTCAGCGACAGCGCCGAGGCTATCTGGCGCGCCACCTGCGCCACTTCCATCGTGTGCGTCAGGCGGCTACGGAAGTGATCGGAGGCACGGCTGGTAAATACCTGCGTTTTACCGGCAAGCCGTCGAAACGCCCTCGACCAGACGACGCGGTCGCGATCACGCTCGAACGGGCCGCGGCCGTCACCGGGGGGCGCAGGGAAGGCGCGAACCGACAGGCGCGCTTCCTCCGTGCCGAAGACCCCGTACCTGTGTAGATCGAAAGCCACCCAGCCCGAGTGTAGCGCGTGCAGGTGAAGACAGGGAGCCGTGAGCACGCGCTCTTACTTGCCGGGCCCGGTCCCCGCGTGAGCCAGCCGAACCCGGGCATTTTCCAAGTCATGCTGTGTCTTGCTTACATCGTTCGGATCGGCCTCTGGCGGCAGCGAGGTCGAATATTGATTTACGGCCCTCTCCCATTCAGTGACCGCGAGCGACAGTTTGCCGTTGTGCGCATAGATCTCTCCCATGTGCGCCAGAATCGAAGGATCAGACGGCTGCCGTAGTACGGCCTTGCGCTCCGTATCCTCGGCCAGCGCATAGTTTCCCTGTTTGAAGTAGGCCCAGGCGAGCGAATCGAGGTATGCGCCGTTCTGCGGATCGAAGCGCACCGCCTTCTGCAGCATGGCAAGCGCCTGGTCGAGTTTCAGGCCACGTTCCACCAGCATGTAGCCGTAATCATTTTCCGTGGCGGCATTTTCCGGATCAATCGCCAGAGCCCTATGGAATTGCTCCTCGGCTTGATCGAACATCTTCTCCCGCTCGGCGATGGAGCCGCGGAAGTAATAGATGAAGAGCTTGTCTTCGTTCTTCTGCGCCGCTGCTTCCGCCTTGTCCAAGGCTTCGAAGGCCTGCTTCCAGTGCTTGTTGCGCGACTGCATGTCGGCCATCGTTACATACACTTCGCGGTCGTCCGGCATTCCCTTCAACTGGGTCTGCGCAATCTTCAGACCCTCTTGCAGCTTGCCGTTGTCGGCCAGTTGCCGTGCATAGGTCAGTTGGACATCGTGCGTGTCCGGCATGGCCTTGGCGGCCGCGGACGCCGTATCCAGGGCAGCCTTCCATTGATGCGCATCACGGTAGGCATCCACTTCGCCCTCCGTGCCGCGGGCCTGGTACTCTCCGCCCAGCAATCCGAGCTGCTTGTACGTGGCAACCGCATCGTCATACCGACCCGCTTCCCGGTAGACGACGGCCAGCCGATCCAGGAACAACGCTCGATTGCTGATGTCCCCCTCCGAGTACTTGCCCGTGGCCGATGTCGTCGCCACAAGTGCCGCCTTCATTGTCCGGATCGAGTCGTCGTACCGGCCCAGGGCGTCATAGGTCAGCGCCTCGTTATAGGTCAGCTCGAGGTTATCGGAGACAAGCCCTTCGGCCTTCTTCAGGGTGGTCAGCGCCTGCTCATAGTGCCCTTGCTGGCGCTGGATGTCCGCCTCGCGAATCAACGACTGCGCATCCTGCGGATCAGACCCAAGGATCTGGCCATAGATCTTTGAAGCCGCATCCATCTGCCCGGAGGTCTGCAGTGCTGAAGCCAGGCCCCGCTTGGCATCCGTGTTGTCAGGGTCCGCTGCGACCGCCGCCCCGTAGGCCTTCGCGGCCTCCTTGGGCTGCTTGAGCTGGTCATAGATGTTGCCCAGAGCGAAGTTCATGCGCGGCGACCGATCGTCCACGGGGACGTCGGCAATCGTCTTGGCGGCCTTCATGAGGTTGCCCTGCTCCGAGTACAGCCGGGCGATGCTCAGTACCACCTCTTCCGAGGTCGGGTCGATCTTTTGTGCGTCCTGGAACTGGGCCTCGGCCTTGCCCGAGTCGTGCGCCAGGCCGTACAGCTGCCCTAGCAGCAGGTGCGTCTCGAGGTCGTTCGGCTTCAAACGCGCAATCGTCTCATATTCCTTGATAGCCGCACCCAACATCTCCTGCGTCTGCGGTCCGGCTGCCTGGCGATCGTCCAGCGAGCGGAGATACACCCGACCCAGCAGGGTGTGCGCTTCCACGTCGTCGGGGTGCTTCTTCACTTGATCCTGCGCCGCGGTCACGGCCTCGCGAATGCGCCCCAGGCGAAAGTACAGCATCGCCATGCCGTCCTGCAGCTGCGGCGAATCCGGATCGGCCACGAGCGCCATCTTGTACTGCTCAATGGCCTGGGTGGCCAGATCCTGCCGTCCGTTGGCCAGGAACTGCTGTTCATAGATCTTGGCCAGACCGAAGTGGTAGTACGCTCCTCCACGATCCGGTGCAGCCTGGGTTGCCTGGGTCGCAGCAGCTGGCGTTTGCGCACCAGATCCGGGCACTAAAAGAAAAGCGCACGTGAGGGGAAGGAAGGAAGCGCGGAAACGAACGGTCATAAGCGAGGGATCCTGGGCTCTGCAGCGCGTCTTATTTTGTGTTTAGACGGTACTCTACACGCTTTGGATGCGACCTCGCCCATCCGTTGGGGTGTTACCCGTGACGGAAGTGCCGCACGCCCGTAAACGCCATCGCCACACCCAAACGATTCGCCGCTGCGATCACCTCGGCGTCCCGTACCGACCCGCCAGGCTGGATCACCGCCGTGGCCCCGGCCGTCGCCACCACCTCCAGCCCGTCTGCGAACGGGAAGAAGGCGTCACTGGCTGCCACCGTCCCATCGAGCGGGAGCACGGCCTTCATTGCACCGAAGCGCGCCGCATCCACCCGGCTCATCTGTCCCGCGCCCACGCCAACCGTCTGCCCGAAGCCGTCCTCTGCCCGCGCATACACGATCGCATTGGACTTCACGTGCTTGCATACCCGCCACGCGAAAAGGAGCGCGGCTATCTCGGCCTCGGTCGGCCTTCGCTCCGTGACGATCTTCAAGGTTTCGGCGGACACCGGAGCATG
>CAXTGE010000190.1:1269-4355 GCA_964243645.1 uncultured Acidobacteriaceae bacterium | reverse complement strand
TTGTAGGGGTCGCAGCGCTCGCGGAACCAGAGGCGGAAAAATTCCTTGTCGATCATGTCGGGCTCGCGGCCTTCGCCCAGGCGGCGCTCGTAGCTGTCAGCGATCCAGTAGCGGCTCGAGTCGGGGGTGTGGATCTCGTCGATGAGGCGGATTTCGCCGTTGGGGTCGAGGCCGAACTCGTACTTGGTGTCGACGAGGATGAGACCGCGCTCGGCGGCGAGCTTCTGGCCGAAGCGGAAGAGCTTCAGCGTGGCGTCGGCGCAGAAATCCCACTGGGCCTGGGTGAGCCAGCCTTCGGCGACGATGGCCTCCGCGGTGATGGGGCGGTCGTGGGCGGCTTCCTTTGTGGTGGGGGTGATCAGCTGGGTGTGCAGGGGCTCGTTTTTGCGCATGCCCTCGGGCAGGGTCGTGCCCGCGAAGGTGCGCTCGCCGGAACTGTACTTGATCCAGATGGAGGTGTCGGTGGAGCCGGTGAGGTAGCCGCGTACGACGAACTCGATGGGCAGAACGCGGCACTTGCGGGCGAGCAGCACATTAGCGTGCGGGCTGGCGATCACGTGGTTAGGGACGAGATGTTTGGTCTGCTCGAACCAGTAAAGGGAGGTGCGGTTGAGGACCTGGCCCTTGAACGGGATCGCGCCGAGGAGGCGGTCGAAGCCGCTCTGGCGGTCGGTAGTGAGGAGGAAGAGTTGGCCGTTCGGGTCGTCGGGCGTGAGGTCGTAGGTGTCGCGGACCTTGCCGGTGTATTTCTTTGCGCCGGGCAGTGGAAGGTCAGTGGCCGTGAGGCAGTGCGGGATGGCGTCGAGGAGCGTTTGGCGGGGGAGCGGGCTCATAGCTAGTGCCTAGTTGTTAGTGATCGTAGGGCTCGCATGGCGGGCTGTGTTCAGGGCCTTTGTGGCGTTGCAGGCAGAGCGCAGATTCCCTTCGGGAGTGACAACCAAAAGGAGAGCTAGGCGGAGCCGATGTAAGTGACACCACCAGCATTGGCTTCCACGCGGCCGAGCTCCCAGATGCGGAGGTGGGCGTAGGGCTTGAGGAGGTCGGCGAGTTCAGGCTGGAGACCGGCGGGCGCGACGATCACGAGACCGACGCCCATGTTGAAGGCACGGAGCATCTCGGCATCGGGGATGTTCCCGAGACGCTGCATCATCGCGAAGACGGTTTGCGGGGTCCAGGTGCTGCGATCGATTGTGACGCCGAGGCCTTCGGGCAGGATGCGGGGGACGTTTTCGGTGAGGCCGCCGCCGGTGATGTGAGCCATGCCCTTGACGGGGATGCCGGCCTCGAGGATGGCGCGGACCGGAGCGACGTAATTAGTATGCGGCGCGAGCAGGACGTCGGCGAGCGACGCGCCGCCGAACTCGTCGGGACGGGAGCCTACGTCCAGATTGGCGACATCGAAGAAGAGCTTGCGCGCGAGCGAGTAGCCATTGGTGTGGAGGCCGGAGGAGTTGACGGCGTAGAGCGTGTCGCCAGGCTGGATTGTCGCGCCGGTGAGGAGCTTGGGGCGGTCGACGACGCCGGTGACGAAACCTACGACGTCGAGGTCGCCTGAGGCGTAGACGGCGGGCATCTCGGCGGTCTCGCCGCCGACGAGGGCGACCCCGGCCTCGGCGCAGGCGGCGCTCATGCCGCGGACGAGCGATTCGATGATCGCGGGCTCGACCTTGTGGACGCCGAGGTAGTCGAGAAAGGTGAGCGGCTTGGCGCCCATGACGACGATATCGCCGGCGACGGCGGCGACGAGGTCGCGGCCCAGGTTCTCATAGGCCTCGGGGGTGTTCACGCGCGTGGTGACGAGGGTTTTGGTGCCGCAGCCATCGGTGCTTTGCACCATGACAGGGTCGGCCATGCCCCGAATGGCGTCGGTCAGCGAAAAGAGCGAGCCGAAGGCGCCGAGTTGGGTGAGCACGGCGGGGGTGTGCGTACGGGCGACGTGTGCCTTCATGCGCCGGACGGCCTCGTTGCCGGCCTCGATGTCCACGCCGGCGGATTTGTAGTCGATGGTGGCGCTCACCTGTCTAGGGTATCGCGGGAGGCGCGATGCGGTGAGAGAGCAGAAGAGACTTAAAACAGCCGGGGGTCGAATGGGTCTTTGCGCACCTGGATGATGCGCATCCGGGCTGCGTCGGGATGACGAGGATTGAGCAACCAGTTCCAGGTTTCAGGGACGATCGCAGACGGAATGCGCAGAAGAGAGGTACGGTTTGATCGAAGCCAAGCGTCACCCATGGCCTGGGTCGTTGCTTCCTCGGTGCTCCAGGATGGAGGCAGCGAGGAAAGGTCGATCTGTTCCGAGGCGATGGCCTCTTCGGCCTCCACCTTCAGCAGTTGATAGGCGGAGGGGCGGTGAGCCTCGTCCACCTCGAGATGGACGAGCACTTCAAGCAAGGCGGACGCGGGGTTTTCTGCGAGGTAGACGACCGGTCGGCCTGCGGTGTGCCACCGGGCCGGGGCGATCATGCCGCCGGCGCCCGTAAGGTCGGCATGATTGCTGATGCGCCACAGGGTCAGGGTTCCCGGCGAGCTGGCTCGTTGGGATGGCAGGGTCAGGGTTCCCGGCGAGCTAGCTCGTTGGGATGGCAGGGACATCAGGCGAACATGCCGTCATCGATCTGAACAAGCATCTGCTCCACCAGACGCGCACCGGTTTCGGTTTCCAGCATGGACATGGGAGTGTCCCCGTGAAAGCGTTTCTTGGGCTGGCGCATCCAGGAGAGCGCCTTTTCCCGATCGGCAAAGACGTTTTCCGCAGAGGTAAGAATGCGTGCCGCGCGAACGGCCTTATCCGACTCCTCGGGGCTGAGAACTTCCTTCAGGCCTCTGTTGCGCCGCTCGGTACGGTGACGAAACGTCCGTTGCGGAATCACAATGCGATGGAACTCCTCCCGCGTTAACCCGTGGGAGAGGAAGGTATGCTGCGTCTCGAGCGCAAGGCCAAGCCGAACACTCTGGGCCAGGTCGTAGTCAGATTTCTGCTCGGTCCCGAGCCAATTTGCGATTTGCTGTGCCATGGGAGTCCTCGTCTATTGCCATTATGCCATGGAGAGCTCGGCATAGTGGCTTGTTCTTTGCGGATAAAGTCA
>CAXTGE010000190.1:0-1169 GCA_964243645.1 uncultured Acidobacteriaceae bacterium | reverse complement strand
AGGAACGGGGCTGATGGACGTTCTGTGAGGTCGAAGGGGACCTGCACGGAGAGGCCGGGGCGCTCCGGATCGTCGAGGAGGGCGAACTCTTCGGCGGCAGAGGCGGGGTTGTCGCGGAGCGAGGCGACATGGAAGCTGGTCTCGGACCACATTTTGTGCAGGGTGGTGCGGGTGTTCCGGTAGAGCTCCCGGTCGCCGGCGCGAAAGATAATGTCATTGCCGGGCACGGGTGTGCCGATCTCGCGGACGGGAACGCCCGCCTGGGTGAGAAACGCAATGACGTGGCCGGCATCTGCGGCGCGGACCTGGAGAACGGCACCGAGCTCTTCGCTGAAGAGCAATCCTAGCGGGTCGATGTCGGGATTTTTGAGGCTTTCTGCGGGCAGGTCGATGACGAGACCGGTGCGGCCGGCGAAGGCCATCTCTAGCAGCGTAACGAAGAGGCCGCCGTCGGAGCGGTCGTGGTAGGCGAGCAGCTTGCCGTCGCGATTCAGCTGCTGCATGGCTGCGAAGAAGGATTTCAGGATCGCCGGGCTTGGGGTATCGGGGGCTTCGTCACCGGTCTGGTTATAGACCTGGGCGAGGCAGGAGCCGCCAAGTCGGTTGCGGTTCTCGGCGAGGTCGATCAGGAGCAGGGTGGTGGGTTGGCTGATCTTGAGCTCGGGGGTGAGGGTGCGGCGAACATCGCGGACGGGAGCGAAGCCGGAGACGATGAGGGAGAGCGGCGAGGTAACCGACTTCTGCCGGGTCTCGCCTTCGGGGCCGTTCTCCTGCCAGCGGAGCTTCATCGACAGTGAGTCTTTGCCGACCGGGATGGTGATGCCGAGCGCGGGGCAGAGCTCCATGCCTATAGCTTGGACGGCGTCGAAGAGTTTTTGGTCTTCCAGGCCCTGGCCGGCGGCGGCCATCCAGTTGGCGGAGAGCTTGATGTCGGCGAGGCGCTCAATGGCTGCGCCGGCGAGATTGGTGAGGACCTCGCCCACGGCCATGCGGGCGGAGGCCTGCGCGTTGAGGACGGCGAGGGGCGTGCGTTCGCCGAGTGCCATGGCCTCGCCGGGCGCTTCGGGCAGGTCGGCGGAGTCGAAGGAGCGTAGGGTGACGGCGCAGTCGGCGACGGGGACCTGCCAGGGGCCGACCATCTGGTCCTGCACGACGAGGCCGCCGACGGA
>CAXTGE010000189.1:2879-4412 GCA_964243645.1 uncultured Acidobacteriaceae bacterium | reverse complement strand
CGGCCCGGGCGGCACAACGCGATCGTATGGCCGCCGATCGAGGCATTCTGGGCGGAGGCCGCGGCCCGGGCAGGTGATGCCCCGGTGTTTGCGCGCGAGGTAGAGACGCTGGCGCGGCTGGCGGGCGGCGATCGCGACAAGTTTTGGGAGATCTACAACGGCACGACCGGTGTGCCGGATGGCGGCTGGCAGGCGGGGCACGTATGGTACGCGGAGCCGAACCAGACATGGTCCGCCACGGGATATCTGCGGATGCTGTATGCGGGGCTGTTTGGGATGCGGTTTGGCAAGGACGGGCTGACGTTTGCGCCGGTGCTGCCTGCGGGGTGGGGCGATGTCTCGTTGGTTGGCGTGCGGTACCGGCGGGCGGTGCTACGGGTGGAGCTGCATGGTGCGGGAAGTGTCGTGCGGAGCTTTCGGGTGGATGGGGCGGAGCAGGCGGGGCGTTTGGTCCCGGCGGGGATGCGCGGGGCGCATGTGGTGGAAATTGTGATGGGTGGGGCTTGAGGGAGTTTGTTGTTGGGAGAGTGGTCTTTCGCTCTGAGTGACGCGGATGGTGTTTACAGGGGATTAACTCGCAGCAGGTCCACAATTTCTAGACCAAAAGCTGCCTCGCGTGCTGCAAACTTACGGAATGATAACGAGACACCCTGCTCTGACGAAGCGGACTGGGCGGTTGGGACACAGGTCTCTTCTGTCACGTTTATTGCAGGCCTGCGTAGCAGTGACGGCAATCTCTTCGCAGCCGCTTAGGGCGCAGACCACTCCTGAGACCGGAAGCGCAAAGGAAGTATCCATGGCGGCAGATGCGACTCCTGCCTTCGAAGTCGCCGCGATCCGGCCGAGCAATCCGAACTACCCAAGAGCAGCAAACGGGTGGAGCTTTGAGTCTGAGGGTCACCGTCTCCAGTGTAGACAGGCCACTCTTCTTGACATCATTTCGGTGATGTATGGCATTCAGCCCCGGCAGATCGTTGGCGGCCCCGATTGGCTTAACAAGGAACACTACGACATAACAGGAATACCTGATGTACCCGGAATTCCGAGCCCTGCTCAAGAGCGGGAAATGTATAAGAAACTGCTGGCCGAGCGTTTCCATCTGGTACTGCACCGTGACACACGTGATATGCCGATTTATGCGGTGACAGTCGCCAAAGGAGGACCGCAACTGAAGCTCGCCAGCCCCGGCGAGTCGGTCAATACCGGCAATTCCGGTGACCGAACACAACGAACGCTGCGGTTCACGAACATGTCTATGCAGGAATTCGCAAGAAACATGACTCTGTATGAAGACAGACCCGTTGTGGACCGAACCGCACTCTCCGGACGATACGATTTCACCCTGAAGTGGACTTACGCTGTCTCTGCCGAAGAGCAACCCGACACTCCGCCTTCCGTATTTACCGCTATGAAAGAACAACTAGGCCTCCAGATGAATGCGTTAAAGGGGCCCGCAGAGGTGATTGTCATCGATCATCTTGAGAAGCCGCAGGACTAGTTCTGATGAGTCGCATTAGCGGAAGCAACGAGCTT
>CAXTGE010000189.1:0-2779 GCA_964243645.1 uncultured Acidobacteriaceae bacterium | reverse complement strand
AACACCAGGCCACTGAGATAGGCCCCATAGATGCTGGGGTGGTGGTAACCGGCATCTGTGGGTCTATCCTTCGTCGAGGGCTCGCTCCCGGGCTGGTAGTTAAAACTAAGGAAGACCCCTGGAGCAGATCCTGCGTATGGATCTGGGTTCGCTATGCCTCGGAGCCAGGCTAGCGCCCAGGCGTCTCCCACCGGCGCAACGGCGCGGATGTGACCATCTCGATCAGCCGCTGTTTGATACGCGTTGCGGTAGGCTACAGTGAGTTCCCCGAGAGACTTGAGGAATCGGTCAGAAGAAAACGAGGCACCATTGGCGGTCGCATCCAGATAGGCGGTATCCGCAGGGGCCCCTGTCGCATACAGGTAAACATCGGCTTTGGGTGCGGCGGCGTGTATACCTCGCTCGATGGTCTGTACCGCATCGATGAAGGCTTCGGGGTCGCTCTTCGAGTTTTGCGTGAGAGTACTGGGTATCGGTTCAAAGCTCGCCTCTTGCAGAACAACGGCATTCCACAAGGAGCGATCGATCACACTGCTCGCCACCTTGTAGTTTTCGGTCAGGCTTGTGGCTGAGATTGCCTCGATGTGTACGTCGTAAGGGAGCTTTGCTTCGTGTGCGAGTTCAGCGAAGATCCCTGGTATGCCGCCCCACGGGCCATACTCCCCTGCCGTGTCTTCCTGGCGTCCTTTAACGGACGTTTCGTAGTTCTCGTCAACGACGTGCTGGGACGGCTCGGTCGAGCCTACCCCACCGGTGTCAGGCGTGTTGTTGTAGGTTCGTACCGGGAGGTAGCGACCATGCGTGAAGCTGTCTCCCACGAAAAGCACATGCTGCGTGTCAACTGGATGTTGCCGGGTCTCCTGGCAGAGTAGCGTTCCGGTGGTGATTCCGGTGAGAAGAACGGCATAAGCGGCCCTGTTCTCGAACGAGCGAAAGATCATGCAGTGAAACCTCCAGTTATTCCAACTTATAGATCACTGTCCCGGGGCGAATGTCTCCGCCGGTGCACATACAAAGGCCGTCTCTATAGATGCGTATCGGGCCCTGCCGCTTCCATTCGAACATGCAGACAGGCCGGCAGGCATGCCTAGCTACCGAGCTTCGGCCTGATCAAACAGGCGCAATGCGAGCAGACCGTGTCCCACGGCTGCACCCGCCCGAAGCGCGGCGGCGATGAAGACAACCTCTGCGATTTCCTCCCGGGTGGCACCTGCCTCGGCTGCGTTTTTCGTGTGAGCGTCGATGCAGTAGGCGCATTGCGTCGTCAGCGCCACGCCGATCGAGATCAACTCTCGGTATTTGGCTGGAATGACACCATCGCTGCGTTCTGCCGTGTTCTTCAGCCCCATGAAGGCCTGGGCTTCCTGGGGCGCGAGCTTCGCGAGATCTTTGGCGAGCGATAGATCCTTCGGACTTTGATACTCAGACATGGTTTCTCCTTGAAGTATTCCAGTGAAGATGCTGTCAAGTGCTGGACGTTCTTTGATCCTCACAGCACCGATTCGCGTGAAGGACAGGACATCAGGGCTTGACTCTCTGTTGAAGGGTGCCCACCATTCCTGTAACCCAGCACATCGGGCACCCCCGAAAAGAGACGAGCGCCAGAAGTCCAAGGCCTACCGAGGCGATCGGGTTGGTGTCGCCGAGCTTGATGGCAACAAGTATGGCCACAACGCCGAGAACACCGCGCAGGACATGCTCGGTAACGGATCTGCTGGCGAACGGAAGAGGGCAGCTTTGCGCCATTGTGGACAGCCTTTCATAGTAGCGTTTTCGAATCAGAAAACAGATTTGGATCAGGAACAGAGATACTCCCGCAGCAGCAGCCGGGCACGGTGAAGATTCGCTTTGACGGCCTCACGCGTTCTGCCCAGCCTGGACGCGATTTCATTGATCGTGAGCTCTTCCACGTCACGAAGCAGCACGACCTCACGATAGTGGTCCGGCAGCGACTCGATCGCGCGAGCAAGATCGAGGCTCAGCTCCAACTGTGGTCTTTGGGAGAAGCGGCGATCGTTTTCGATCTCTTCGATGCCGGCCTTCACTCCAAGAATCTTCCGAGCCAGACGAAAGCACTCCCGGCGGATGATGGCGAACAGCCAGCCAGAGAAGGAGGCCACCGTCCGCAGTGTTCCCACGCGACGGTAAAGGATCCAAAGGGCTTCCTGCACCGCATCGTTCACATCATCCGACGTGGCGCACGCCTGCACGGCGTAGCGGCGAAGGTCCGGCTGAGCAAGGACGAGCAGCGAAAGAATGGACTCGCGATCGCCGCCGCGGGCTGCCTCCAGCAAGCGCTCATCGTAGTGGGTGCGTGGCACTCAGGACGTCTCCGAGAGATCTTTGCCACCGATCGCGCACACGGGACACCACCGCAGCAGGCCGGTACAACACGTGAGACATCCGGCACCTGCAACGATATACCTCACGACGGTACCCCGTAGAAGTACCAGGCCACAGACGATCATCAGGATGCCGGCGCATAGGCGCAGCCAGCGTTTTCCGCTTCCGACATTCTTGGTCAAGCTCACGGTTTGCTCCTCCTCTTACACGCGTTCATACTGCGTGCTTATTTGATAAGGAGTACCGATTCTCAAATTTCGGTTCGCATGGAGTAAGAATTTGCGTGGCACTGCACAAAGGCCCGCTTATGGGCAATACAGTGGGTTCTGAGGACGGCCGGTTGCAAGAAGATCTTGGGCGCGGGTCGCTGCCATGCTGGTGTAAAAGCAGAAACTTTACGCTTCGAGGCGATGTAAGTACTGCATCGCACCATGGC
>CAXTGE010000188.1:2284-4413 GCA_964243645.1 uncultured Acidobacteriaceae bacterium | reverse complement strand
GATTGGCTAAACTAGGGAGCGGTGACAGAGTTCTTCCACGCCGTGCCGCTGATCACAGCCTGCCTGACCGTGTGCGGCATGGCGTACAGCCTGCTGGCGCTCTGGGGCTTGCGCAGCTTTCGCCGGTCCGCGACGCAGCCCGAAGACCCCGTAGGGACGGCGGCGCGCGGCGTCTCCATCCTAAAACCCCTGCGCGGCACCGACCCACGCCAGTATGCCGGGTTCGCCAGCCACTGCCGGCAGCATTACGCCGGGCCGTATGAGCTTCTCTTCGGCGTGACCTCGCTGGAAGACCCCGCCGTGGCCGCCGTGGCGCGCCTGCGTGTGGAGTTCCCGAACGTGCCGATCCGGGTCATTGAGTGCAAGGAGCGCCTGGGGGCAAACGGCAAGGTCTCCAGCCTGGCGCAGATGCTCCCCCACGCGCAGTTCGAGATGGTGGTCGTCAATGACTCGGACATCCTTGTCTCGGGGAACTACCTGACGCGCATCACGGGGCCCTTTGCTCAGCCCTTCGACAGGGCAACGCCGCCCGCAGCTGGTAAGCCTCTGGGCTTGGTCACCGTCCCCTACATCGGTCAGGCGGAAGGCACAGTCTGGTCGCGGCTGGAAGCCCTGGGCGTCTCGACCGATTTCATCCCGGGCGTGCTCACGGCGCGCCTGCTCGAAGGCGGCCTCCGCTTCGGGCTGGGTTCCACGCTTGCCACGACCAGGAGCGCCCTGGCGGCCATCGGGGGCTTCGAGGCGCTGGTCGAACAGCTCGCGGACGACTACGAGATGGGCGCGCGGCTGCACCGGGCTGGTTACCGGGTGGAGCTGGTTCCCGAAATAGTTGCGACCAGCGTGCCGGCCTATACGTTCCGTGGCTTCGCCGACCACCAGTTGCGCTGGTCGCGCTCCACCCGCGACTCCCGCCGCGCCGGCTACCTGGGACTGCTGTTCACCTACGTGCTGCCGTGGTCGCTGGCGACGGTGGCGGCGAGCGGCGCGGCCCTCTGGAGCCTGAGCCTGTTCAGCCTTGCGCTGCTGGTGCGCGTGTTCGTAGCTCTGAATATCGGTGTGGGGCTGCTGCGGGACGGCCAGGTGCTGCGCGATCTCGTGCTGCTGCCGGTGCGCGACGTCTTCGGGCTCATCTTCTGGGCCTGGAGCTACGCCTCGGATGTGGTGGTGTGGCGCGGTGAGCGGTTTCGGCTGCGGCGCGGCGTGCTGGAGCGCGTGTAACCCGGGCGGCTTCTCTACGCGCCGCGCGGCTAACTCTGCAGGTCCTTTGAGCCCTTCGGATTCTACGGCTTACGCAGCTGGTCAGGGGAGCGCGCGCGGTCCTCGAGATCGTCGATCTTCTCATGCAGAAAATTCAGCTTGCGCGAGAGCGACTGGATCTCCGTTTCCGCGCGGCGGTTCACGTCGAAGTCGAGCTCGGAGCGCAGGCGGTCACGCGAGTCCTGCCGGTTCTGGCTCATCATGATCACGGGCGCCTGGATGGCAGCCAGCATGGACAGAAACAGGTTCAGCAGGATGAAGGGATACGGGTCCCACGCCCGACCCTTCAGGATGATGTTGATGGCCGTGTACGTCACCAGCACGACGCCGAAGAGGATGATGAACGTCCAGGAACCGCCAAACGAGGCGACGCGGTCGGCAACGCGCTCGCCAAAGGTCTCACGCTCGTCGATCAGTTCGTTGGGGTTGCGGGCGGAGCGGCCCTTCACCAGCTGTTGTGTTGCATGGATCTCGCGAGCCACCATGGTGAGGAGGTCCAGGCCGGCCAGGGGCTTGCGCTTGAACAGTTCGGTGAGGTCATGGCGGTCGACCTCAATGCAGGCGGTCTGTTCCAGCGCGACCGCGGTGGTCTGGTGCGGCGCAGCGTCCAGCATGGAGGCAAAGCCGAAGAAATCCCCATGCTTGGGTTCCGAGAAGAGGATCTCCTGGCCGTCCTGGTCTACGGAGGTGACGCTGACGCCGCCAGTCAGGACGATGAAAGCCCGCGCCGCGGGATCGCCAATCTTGTAAATCCGCTGGCGCGGCGCAAAATCGCGCAGCTCGACCTGCTGCGCAAGCACAGCCAGCTCCTCCTCATCCAGAAGAGAGAACAGCGGGACATGGCGGAGTTCTTTAGGATCGACGGGCATGGG
>CAXTGE010000188.1:0-2184 GCA_964243645.1 uncultured Acidobacteriaceae bacterium | reverse complement strand
ATTACTCACCACCTCCTTCCCCCCTCCCCGCGCCAAAACATAGACCGGGCCGGGCAGCGCCGGCAGGGCATTGGGCGGGTCGGTGAGCGATTGCCACAGAAAGATGCGTCCCGGCCCCGCCCATTTCGCGGCAAGCGTGGCGGGCGTCTCGAAGAGCCGCGGCGCGTCGGGAAAGAAGGAGCCGTACCAGAGATTGGAGCTGCGGCCTTCCAGGATGTGGACGGGATCCACCGCGTGTCCGGCTGGGTAGGCCGTCGGGCGGCCGAGATAGAAGCCCAGCGTGGACCCGGCCTCGTATTCGCCGTGGAAGACGACGAGGTCCCCGGGGTGCACCTGCGGTCGAATCGCCTCAGCCAGCTGCGCGGAGCTGAGCACCGGCGCGAAGGTCTGCAGGCCAAGATGCGCCGCGAGCAGGAAGCCGAAGGTGCTCGCCGCCAGGGTGAGGTTGGAGCGATGCACCTCGCGCCGCCTGCGCAGATACCAGGCCAGCGGCCAGCCGACGCCGAGTGACAACGCGGTAAGCGCGAGCGGGGCGCGGAACAGACCCATGGCCCCCGCGTTGAGGTCGAGGAAGTGGCCGAAGCTCAGCGCGTACTCGCCGGGGTTCCCCTGCAGCAGTTGGGCGAGATCGGTGTTCGGAGCCGGCCGGCGGGCGTGCAGGATGAAGAAAAGGCAGACCGCCGCCGCGATCACGCCAACCGCCGCAAGAACGGCGGTGACCCGGCGTCCGGCGCGGCGATGCGCGTCGGCAATGGGGGCGTCCACGGCGCGGTACGCCAGCCATCCCCCGAGCAGGATCGCGGCCCCGGGCAGGGCGGGCAGGATGTAGTACTCCTGCCGCGTGGAAAACGAAAAGAAGAGCGGAACGAAGGCCGCCCAGACCACCAGCAGAAGACGGCCGCGGCGATCCAGCGGGAGATCGTGACGGCGAAACTGGCTGCGCCATCGCCCCGAGCGCAGGGGAACGGCCCAGCTTGTCGCTTTAAAGGCAAACGCGGACCACGGCATCAGCCACACCAGGCACAGCCCCCAGAACAGCGCCAGCGGCACGGTGTCGTAGTCGTGCGGGATGCGCAGGTTCAGGTAGCGGAGCAGGTGTTCGTTCATGAAGTAAAACCACGTCCAACCGCGGACATTGCCGTCCGTGGGCAGCGGCACCTGCCAGTGTCCCCAGGGCAGCACGGCGCTCGGGTCCTGCATGAAGGAGAAGGGCGCGGGATGGCCCTGCGTGGGGTTGGCCAGGCCCGCCGCCAGATGCCACGGCGCGGCGATCGCGAGAAACACCAGGAGGGAGCTGACCGGATGCAGGAGGCGGAGCCGGTTGAGAGTGCGTCGAAGTCCCCGCGTCAGCAGCAGATACACTAGCACGATGCCCACCGGGAACACGGTGCCGATCAGGCCCTTGGTGAGCACATCCAGCGCGCAGCTCGCGGCAAAGGTCCAGCAAAATGTGCGTAGCTGGGTGTCTTTGGCGGGCTGACGCGCCGTGCCGTCCAGCATCTCCGTCCGCCAGAACGCGTAAAGGGAGACCGTGATCCAAAGACAGACCAGCGCGTCCGGAATGGTGATGCGCGTGAAGATAAACAGGCCAAAGCTGCTAAGCAAAATAAGCGAAGCATAGAGCCCGGCCCGGGCGGAAGAAAAGATGTGCCGGGCAAAGCTTTCGGCCAGCAACGCCAGGGCCAGCACGCTCAGCGCCAGCGGTACGCGCGCCGCGGCCGCCAGGATCTCGGGACGAAGCGCCCCGAACAGACCCGCCACCCGCAGGCTCAGCGCCATCAGCCAATACAGCAGTGGGGCCTTCTCCAGGTAACGGATGCCGTTGGCATACAGCGTGACAGGGTCACCCCGCAGCAGCATCTCGCGCGCCACCTCCACATGCACGGAGTCCGCATCATCCAGCAGCGCCGGACGCAGCAACGTAAAGCTCGCATAGAAGCCAAGCCAGAGCCACAGCGTGATGAAAAGCGTGGAGCGCGGCCTCTTCGGGACGGCAGGGGGCATCGCGCTTAGTGTACGGGGAAGGGCAGAGCCCCACGGAAGCTGCGATGCGCCCGGGGTCATACCGACTACCGATCGCTCCTATCGAAGGGGCGCCATCGCCTGGCGCCGTTCAAGGGGTCAGTCATGGCTGCGACACACCAAGACCTCTAGACCCACTCTGAACCAGCAGGCGTTGCTGGG
>CAXTGE010000187.1:3064-4475 GCA_964243645.1 uncultured Acidobacteriaceae bacterium | reverse complement strand
AGAACCAGCACGGGAAGATGGATGGACAGCTGCATCTGCGGAAGGAGCCCTTCCCTGCGGGCTCTCTCGGGCCCATACACAAAGCGCTCTTTCAACCGCATGGCCGGCGCCTCCAGCACAAGATGGGAGATCTGCGCCAAAGCCACGGTGAGACCCAAGGCCCCGACCAGCAGAACGGCAATGGCGACACGGTGGGGCATATGTGCCTGAAGACCGGGGAAGACGATCTGTTGAAAGTAGTCGCAGTACAGAAGGTGGAAGGCGTAGCAGGCATAACTGAGCGAACCCAGTTTGCAAACGGAGCTCTGTCGGCACATCCGATGCAGCACGGATTGATCTCGCATGGTCTCCATCACAATGCCCATGGCGGTCAGATTCACAAGCGGGATCATGTACATGACCCGCCACATCGTGCTGTCGCCGAGAAAGGGATTGGTGGCCCCCGTGATCATGCGTACCAGCAGCAGCGTGCCGAGGCCCAGCAGCATCCCCGGCAGGGCCCATCTCTCGAAGCGTCGGTACGAGGGGTCGTCGCGCCAAAGGGCAAGCAGCGCCCCAAGCACAACGGCGTCCCCGCGCGTGAACGTACTGAAGTAGGCGTGAACCGGTGTGTAGCCGGCCAGCGGACAGAGAAAGCGGAAGAGCGTTGCAGCCCCGGCGAGGCCGAGGCAGGTCAGCAGCAACTCTCGTCTCGTGCGGCACACCCAGATCACCAGCGGCCATACAAGGTAGAACTGTTCCTCCAGGGCCAGTGACCAGAAATGACTGATCTCCACCCGGGAACCATGGATCCAGAGACCCCGCATCAGATCCGCGGAGCTTGCCCATATGTTTTGCAGGTAGAAAAGAGTGGTCCAGTAGCCTCGCAGATCCTGATGGGAAGCTAGGCCGACGACACCCAAACTAAGAACAATCAGAAAGTAGAGCGGAAAGACACGGACGGCGCGTCGTGCGTAGAAGGTGCGAAAGTACCCTTCGCGGTTGCGAGTCTTGAGCAGAACGCCGGTGATCAGAAAGCCGGACAGCACCAGGAAGACCGGCACCGCGATCCAGGCAAGGTCGACCAGGACGCGGAAGGGATACGTCCAGCGATGGTTCGCCCGCATCAGCGGATACGTGTAATGCGTGAAAAACACTACCAAGAAGGCATAGCCGCGAATGCCTTCAAGCTCCCGAAAATACGGACGTACTAAACCCATGCAAGTACTCCCTTACAGCACCGAGCGAACTCAGTTGGTGCGGTAAGAGCGACACCCCAAGCTTCTTTGCATGAACTTGAGGGCCCGACTCTTAGCCGTTCTATGCAGATATTCGGAGGAGGCCTCGACCCCCGCGCCATCTACAAGAGGGAAGCCTCCTCCTCCCAAAGACACTGCGCTATCCCCCTTTTGTGTCATGCCGGTCTGCCGGC
>CAXTGE010000187.1:0-2964 GCA_964243645.1 uncultured Acidobacteriaceae bacterium | reverse complement strand
CGTGGTAGACTATGTAGCGCTGGAGATTCGCGCCCTTGAGTGCCGAAACTCTTGAAACCGGACGGACCCGCAAGGCTCCGTCGCCCTGGTCTTTCAAGCTGTTTCCGCCTGCGCACGCGGCCTTTGTTCCGCACCTTTTCCTCAGCGCCCCCGCGACAAACCAGGAAGAGCTGCGCCCGATACCCATCCAGCGCCAGCCTTGCATGACATCCCTTTCCGCGCCTTGCGCGGGACGCCAGTGAGGAGTACGGAACGTGGCTGAAGAGATCGACAAGTACGAAGAAGATGTAGACCGTCTCATCGAGACGGGCAAAGAAAAGGGCTATCTCACCTACGGTGAGGTCAATGATCTGCTCCCGGGCGACATCACCTCGCCGGACGATCTGGACGATCTGCTCACCACCATCAACACCCAGGGCATCGACGTGCTTTCGGGGGAGGCCCGGCGTGGCCGCGGTCGTGGCGGGGAGGACCGCGAAGACCGCGATCGTGATGACGAAGGGGAAAGCGTCGCCGGGGAAGATTCCGATGTCGAACTGGACCTCTCGCCCGGCACGCTGGAAAAAACCAACGACCCCGTCCGCATGTACCTGCGCGAGATGGGCACCGTCCCTCTGCTCACGCGCGAGGGCGAGGTCGAAATCGCCAAGCGCATCGAGCGTGGCCAGCTCCGGGTCATGAAGGCGATCTCGCGTTCGCCGATCGTCATTCGTGAGATCACCGCCCTCGGCGAAGACCTCAAGCGCGGCGTGCGCAACATCAAGGAGGTTGTTACCTTCGACGAGGAGGAACTGACCGAGGAGATCGTCCAGGCGCGCGTCAAAAAGACGGTCAAGCGTATCGACGAGCTCGCCAAGCACCAGACCCGGGCCGCCGAGTTCCAGGCCAAAGCCGCCGACCCCCAGGGCAAGGACGCCAAGGCCAAAGCCAAGGACGAGCGCCACTCCCGCTGGATGACCGGCCGCGAGATGGTGTACGTCAACCGCATCATCCGCGAGTTCAAGTACACCAACGCCGAAAAGAAGCGCCTACTGGACAAGGTCAATAAGACCGTCGACTCCATGCGCACGCTGGAGCGGCAGATTCGCGCGCTCGACGCCAAATTTGAGGCCTCGCGCTCCGAAGAGCTCCGCAAGGAGTACCGCCGTCAGCAGAAGAACTGCCGCGCCGATCTCGACCGCATGGAAGGCGAGATTGGCATCCCCATGGACTCCCTGCGGCGCACCCAGCGCGAGATGGTCCAGGGCGACATGGACGCCGAGCGCGCCAAGCGGGAGCTCATCGAAGCCAACCTGCGACTCGTCGTCTCCATCGCCAAGAAGTACACCAATCGCGGCCTGCAGTTCCTCGACCTCATCCAGGAGGGCAACATCGGCCTGATGAAGGCCGTCGACAAGTTCGAGTATCGTCGCGGCTACAAGTTCTCCACCTACGCCACCTGGTGGATTCGGCAGGCCATCACCCGCGCCATCGCGGACCAGGCCCGCACCATCCGTATCCCGGTCCACATGATCGAGACCATCAACAAGCTCATCCGCACCAGCCGTCAGCTGGTGCAGGAGCTTGGGCGCGAGGCCAGCTCGGAAGAGATCGCCAAGCGCATGGACATCCCGGTCGCCAAGGTCCGCAAGGTCCTCAAGATCGCCCAGGAGCCCATCTCCCTCGAAACCCCCATCGGCGAAGAGGAAGACTCGCATCTGGGCGACTTCATCGAGGACCGCATGGCCGTCTCGCCCTCTGACGCCGTCATCTCGGTCAACCTCAAGGAGTACACCTCGCAGGTCCTTCGCACCCTGACCCCACGCGAAGAGCGCGTGATCAAGATGCGCTTCGGCCTCGAAGACGGCTCCGAGCACACCCTCGAAGAGGTCGGCCAGAGCTTTCAGGTAACGCGCGAGCGCATCCGTCAAATAGAAGCCAAAGCCCTCCGAAAACTCCGCCATCCCAGCCGCAGCCGCAAGCTCAAGGCCTTCGTGGACGGGGTTAAGGAACTGTAAGGCTTGAAGTGCTAATCCCCACGCCACCCCATACCTTAAACCGCAAAGGCGCGTTCCCCGGAACGCGCCTTCGTCGTTCGGTGAAGGTTCTGCCCACCACAAACCGTCATCTCGACCGGGCGCAGCCGCAGCGGAGAGATCTGCATTTTTGCCCGCCACCAAGTCGCAAACAAAAGAGCCCCGCCCCTGGCAAAACCACCAGGCAGACGGGGCTGAACAGCCAAACCTTACTTCTTCGGCGGAGCGATCGTGTCCTTCGCAGCCTTCGCGATGCGGAACTTCACCACGGTCTTGGCCTTGATCTTGATGGCCTCGCCGGTCTGCGGGTTGCGGCCAATGCGGGCCTTGCGCTCCGCCTTCACCAGCTTGCCGATGCCGGGAAGCGCGAACTCCCCGTTCTTCTTGGTCTCTTTGACCGCGGTCTCCGCCAGCATCGTGAAGAAGGCGGCGCTCTGTTTGTTGTTGATCTCCATCTTTTCCGCCATAAAGCGGATGAGTTGCGTCTTGGTCATGCCTTTTGCCATTTGTGTGTGCTCCTTTGCACAGAGAGGGTAAAACTGTGTGTCGTCTGCGGCGCTCCCGTAGGCGGCTCCAAACCGAGCCGTCACGCGAAATATCCAGTGTTCATGCGGGTGCGCAGCACCGCGCCGAGTTTCACCTTCCACCTTTGCCGCCCAGCTTGTCAATAAAGAAACTACGGTTTCAACGGTGTTTTTGCGGGTTTTCTATCCGCACGTGTCTTTTTGGGTGCTTTCTGCCACTTTTGGGGCAGAAAGCTGTAAAAATCTTTGATAAAGGCCCTTATACGTAAGCAGGAACACGAACCCCGTCGATGCCGGTCACATCCTGAAGCCGGAGGCTGCGGCATCCTTCGCCTGCAGAAATGGCTCGTTCATCAGGGCCACCAACGGTGCGGCACGCCGAAAGCCGGCAACGATCTGCGCGGCGAAACCGGGTTGCAGGGCCT
>CAXTGE010000186.1:3295-4492 GCA_964243645.1 uncultured Acidobacteriaceae bacterium | reverse complement strand
TCATCACCTTCAGCTGTTACCGTCGCCTTCCCTTGCTCAACGACGACCATGCGAAGCGGATCTTCGAACGCACACTCGAAAGAGATCAGGGCAAAATACAGCGTCGAAAGACACGCCTATGTCGTCATGCCCGAGCACGTCCATCTGCTCCTCAGCGAACCGGGCCACGCACTGCTCGCGACGGCAATCAATGTCTTCAAGTTAAAACCTCGAAACAGCTCGAAGGCGACCGGGAACAGTTCTGGCAGACGCGCTACCACGACGTCAACATCCTCACCCATCGCCGCTGGCTGGACGCACTCCGCTACATCCACCGCAATCTCATGAAGCGAGAGCTCGGCTCAAGGTGGTCTACGCAGGTCACCCCGCGCGAAAGCCACCGCTCCCTTGCGTGCAATTACCCCACACTCCGCTAAAGTAGAACCAAACGGCCCTGACCCGAGAGGCAGGACACCCACACTCCGTCCGGCACGGACTCTCGTTGATCCGGACCTAAGTGCCTTCGTTGGAAGATCTTGCACGAAAAGCGGGGGGGGGGAGGGTATCTACCGTCCCACCAACACAACCTGGGTGGGAGACCTCTACAGCCCAAACGCCATCGCGCCAGGCGATCCGCCCATTCACGCGCCTGCCGTGGACCCTAAGCGGCTCGTCGGCGCACCAGCCCAGCGCTCCATGGCACCCGCCACACGTTGGAGACGCTTCCACCATTCTCGGAGCGCGCTATATGTCCGCGACTCTGCCACGCAGTCCAACGCCAAGTGGTCGTTCAAGCCACTCGAGTGGTCGTTTCAAGCATTTGATCGCAGACCTGCGCTCCCGGTAGTTCTCCCACCAGCACACATGGGAACAGAAAGCCCGGACATGAGACCATGCAGCATGACCGATTTACCTCCGAAGCCGACCGTACCCACGCGCAAAACCGGGCTCAGCCCCAAGGAGCAGAAACTCCAGGCAGCGCTCGAAAAAGCCGCTCATGTCAAAGCCGCTGGGGGAAAGCCCCTGTCCACTGCCTCGAATGCAAGTTTTCGGGGAAAGAGCTCGTTTACGGGTAAGAAGACCGCATTTCAGCGCAAGGCCACGTAACCCGAAGGGGTGCGGAGGTCTTGCGTACGAAGGACGGTCTCCCGATAGTTCTTCGTGACAGCAGCCCTCAGGCGGTCGTCAAGTCAGCAACACCTTTTTGTTCCTGGATCG
>CAXTGE010000186.1:0-3195 GCA_964243645.1 uncultured Acidobacteriaceae bacterium | reverse complement strand
GCCATGCTGCCCTCCCCCACGCTCGACGAGACCCGTTTGATGGAGTCGTGCCGCACGTCACCCACGCAGAAGAAGCCCGGCAGGCTGGTCTCCAGCAGAAAAGGGCTACGGTCTCCACACGAGTGATCGACCAGATCCCGTCCGGTACAGATGTAGCCGCGTTCATCTCGTCGCACCTGAGCGGGCAGCCAATCGGTATTTGCATCCGCGCCGATCATGATGAACAGCGCATCCGCTCGCCGGCTTACCGGCGCCTCGCTACGGGTGGAGGTGCAGATCGTCTCCAACCCCGTTTCGCCGCCCACTGAAACAACCTGCGTGTACGGTTCGATCGTGATGTTGGGCCGATGCGCGATCTGGTCGATCAGATACTGCGACATGGTGAGCTTCAGACCCGCGCCGCGGACCAGGATGGTCACCGTGCGCGCATAGCTCGCAAAGAACATCGCGGCCTGCCCGGCGGAGTTGCCCCCACCCACGATGAAGATGTCTTTGCCGACTACACTGCCGGCCTCCATGCGGGAGGCTCCGTAGAGCACACCCCGGCCCTGCAAACGGTCGATGCCTTCCGCCTCCAGCCTGCGCCAGTCCACGCCGGAAGCCAGCACCACGCAGCGGGTGGTGACGCGGTCTCCACCGTCGAGCTGGACGCAGTAGCCGCCCTCGGGCAGGGGAAACACCTGCTCCACCTCGCGGGTGACCACGATCTCGGCCCCGAAACGCGACGCCTGCTTCACGGCCCGTTCACTCAGCTCATCCCCCGAGATGCCGTTCGGAAATCCGAGGTAGTTCTCAATGCGGGACGACGTGCCGGCCTGTCCTCCCACGGTGGAGCGCTCCACTACCAGGGAGCGCAGCCCCTCTGAAGCGCCGTACACGCCCGCGGCGAGCCCCGCCGGTCCCGCCCCCACGATCACGACGTCATAGCCATCGGTTCCGGGTTGCGTCTGGTAGCCGAGCGCCTCGGCCACCTTGCGCACAGTGGGCGGCTGTCCGATGCAGTGCTCCCGGTCGATGATCACGGCCGGGCCGGTCGCATCCTTCGGCAGGCACGCAGGGATGTGATCCGGGTACTTTTCCCGATCAATCCATTTGTACGGGATGCGATTGATGGAGAGAAACGACCGGATATCCCGGCAATCCGTATCGTACTTCGATCCCACAACCAGAACCCGGGTGGCAGGTGCCTCCCGAATGTACTCCTGGATGGCCGAGATGCGGGTGCTCATCGTTTTCATGACCAGCGCACTGCATTCGGGCGAAGCGTCGATCATGTACTTAAACTGCATGCGGTTCAGCACCAGCACACGGCATGCTTCCCTGGCCCGCAAAGAGGCGAAAGAAGGCGTTCCCAACAGAATTGGCACTTCGCCGAAGAAATCGCCGGCCTTGTGACGGTTCACATGGACGGTTTGGCCGTTGTACTCCTTTAAGACATCCATGGAGCCTTCCACGAGCACGTAGAACGAGGCCGTTTCGCCCTCCCGGATCAGCCACTCCCCTTCGCACAGGTGCATATCGGCAGCAATGCCGGCGATACGGGCTCTCAGGTCTCCCGGCAGGCAGTTCAGGACGGAGATGTGTTCCAGTTCCTCGGGTGTGAACAAGGGGGCGCCTCCGCTTCCATATTCTCACGCGGCCCCTCGCCGCCTGCGCGGCACGTGTGCTTTTCCGGGTGAACTCCGGAATTCCCGTCGCCCTACGGGACATAATGAATGTATGGCTAATCTGTATGACACGCCGCTGAAGACCCTCCAGGGACAGCCGACGACACTGGGCGAGTATCGCGGCAAGGTTCTGCTTCTCGTCAATGTCGCTTCAAAATGCGGCTTCACCCCGCAGTACACCGCGCTCGAAACCCTTTATAAGCGGTTCGAGGATCGTGGCCTCGTCGTCTTGGGATTTCCTGCAAACGACTTTGCCGGCCAGGAGCCTGGCTCCGACGAGGAGATTGCCCGGTTTTGCTCCACGGAGTACCCGGTCACCTTTCCGCTCTTCTCCAAAATTGGGGTGACTGGTCCACAAAAGCATCCGCTTTACGCCACGCTGGTTACGGCAGAACCGCGGCGTATCAGTAACAACGATGAGTTCCGTACTCAGCTCTCCGAGTATGCCGCCGCGCACGGCTTTCCCGGGCCGAACGAGCTACCCGAAGTGCTTTGGAACTTTGAAAAATTTCTAGTGGACCGGCAAGGGGAGGTCGTCGCCCGCTTCAACCCGGACATCACCCCTGACGACCCCAAACTGATGGAGGCGGTGGAAGCCGCACTCGCAAAGCAATAAACCTCGGCACAATAAATCCCGGCGGAGCCGACGCGACTTCCACCCTGCGGGAAGTACATCGGCTCCCCTTTTTCCGTTGTTCCACACCCTCACGCAAGGATCAGGATCGTCGATGCCCAAGCTGTACGCCCGCATGCCGCTGTTTCTCGTCTCCTTCAGCACCCTCGCGCTCGCCCCATTGACGGCCCTGGCACAACAGCCCATTCGCATCACGGCTGACCTTACCGAGGCCGCCCGCAAGCTGTATCACGCGGAGATCGACCTCCCCGTGCACGCCGGCGAGAACACCTTCACCACCCCCAAGTGGATCCCCGGCAACCATCGTCCTACCGGCCCCGTGGACGACATCACCGGAGTCGTTTTCTCGGTGGACGGCAAGCCGCTGCCGTGGCGGCGTGACGACGTCAACCTGTATGCGTTTCACGTCGAGGTTCCCAAGGGCGTCAGCACATTGCACGCGCATCTGGACTGCATCGTGCTCTCCCGTGCCGACGACAAGATGGCCGTGCTGGAGTGGGAGAAGCTGCTGCTCTACCCGGCCAACAAGCCCGTCCGCGATATTCCCATTCAGCCCAGCGTCACCGTTCCGCGGGGCTGGGGCATCGGCACGGCACTTCTGCCGGCGCAACCCTTCGACGCCAACACCAAGCCCGGCGGCACCGTGCAATACCAGCCGACCGATGTCGAGCAGCTAGAAGACTCACCCATCATCGCCGGCGAGTATTTCCACGAGTTCGCCCTCGCTCCCGACATCAAGCCCGCTCACTTCATCGACGTCGTCTCCGATGATCCTGCCGACTCCAATCTCCGTCCGGAGATTCTGGCGAACCTTAACAATCTCGTGCACGAGGCCGACAAGGCCTACGCCTCGCACCACTACAACCAGTACCACTTTCTCCTGACGCTCTCAGA
>CAXTGE010000185.1:0-4537 GCA_964243645.1 uncultured Acidobacteriaceae bacterium | reverse complement strand
CTGGTGAACGCGCAGGTGTTGGCCAACAACCCCGTGGAGACGATGGTGGATGTGCCGATCGACGTGGCGGTGCATGAGCTGGGGGCAACGGCGCTGTTTGGCGAGAAGTATGGCGAGTATGTGCGCGTGGTGAGGATCGGGGACTTCTCGACCGAGCTGTGCGGGGGAACGCACACGGCGGCGACGGGCGAGATCGGGCTGATGAAGCTGATTGGCGAGAGCTCGGTGAGCTCCGGCGTGCGACGTGTGGAGGCGGTGACCGGAACGGGGTCGCTGCAGCTGTTCCGGCGCGATGCCGATGTGGCGCGCGTGGCGGGGCAGGTGGTGGGCGGCGGCGAGCTGAGTGCGGAGACCTTGCAGGCCAGGCTGGCGCAGGGCGACGAGGAGTTGAAGAAGCTGCGTCGCGAGCTGGAGGGCATGCGCATGAAGTCAGCTTCGGCAGCAAACGCCGACGCGGCGGCTTCGGCGGTGGAGGTCAAGGGCGTGAAGGTGCTGGCGCGCCGGGTAGATGCCCTGGACAAGAGCCAGATGCGCAACCTTGTCGACGAGCTGCGCGGCAAGCTGGGTTCGGGTGTCGTCATCCTGGGCGCGGCGACGCCGGAGGGCAAGGTTTCGCTGATTGCGGGCGTGACCAAGGACCTGACCGGGCGCGTGCAGGCGGGCAAGATCGTTGGACAGATCGCCGCCAAGGTGGGCGGCAAGGGCGGCGGGCGGCCCGATCTGGCGGAGGCCGGCGGGAGCGATGTGGCCGCGTTGGATGGGGCGCTCGGCGCTGCCGCGGGCGTCGTGGGTGACCTGCTGGGGTAAGACGGCCAACGGCAGCCTTACCCAGTGATGCAGGTGCATCCGGGAGTACCGGGCGGGATTCACAGCCGGATCTACTCCTCCGAACGCCTAAACTAAAGCTGTATGACGGGCTTGCCGCGGAGTTTTCCTGGGAGTTGGAAGCGCTATGTCCGCCCCTGGGCAGCCATCGCGTGTGGGTGCGCCGTCGCTGGATCCCAGGTAGCTTCTACGGCTAAAACAGCATGGAAGCAGGCGCTGGCTGCTCGTGAGGCCTTTGAGGCCGAGCCGGTCGGGCAGCATACGGAAGCCGAGTATGCCGAGGCGATGGGTGGCTTTCGGGCGATTTATCACGGCAGGCCGGGAGACCTGTACGCGCCGCGTACCGTGGATGCGGTGGCGGAGTTACTGGCCGAGCAGGGTCGTGAGCTGAAGGATCGCAAAAGCCTCCATGATGCGGCGGGGCAGTATGAGTTTCTAGCCAAGGCCTACCCGGCAAGCTCGCTGGCCGCGCCGGGGCTGGCCAAGGCCCTGCAGTTGTTGGGGCCTGAGGCGGCGGATGACAGGCCCGAGGCCGCCAAAGTACAGGCATGGCTGCAGGCGCAATACCCGCGCAGTGCGGCGGCGAAGTTTGCCGGGGATGCAGGGATTGTTGCGGAGCGTCCGGCTGCCGGGGCAGAGCCTGGCGAGGTTCAGGAAAGCAGACCCCCTGCGAGGATGACAGAAAAGAATGGAGCGAATCCTCAGGTTTCTGTTGAGGGCGGAGTTCCGACGGCAGGTGAGCCCGCAGGTGAGCCCGTTGACAATCAGCGGCACCTCTCCGGAGCCGCTCCGGCGATGGTGACCGGCATCCGGCACTGGTCGACGGCGACCTATACCCGGGTGGCGGTGGACCTGGGTGGTGAGGTGGAATTCCAGGCGGCGCGCGTGGAGCATCCGGACCGCATCTTCTTCGATCTGCATGGGGCGAAGCTGGCGCCGGGGCTGGCTGGGAAAAACTTCACGATCACCGATGACGGCTTTCTGCGCTCGATCCGGGCCGGGCAGTTTGGAACCGATGTGACGCGGATTGTGTTGGACGTGCAACCGGTGGCGGAGTACTCGGCGTTTCTGCTGCCCAATCCGACGCGGCTGATCATCGATATCCACGGCAAGCAGCCGAGCGCCGCGGCCAAGGTTGCAGCGACATCGCCGGTGCCGGAACGCAACGCGCGGGCGGGGGTCTCCACGCCGGAGACGTTGCAGGAGGGGGCCACGACGTCGGCGGAGGCTGCACCGGTGGAACGGGTACAACCCAAGGTTGGACCAGGGGCAGCCAGGAGCGACAAGGATACGAAAAGCCAGCTCTCATCCTTGCCGCCCATGCCGGTCACCGACGGCAGTGCGAGCTTTGGGCTGCCGCCGAAGCGGGACCAGGCAGTCACGTCGAACAGGGAGCCGGTGGCCCGGCCGCGGGTTGTCGTGTCCGCCAAGCCTACGACGGCCAAGCCGGTGCCCAACTCCGTAAGCTCCGCCGTGCCCGCGGGCAATCGCGAGGTGGCCGCGGTGAGCGAGGGCCCCGGGGTGATTGCCGCCACGGAGAAGCCGACGAGCAAGCCCGTGGTGGACCGGGCGACCAGCGCGCGGCACAAGGTGCAGTCGTCGAAGCCAGCGGACGATAGCACGGTGGAGACGGCGATACCGGCCGCGCCGCCGCCGCCCACCGCCGATGGCCAGAGTACGCTGATGCGGGCGCTGGGACTGAAGATCGGGCGCATCGTGATCGATCCAGGGCATGGCGGGCATGATTCGGGGACGCTGGGGCCCGAGGGTATTGAGGAGAAGGATGTGGTGCTGGATGTGGCCCTGCGCCTGGGCAAACTGCTCCATGACCGGCTGGGAGCGGAGATCGTCTACACGCGGGCGGACGACACGTTTATCCCGCTGGAGACACGGACCGCGATTGCCAACAAGGCGCAGGCGGACCTGTTCATCAGCGTGCATGCCAACAGCTCGAGCGACCCGAGTGCGCGCGGCGTGGAGGTGTATTACCTGAACTTCACGTCGGACCCGGAGGCGATGCAGGTAGCAGGCCGAGAGAACGCGGTGAGCTCGCAGCGGGTGAACCAGCTGAGCGACCTGGTGAAGAAGATTGCGCTGAAGGACAAGATCGACGAGAGCCGGGAGCTCGCGGCGGATGTGGACACCTCACTCTACGCTGGGCTGAGGCGGGGCAATGAGGGACTGAAGGATCGCGGGGTGAAGAAGGCACCGTTTGTGGTGCTGATCGGCGCGAATATGCCGTCCATCCTGGCGGAGATAAGCTTTGTCACCAATCCGGACGATGCCGACGAGCTACGGCGACCGGAGTACCGGGAGCGGGTGGCGGAGAGCCTCTATGGCGGCGTGGCGCGCTACGCCGGCGCAATCAATCATGGAGCTCCCGTGAAGAGGGGAACGCGAGCAACGGAGCGAGCGGAGCGGGCGGAACCTTAAGAATCTTCAGATCGCCGGGAAGGCTGTCGCGCGTGGTCTGCTGCGACCTTTTCGGCCCTCGTGTAGTCTCACCCTGTATGCGCCTTCGCCTCGGTTTTGCCTTGAGCGCGCTTGCTTCGACGCTCACGTTTGCCCCCTGTGTTGCTGCCCAGACTGCCGCCCCGAAGGCAATTTCAGGCCCGGCGCAGACGTCCGTGGCGCTCCATCCGGATCTGCTGCCCCTGACGGGGTTCAGCGATTGGAAGGCCACCGGATCGGCCCCTACGGCTTCCGAACCGGCGTTTTCGCTGGTGAATGCCAACAAGGCGGCGCTCGAGGAGTGCTCTCCCGTGCGGTCCGCCGTGCAGACCTATACGAACGCGCAGGGCAAGACGCTGCACGTGGAAGCGGTCGAGTTGAAGGACGCCTCCGGCGCGCTGGCGGCGTATTCGGTCCTGGGCCAGCCGGGCATGCATGAGGTGAAGGGTCTTGGCACGGCGGCGGAGACGGCGGACGGTGGCGTGGTCTTTCTGACCGGCGCGACGGTGGCCGTGGCCTTTCCTGCGACGGCGGCCGATGTGGCGACGCTCGCGAAGCTGGCGGAGGTGATGCCCAGGCCGACGGGCAGCCAGGCGCTTGGACCCTTGCTGCCGACCCTTTTGCCGACACGGGGTCTGGTTCCCGGCAGCCAGCGCTACGCGCTGGGCACCCGCAGTTATATGGCGGAAGGTGGCGTGTTGCCGGCAGCGGGGCTGGGCTGGGATAAAGAGGCCGAGGCGCTCACCGCGAAGTACAGCGATCGTCGTGGGGCCGAGACCCTGACCTTGCTACGCTATCCAACACCGACGATTGCGGGCATGCAGCTGCGCGCGGCGGAGGCCCAGCTTGCGGGTCTCGGGGGGAGCCTTAAGGGCGCGAAGACGCGTCGAGAGGGATCGCTGGTAGTGGTAGCCAACGGCACGTTCTCCGCGGAAGCCGCCCAGGCGCTGGTAGAGAATACGCACCTGCATCAGCTGGCGAGCACAGACAAAGCCATGGTTTCGACGGATGTCGTGGAGACGAGGAAGACCTTCGGCCTGCTGGCAAACGTGATCATCTTCTCCGGCGTGCTGTTTATCGCGGCCGTGTTGCTGGCCGTCTTTCTGGGTGGGGGACGAGCGATCGTGCGGGTGCTGAGCGGCAAGCCACCTGCGACCGAGGCGGAGTTCCTGAGCCTGCACCTTGCGCCGCAAAACCCGACCCCGGTCTTCTCCAAGGAGTAGCGGCCCGGACCTGTTCAAGGGATAGCGCCAGCGGCCTG
>CAXTGE010000184.1:1413-4575 GCA_964243645.1 uncultured Acidobacteriaceae bacterium | reverse complement strand
TCTCGTTGAGCGCGTCGACGTCGGAGGTGACGCGGGTGACGAGGCGGCCGACGGGATTGCGGTCGAAGAAGGCGACGCTCATGCCCTGGAGGTGGCGAAAGATCTGCGACCTGAGGTCGAACATGATCTTCTGACCGGTCCATTGCATGAGGTAGGTCTGGACGAACTCGAGCAGGAAGCTCAGGAGCAGGGCACCGCAATAAAGGGCACCGATCTGCGTGACGCCGGTGACGGGCACGGGGCTGAGGTGGCGCGAGAGCCAGCTGTGCTTGCCGGGCGTGGGTGCAAGGTAGGTGTCGACGGCGACCTTGACGAGGTAGGGGCCGAGGACATCCGAAGCCGATTTGATGACGATAGCTACGGCCGAGATGGAGGCCTGCAGCTTGTAGGGTGAGAGATAGCGAAGCAGACGTCGCATGAGGCGACTGTCGTACGCCTTGCCGACCACGTCGTCATCGATGCCGGGCCTGGCGGCTTGCTGGGCTTCCTTGGTCTCGTCCGGCTTGGATTGCGTGGAGGCCTGCGCCTGGCTGTCGGCGACGGCGTCATCGAGACGCGTGGGCGTCTCGGGTGCGGCATTTGCCCCCTGGTGAGGGCCGTTGCCTGCGCTTTGGGGGACTGGCGGACTACATCGCTGCTCGTCTTGCTGCTGGGACGCCATGGCTCCATTGTAGATGTGCCGTAAAGGGATAGAGGTTCTGGTTTCCGGCGTGAAAGAATCAGAAGGGATGGAGAAAGCGTCGCAAAACGCGGGTTTGTATCTGTCGGTGCCGTTTTGCCGTGCGAAGTGCAGCTTCTGCAATTTCGCCTCGGGCGTGGGGTCGGGTGAGGCGGTGGCACGGTACGTGGAGCAGCTGTGCGAGGAGATCCGCAGAGCCCGGGCCGCTGCGACCCATTTGGGGACGACGCTGCCCGAGCACGTCGATAGCGTGTACTTCGGCGGAGGTACGCCGAGTCTGCTGGAGCCGGAGCAGATGACGGCCATCTTTGCAGCAATCCGCGGTACGTTCCTTGTGGATTCCGGGGCAGAGATCACGCTGGAGGCGGCGCCGGGGCAGATCGGTGCCGCGTCGCTGGAGGCGGCGCTGGCGATGGGGGTGAACCGCGTCAGCCTGGGTGTGCAGAGTTTCGTTGACCGCGAGACGCAGGCGGTGGGGCGGTCGCATACCGGTGAGAGTTGCCTGGCGGAGTTCGCGCGGCTGCGGCGGGAGGGCGTCGGCAATCTGGGGGCCGACCTGATTGCAGGTCTGCCGTACCAGACCGAAGCAAGCTGGGAGCAGTCACTGGCGGTAGCGACGATGGCGGGGCTCGACCATCTGAGCGTGTACATGCTGGAGATCGACGAAGACTCGCGGCTGGGCCGAGAGGTGCTGGGCGGTGGCGCGCGGCTGCATGCCCCGGCGGTGGCGAGCGATGA
The DNA here is from genome assembly GCA_964243645.1 of uncultured Acidobacteriaceae bacterium. GTDB lineage: Bacteria > Acidobacteriota > Terriglobia > Terriglobales > Acidobacteriaceae > Granulicella. The sequence continues at coordinate 3,158 of CAXTGE010000184.1, read as the reverse complement.
CCTGACCGCCGCACTATACGAGCGGGCGTGCGAGGCGCTGCCTGCGGCCGGTTTTGCGCAGTACGAGATTTCGAATTTTGCACAGGCCGGCAGGCGGTCGCGGCACAACATCAAGTACTGGGAGCGGGCACCCTATCTGGGCGTGGGTCTGGATGCACACTCGATGCTGCTCGGGGAGGATGGCCGCGCGGTGCGATGGGCAAACCCGGAGAACCTGCGGGACTACACCGGCGCGTCGTGTGCCCTCCAGCCGCAATGGGTTGACGAGCGTGCAGGGTTTGAGGAGACGGTGTTTCTTGGGTTGCGGCTGGTGGAGGGTCTGGCGTGGTCTCGTCTGGAGGAGTATCGGCTGGAGTGGGTCGAGGAGCTACGGGATGGGAGCACGGCGTTGCGCCGGGAGGGTTTGATGGGGTTCGATGGAGAGCAGCTTTGGTTGACAGCGCGGGGGCGTCTGATCTCGGGGGCGATCTTTGGCGAGTTGCTGGCCGGGGTTGCGGCTTGAAACGTGCAGGAGGGCTGGTTTCCGCGTTCAGGAGTAGCAGGAAGAGGAGAGCAAAAGCAGATTCCCTGCGGGAATGACAGCAAGTGAAGCTGGAAGCGAATCCCTCGGGATGACAACAAAGAAAATTAGAAGCAGATCCCTTGCGGGATCACAACAGAAGCAATAGAAGCACTTGGGTTGACAGGGAGAGATGGTGAACCAGCGCGTGATCGATCTGCGAAGTGACACGGTAACGAAGCCCACAGCCGCGATGCGGCAGGCGATGGCTGACGCCGAGGTCGGCGATGACGTGTATGGCGAAGACCCGACCGTCAACCGGCTGGAGGCGCGTGCGGCCGAGGTGTTCGGGCGGGAGGCGGCGATCTTTGTGCCGACCGGCTCGATGGGGAACCAGATTGCAGCCAAGCTGCATACCCGCCAGGGCCAGGAGGTGATCTGCGAGGCGCGGTCGCATCTTCTGGACTGGGAGATGGCGATGATCTCGCAGTTTTCAGGATGTGTGCCGCGAACGGTGAAAGGCGAGCGGGGGATCCTGCACTGGGCGGATCTCCAGAAGGCGATTGCGCCAAAGATTTACTACCGCGCGCCGACGGGACTGGTGTGGATTGAGAACTCGCACAACATGGCGGGCGGCACGGTGACGCCCCTGCCGGTGCTGGAGGAGATCTGGGCGGGAGCCAGGGCAGCGGGATTGCCGACGCACTGTGACGGTGCCCGGGTGTTCAATGCAGCGGCTGCCGCGGGCGTGAGCGTCGCGATGCTGACGCGCGGGTTCGATTCGGTCATGTTCTGCCTGAGCAAGGGGCTGGGCGCGCCGGTGGGGTCCATGCTGGTGGGATCGCGTGCGCTGATAGCCGAGGCGCGATCGGTACGCAAGGCGCTGGGCGGCGGGATGCGGCAGGCGGGCATTCTGGCAGCAGCCGGCCTGATCGCACTGGACGAGATGCCGCAACGGCTGCCTGTGGATCATGCCCACGCGCGGCTGATGGCCGAAGCGATTGCGGCGTCGGACGGTGCGGAGATCGACCTCGAGGCCGTGGAGACCAACATCGTCATCTTCACCCTGAAAGGCGAGGGCGATGCGCCGGCCTTTGTTCGTGATCTGAAGGAAGGAGGTATCCTGGCGAGTGCCGTGGGTCCTCATGCGGTACGCCTGGTCACCCATTTCGATGTCAGCCGCGAGGATTGCGAGCGATGCGCCGGTGTGTTGGCGGGCATGCTGGCGGGGGTAGCCGCCTAGCCA
>CAXTGE010000184.1:0-1313 GCA_964243645.1 uncultured Acidobacteriaceae bacterium | reverse complement strand
ATCCGCTGGATGCACTGGGTGAACTTCCCGGTGCTGTTCACGATGATCTGGAGCGGGCTGCTGATCTACTGGAATGACTCGGACAATGCCTATAAGTACCCGCACCGCGTGTATAGGGTCGGTCTGGGCAAGATAACCTTATTCAGGCTATTTCCCGAGTGGTTCTATAAGGCCCTGCATGTGCCGTACCACGTCACGCAGGGGCTGGGGTACCACTTCTTCTTCATGTGGATCTTCGCGCTGAACGGGGCCGCGTGGTTGTCCTACACGTGGATCTCCGGCGAGTGGCGCTTCCTGCTGCCAGGGAGGCAAAGCCTGCGCGAGGCGGTCCAGGTGATGCTGGTAGATCTCCACTTGCGCAAGGGGCTGCCCAAGCAGACGAAGTACAACGGGGCGCAGCGGATCGCCTACACAAGCTGCATCGTGATGGGTGCGGGCATGCTGCTGACGGGGCTGGCGATCTACAAACCGACGCAGGCCCATTGGCTCACTACGTGCTTGGGTGGGTACGAGATGGCGCGGTGGCTGCATTTCTGGCTCACGGTGGCGTTTCTTGGATTCTTCGGGGTGCATGTCATGCAGGTGATGCTGGCCGGATGGAACAACTTCCGGTCGATGGTGAGCGGCCGGGAGGTGCAGCGGGTGGAAGCGCCGTCGCTTGAGGCGGAGAGGGCGAGCTGGCGATGAGTGACGAACTGGCGCCGGCAAAGGCTGTCGCCGCAGAGGCGGAGGGACCCAAGCCTGTGGTGCAGAGAGCATCCGCTGAGGCCGATGCTGACCTGCAGGTAGAAACGCCGCGGAGGCCGGCTGGCCCGGAACAGGCCGAGGACGTCAAGACAAAGCAGATGCCTAAACAGGTGTCTCCACAGATCGCTGAACAGGAGTCGGCAGACGCGGCGGTGTTGGCGGCTTCTGCGCGTCACACGCGACGCGCGTTTGTCGTGGCAGGTGCCGCCGCCGCTGCCGGGTATGCCTTCTACAGGTATCTGGATGTCGGACCGCAGGAGGATATGCAGCCGAGCTTGCTGCGACGGAGTCTGCAGATGAATGCGGCGCTCTCGCGGGGGCTGACGCAGGACCATGTGCTGGCGCCGACCTATCCGCTGAGCCGGGCAGAGACGCTGCGGATCAATGGGTTGTACGGGTTGAAGCGCACGCTCGAGCCGGCGAGCTGGCGGCTGCAGGTGGTGGGGGTGAGAGACGCGACGCGAAAAAAGGAGTTCGCCCCGGACGTAACGGCCTGGGAGTATCGCTATATGGAGACGAAGACCGGCGAAGATCCCGGGCACGATACCAAAGTGGCGCCAAAGGCC
>CAXTGE010000183.1:0-4666 GCA_964243645.1 uncultured Acidobacteriaceae bacterium | reverse complement strand
GGTTACTGGTACACCGGACTGCTAAGCCTGTTTCAGGGATTGTTCGAGCGAGCGAGCACCAGCCAGGGCGAGAGCCTGCACGAAAAGCCTTACCCCGTGTGTGTTTAGAGCAGTTCTCCTATAGCCATGGCTTTGGTGACACGCTGAACTGCCTCGGCTCAGTACCATACCCGCGGGAGACAGATCTAGCTGGCGAATGAGCAAAGAAAAGCCCGCCGAAGCGGGCTTTTCTTGTACGGTTCCGATGGTATTTAGAAGCGGATACCAAACTTAATCGGAAAATATGTGGTTTCCTGACTGTTCTGCGGGAAGTAGTTCCAGCCCGTGTACGCATCGGCTGTCGCTGTCGGCGTTGAGGTCGTAATACCGGGTTTGTACGTGTTGAACGTATGAACTATGCGAACCTCTCCATAGAGACGCTCGTTGGCGAAACGAGAAAATTTGTAGGTGAGCCCAAACCCACCATTTACACCGGCTGAGTTGCTTGAGTAGTTTTGAATGGGAACGTTCGCCTCGTATTCGTACTCTCCGTAGAAGGGATCGAAGCCGACGCCTTGCTCAGGAATCGTGAACGTAGCTTCCTTGTGGTAGAAGCCGCCACCAGCCACAACGTAGGCTCCTAGACCCTCACCGGAGCGAATGTTGTAAATGGGATTCAGGGTGATGGACCAGATATGACTGTGGCCGTCAAGCCCGTATTCGGTGTTTGTCGGGTCGCCTAGAAAGACAGTGGAATACTCCACGAGGGTTGGGCCGGTAAGACCGAAGTTATCCCAATCGAACTGCAGGTTGAGGCCATAGTTCTTATTGAAGTTACGCCCTGCACCGACCTGGAAGCTGTAGCTCGTGTTCAGGTAGTTCGAATCATTCCCGATCGGCGCAGTCAAGCCCGCTCCGGCAAATCCCGTGTACTTCTCCGAGCCGTCCGCGTTTGTGTTGCCGCCGCGATAGCGAGGCGCGCCGTAACGGCGGCGTTGGCCGTACTGCATATGATCGCCCGGCGGAAGAAAGCTCTTTTCCAGTGAAGCCAGTTGGGTTTGGGCGGCCTGGCCCGGATCGTAGCCCTCACTTAAAGAGGACGAGCTGCTGAGGACAGGCGCTCCCGGATTGCTGCTGAAGAAAGGCACGGCAGCCGATTGAAGATTCAGCGTTTGCACGTTTGCAGGTGCGGCCGCGTTTTGGGATGCAGGCTCCCCGGTCTGAGCGCCCGCCAAGACGACACCAGCGCCGGCAAAGGCCGCTACGGCAAGCGTGCGGCGCACCGCGGGGTAAAGCGAAGACGACGTAGACATCTTTAGGACTCCTTGTTGCGGTTGAAGCTCTCAGCGGCTCTAACCCCGTGTGCTACCCGAAGTTGCTCCCGTCGCGCTTACAACGCTCCTATCTTGGTGAGACGGACAAACGGGCGAACTGGATGCAATCGTGGGATGGTTCCCTACGCGCCGACTGCTCGTAGACTGAAAGCTGTGAGCATAGCCAACAATCTGGAGAAGGTGCGGGCTGAGCTGGCGGCGGCGTGCGCCCGGGCCGGTCGATCACCGGACGAGGTCAGGCTGATGGCCGTCAGCAAAACACACCCGGTATCGGCGCTTCTTGAGGCGTATGACGCAGGACAGCGCCTCTTTGGCGAGAACCGTGTGCAGGAGATGCAGTCCAAAGCGCCGGAAATCACCGATCTGCAGGACCTCGACGTCCACCTGATCGGCCCGTTGCAGAACAACAAGACGGGCAAGGCCGTCGAGCTGTTTGGGGCCATTGATACGCTGGATTCCGAAAAGACCGCCACGCGTCTGAACTCGGCAGCGAAGACGCTGGGCAAGATATTGCCCGTTCTGGTCGAGGTAAAGCTGTCTCCTGAGGTCGCCAAACATGGCGTCGACCCGGGAGAGCTGGCTGCGTTGCTTGCGGCAGTGGCTCCGCTGTCCAACCTGCGCATCTCCGGGCTGATGACTGTCCCGCCACTGGATGCGTTAGGCGAAGCGGCCCGGCCCTACTTTCGGCATCTGCGCGAGCTGCGGGAGGAGCACAGCCAGCGCGTGCCCACACTGCGGGAGCTCTCCATGGGGATGTCGGGAGACTTCCAGGTAGCGATCGAGGAAGGCTCGACCACGGTGCGTGTGGGCACGGCAATCTTTGGTCGGCGGGAGACCGCCTGAGTGCTGGCTCGTGGAGCCGAGCTCTACTCAGGATCATCCGCAGTCGATGACCTACGGCGGCCACCGAGAAGAAACACGAGAGTTACCAGGCAGGCCACCGATCCTCCCACGAAGAGCCCACCCATGGCTCCTGCGAGACGCACACTGTACTCCGGCGTGCCGCGGGCGACAGCGCGGGCAATGAGCAGACGCATGGTGAGGTAGCCCACACCGCCGAAGGTGAATAGCACAAGCAGGGCACGCCAAAGCACGCGCATGGCTTACTCCCACTCGATGGTGCCGGGCGGCTTGGAGGTGATGTCGTACACGACGCGGTTGATGCCGCGCACCTCGCTGACGACACGGCTGGAGATGGAACGCAGGACCTCGGCTGGCAGCACGGCCCAGTCCGCGGTCATGCCGTCTTCGCTTTCCACAGCGCGGATGGCGCAGGTGTAAGCGTAGGTACGCTGGTCCCCCATAACGCCTACCGTTTTGACGGGAAGCAGAACGGCAAAGCTCTGCCATAATTTGGCAGTCAAGCCGGCGCGGTGGATCTCCTCGGAGCAGATCGCGTCCGCTTCCTGCAGGATAGCGACGCGGTCCGGGGTGACCTCGCCGAGGATGCGGACGGCGAGACCGGGCCCTGGGAAGGGTTGACGCTCCAGGATTTCCACAGGCATGTGCAGATCGCGACCAACGCGGCGAACCTCATCCTTAAAGAGATCACGGAGCGGCTCGATAAGTTTAAGCTTCATGTCCGCAGGCAGGCCACCTACGTTGTGGTGGCTTTTGATGACGTGCGAGGGGCCGTGCACGCTGACGGATTCAATCACGTCGGGGTAGAGCGTGCCTTGCACAAGCCAAGCGATCGCTTCCCCGGCGGAGCGCTCGGCATCGAAGATCTTTTTCGCTTCGTCGTCGAAGACGCTGATGAACTCGGCACCGATGATTTTGCGTTTCCGCTCGGGATCGGTGACCCCAGCGAGCTTGCCAAGAAAGCGATCGCCGGCATCGACGGCCACTACATGCAGCCCGAGATCCTCGCGCATGGTCTTCTGTACGGCCTCGAACTCGCCTTTACGCAGGACGCCGTTGTTGACGAAGATGCAGGTCAGCCGGTCGCCGATAGCGCGCTGGACGAGCACCGCAGCGACCGACGAGTCGACCCCGCCTGAAAGCCCGCAGATGGCGTGGCCGGTGGGACCTACCTGCTCGCGGATGTGTTGCACGGTGGTCTCGATGAAGTGCGCCGGGGTCCAGTCCTGGGTGGCCCCGCAGATATCGACCACGAAGTTGCGCAACATCTCAGTGCCCTGGCGCGAGTGCGCCACTTCAGGGTGGAACTGCACGCCCCACATACGGCGATCGACGTCTTCAATGGCGGCGATGGCGTTGTGGGTGGTCGCGAGCACCTTGAAGCCGGGAGCGAGCGCTTCGGCGTGGTCACCGTGGCTCATCCAGACCTCGAGCGTTGAGGGCAGGCCGTGAAAGAGTGAGGATGCTTCCTTGACTTCGACCGCCGCATGCCCATATTCGTGGGTGGCGCCAGGGACGACGCGGCCTCCCAGATGCTGCGTCATAAATTGCATGCCGTAGCAGATGCCGAGAAGCGGCAGACCCGTGCCGAGCACGGCAGGGTCGACCTGCGGTGCTGAGGCCTCGTAGACGGACGACGGGCCGCCAGACAGGATGATGCCTTTGGGGTTCAATGCGAGCACGTCCCGCAACGGCGCGGTGCAGGGCAGAACGACCGAAAATACGTCGAGTTCGCGGATACGACGGGCAATGAGTTGCGTGTACTGCGAACCGAAGTCGAGGATAGCGACGGTAGAGCTGCCGGGGATGTCCACTTCGATAGTCTACTTGGGGCGCCCCTGAGAGGGCACTGCGGAGGTGAAGGTGCGACGTTGGTCTGTGGGGACGATGCTGCTGCTGGCTGGGCTTGCAGGTTGCAAAGTGGCCAGTTCGAAGCAGCCGAAAGTGGTCGGAAGCGACCTTCCTGTGACTTCGAGCCAAAGCGTGGCGCTGCCGGGAGCGACGGACGCCGCCGATGCACCGCATGCGCCTATTGTGGCGGAGTCCGGAGATGCCAACCTGACGACCTACCGCGATCCGGGAACGGGCGTGAGCTTTCGCTATCCGACTGACTGGCGACCTGCCGTGGGTCAGGTACTTCCGCCACCGGCGTTCGCCGCAGTCGCTGGGGCGCCACGGATGACGCAGCAGTTCACCCCGGAGGGCACGCCGTACGCGGATACCGTGCTACGGGCGCTGACTTTCGGTTATACCGTGAAGGCCGGGGTCGACGAAGCAGGTTGCGCGGACCTACCGGTCAAGATTGCAGCGGGAGCCATACACCCGAAGAAGGTCTCCTTCGGCGACACCACCTACACCGAGGCGAGCGGAGGCCATGCCGCCATGTGCACCCAGGTACAGACCCAGGTCGATACCACCTTGCGCGGTAGCCAGTGCCTGGTCTTTGAGCGCGACTTCGTGACGGGCTGCCCCTTCGTGAGGAGCGCGACGCT
>CAXTGE010000182.1:0-4670 GCA_964243645.1 uncultured Acidobacteriaceae bacterium | reverse complement strand
CCTTCGACCTTGCCATCGATGTAGAGGGACTCTGAGCCGGTGAGCTCGCCCTTGATGACCAGGCTCTTGCCGATGGTGGCCTGCTCGCCTGTGGCGGCGGCACCGGGGACAACTGGTGTTGTTGGCCGCGGGGCCTCAAAGTTGGACGTGCTGGTACTGGTGCCGGCTGCGCCCGGTCGTGCGGGTTCTGGGGTTGAAGGCGTCTGACTGCCAGCCTGATTCGGTTTCCACATGTTCCGTTTGCTCCCTTCCTCGGAGGAGGATCTGCCGCCGAACTCCGGCCGCCACGCAAAGGCGTAATGGCAGCGCGACCGTCCGTGCTCCCATCACGATACCCTATCGAGTACCGAAGTGGGAGCAACGGGAGCCTGCCGAGACACGGTGGCTTGGGAGAAGCCTGTGTATTTCCGGGCAGGATTTACTCTGCTTCGGTTTCGCCCTCCTCGATCAGGGAACTTGTGCCCGCGACGTCGAAGGTGACCGCCTGCCCTCCGGTGAGGGACAGGGTGGCACGCATCGGGGTGCGCTGCCACTGCGAGGGCAGGCAGACCGGGAAGATGGGCTTGTCGAGCGGCCAGTTTGCGATGACGTGCTGCGCGATGGCCTTGTGGCTGCCGAGCTCCGCCACTACGGCCACCACGCCGCCCTTGAGGCTGGGAATGAGGCCACAGTAGGCGGCATAGTCGCGGAACCAGGTCACCTCAGAGATCTGGGCGTCGAAATCAGGCAGGTGCAGCGGGGTGATGTGACCCGTGGTGCGGTCGACCTGGAGCCAGGGCCCCGGTTGCCAGCTCCAACGGGAGGGCTCGCCGGGCAGGGCATCGTTGATGCGAAAGGCACGGCGAATGACAAAGGTGCGATCCGTGACTTCATGGAGGTCGCCCACGGTCCACTCGCGGGGTTTGTCATCGACGAGCAGCGGACGAACGCGGAGCGTGGTCGCCTCTTCGCCCTTGTTGTCGGGCGTGGCCTCTGGCGGTGTGTAGGGCACCTTGCGGACAGCCCCGAGCACCACGGTGTGGATCTTGGCCGCGTGGACGGGGGCCGGGAAGAGTGTGGCGCAAACAAGCAGCAGTGGCGCAGCAGCCGAGCGAAGAACCTGCATGCGAGTGAGGCTAGCAGAGGCCATCCGGCCTGGCTGTACCGCTTTGGTGGAGTTTCCCGAGGGCCGCTACTACTCCTCGCCGGCACCGGGATGACCGGCGAGCCGATCCGGCATATCCGCGAGCACATAGGTCATCACGGCGAGCGAGGCGACGTTCTTGCGGAAGTCCCCCGGGTTGACCTTGTCGAGGGTGTCGGCTTCGGTGTGATGCCAGTCGAAGTAGTGCGCGGCGGTGGTTATCTCGCCAAGGCCGGGAACGCCGGCGTTCATCAACGGCGAGATGTCAGAGCCCCCACCGCCGGCCTTGACGTCCGTTGCGCCAACCGGCTTAAGGAGTGAGGCAATCTGCTGCAGCTGGACGAGTGAGTGTTGTTCGGCTGCGTTGAGGTCGGGCTTGGGGGCTGGGCCATTCGGTGTGGCGCGACGAGGCTGACCGCTCGACCCGTAGCCGTAGCCGACCGGCTGCTCGGCGCCACTGTCCATCTCGATCGCGGCGACGTGGTTCTTCCCTGTATCGCCGAGTCCGGCGAGATAGGCTTTACCTCCCGCGCCCCCGTTTTCTTCGTTGACCCAGAAGACGACGCGAACCGTGCGCTTGGGATGCAGGTCAAGCTTCTTGATGAGGGCGACCGCGGCAAGGGAGGCCGTGATGCCGGAGCCATCATCCTGGGCGCCCTGGCCGACGTCCCAGGAGTCGATGTGGCCGCCGACGTCAACGATCTGTTCCGGGTGCTCGGAGCCGGGAAGGTCGCCATAGATGTTGAAGCTGGGAGCGTCGGGCAGTTGCTGGGCGGCCATCTCGAGGTGCACGCGGGTGGGTGCCTGCGCGGCGAGGCGGTCGAGAAGCAGGGCGTCTTCGATGGAGATCGCAGCTGCCGGGATCTTCGGCTGCTTCGGGTCGTACTCAAGGGTGCCCGTGTGAGGCGTCTGCATGGCGAGTGGAGTAATTGAGCGGACCAGCACGGCGACAGCGCCAAAGGAGGCGGCGCGCGAGGGACCGGCAACCCGGTACATGACGGTCTGGCCGTAGCTCTTGTAGGGCGCGTTGAAGACCACAATTTTGCCCTGAACCGCCCCATGGCCTAGTTTTTCAAGGGTGGCGAAGTCGGGGACGACGAGGACTTCTGCGGTGAGACCGCCTGCGGGCGTGCCGACGCTCATGCCGAGGCCGAGCATGTGCAGCGGCTTGCTGACCGGAGCCACCAGAGCCGCGGACTCGGCACCACGCACCCAGTGGGGCACCATGACGGGCTGCATGGTGACGTTTTGGAGGCCGGCATCGCGCATCGCCTGGGCGGCCCAGGCCGTCGCGCGGGTGAGCGGTTCGGAGCCGGAGAGGCGCTTGCCGATGTGATCAGTGAGGTAGGCCAGGCGGGCGTAGCCGTCGTTGTCGGCGAGCGCGGCCGCAATCAATCTGTCGGCCGCCGGCTTGTACTGGCCTGCGAGCGAGCCGGGCGCCTGGGCGTGAAGGCAGGCGGCGGAGTGGAGACTCAGGGCGAGGGACACGGCGAGGGCGGCGCGCTTGGGGCTCATGGAAGTCCTTGGCTGGATAGTGGTGGTCTGCTCAGCATAGCTGGCTAGCGGAGATCGTTATCGGCAGGGTGGCCCGTGTCTTCTTTTCAGCAAGTGCCGCTGTGCCGTTGACTGGCGGAGGGCATCCAAGCCGTGATGAGCAAGCTCCGGATCGGACTCTGGGCCCAGTCGCTGTTGTATGTCGTTAGCGGGATCAACCATTTTTTGCACAAGGGCTCTTACCTGCCCATCATGCCCGATCATTACAGCCATCCTGGAGCTTTGATTGCATGGAGTGGAGCCGCCGAGATGGCAGGGGGAGTGGGGTTGCTGGTGCCGGGGACGCGGCGCGTTGCTGCCGGAGGGATTGCCCTGATGCTGGTGCTGTTTTTCGACGTGCATGTGTCTATGCTGCGTCATCCAGAGCGCTTCCCTGAGATTCCTCTCTGGCTGCTGTGGGCCAGGTTGCCGCTGCAGTTTGTGCTGATTGCCTGGGCAGGATGGTATGCGCGGCGGCAGGAGCCACGCGCCCCTCTCCTTGCCGGGCAGCGATCCTAGGGCACTAGGGCGGAGAGGCTTCTCAAAGCGGCGGGTCTGGGGTAGACTTGCAGATGGTGCGTGTCTCTTCCGCAGCCTCCGTGTGCCCGGGCAGAGCCTGCCGGGGCGGAGACATCAGAAGCCCGCGATCAGGTGGTACGGCTGTACAGGATGAGTTCGGGCCCAAGGGTCTGAGCTCTTAAGGAGAGCGTTTGTCGAAGGAAGATGCAATTGAGGTCATGGCAACGGTCGTGGAGACCCTGCCCAACGCGCTGTTCAAGGTGGAACTCGAAAACAAGCACCAGGTTTTGGCGCACGTTTCGGGCCGCATGCGCAAAAACTTCATTCGCATCCTCCCCGGTGATCGTGTTGCCATCGAACTGAGCCCGTATGACTTGAACCGCGGACGCATTGTGTATCGCTACAAATAGCCGTGAGTTGCTAGTGTTTAGTTGTCCGTTCCTGGTTGGAGCTCAACTAATAGCTAAGAACTAACAAATCAGCAACTGGAGTTTTTATGAAGGTTCGTGCATCTGTAAAGCCGATCTGCGACAAGTGCAAGGTGATTCACCGTAAGGGTGTCGTTCGCGTCATCTGCTCGGCGAGCGCCAAACACAAGCAGCGCCAGGGCTAAGTCCCCGGCGGTATCCATGCGGCCCCACCGGGCGAGTTCGCCGAAGTCAAGGCGTGCGATGAACCCGGAGGAGGCAGGAGCCATCAGCTAAGGCTGTGGCTCAGGTCAGCCGCTCCACCCATGGCCCCACCCCCACGACATGAGTTCGTGAGGCCCAACGAAAGGTAGCCTCCATGGCCCGTATCGCCGGCGTCGATCTGCCCGGAAACAAGCAGACTCGTATTGCCCTTACTTACATTTACGGCATAGGGAATCCCCGTGCGCTGTCGATTCTCACCAAGGCGGGCATTGACCCATTGGTCAAGCTCGCGACCTTGGACGAGGATCAGCTGAACAAGATTCGTGGCGTCATTGAGCAGGAAGGCGGGATCGAGGGCGATCTTCGCAAGGAGATCTCGCTCAACATCAAGCGCCTGATTGAGATCGGATCATTCCGTGGCCTGCGTCATCGCCGCAACCTGCCGGTCCGTGGCCAGCGTACCCACACCAACGCCCGCACGCGCAAGGGTCCCCGTAAGGGCACCGTTGCCGGCAAGAAGAAAGTGACCAAGTAGCCATGGCGAAGACTGCACAGAAGACCGCCGGCTCCAAGGCCGGTAAGGGCAAGAAGTTCAAGAAGCGCGAGCGGAAGAATGTTCCGTTCGGTCTGGTGTTCATCCAGGCGACCTTCAACAACACCATCGTTACGATCACCGACCAGCAGGGCAACACGCTCAGCTGGAAGAGTTCGGGCTCGCTCGGCTTCCGCGGCTCGCGTAAGGGCACGCCCTTTGCGGCGCAGCAGGCAGCCGTGAACGCGGCCAATGCTGCACGCGACCATGGTCTGCGTTCGGTGGATGTACGCGTGGCCGGACCCGGCTCCGGCCGCGAGAGCGCCATTCG
>CAXTGE010000181.1:2134-4699 GCA_964243645.1 uncultured Acidobacteriaceae bacterium | reverse complement strand
CCGACGTCGTGAAAAAGAATTTGTTCAGCCCCTTCGGCAGCACCTCCAGCAGCAGCTTGCTCAGCTGCGCGCGTGCCGTGGTGGCATAGCCTGGCATGGCATACGCAAGCTCCTCGGCCTGTAACTTGATCGATTCCACCACGGCCGCGTTCTTGTGGCCCAGGTTCATGCACATCAGCTGGGAGCTGAAATCGAGATAGCGCTTACCCGCCGCATCCACGATGTAGCATCCCTCGGCATCGACGATGTGCAGAGGCGTCCAGCCACTCTGGAAGCGCCATGTGCCGTAATTGGTCTCCTGCGTGATACGCACGACCTCTTCGCTGGTCAGCGGTGCGTCGGTCGGTGCAGATCCATGCAGTGCGGCTGGCAGAGACGTCTCGGGCATGCTCCAACCTCGCGCCACCTCCCCTGCCTTGTCAAGGCTCCCCTCGATGCCGAGCGCCTGGAGGCATCTTTGTCGTGGGCCACCGGGGAGCGCCGAACCTTTTTATAATGGAAGACGGAAAACACCATGGCCAAACAAGAATTTCAAACCGAAGTCAGTCAGCTGCTCCAGCTGATCATCCACTCCCTCTACTCGCACCCGGAAATCTTTCTTCGGGAGCTGATCTCGAACTCCTCCGACGCCCTCGACAAGCTGCGCCACCTTACCGTCGTGGAAGAGACGTATAAGCCGCTGCCGTTCGATCCGCGCGTCGATCTCGAGATCGACGAAGAGAACAACACCATCACCATCAGCGACACGGGCATCGGCATGAACCACGATGACCTCATCGCGCATCTGGGCACCATTGCCCGCTCCGGTACGAAGAATTTCCTGTCGCAGCTATCCGGCGATGCCCGCAAGGACTCCAACCTCATCGGTCAGTTCGGCGTAGGTTTTTACAGCGCGTTCATGGTGGCCGACAAGGTGGAGGTCGTCTCCCGCAAAGCCGGCGAAGAACAGGCCTGGCGCTGGACCTCCGACGGTAAGACCGGCTTCGACCTCGAGCCCGCCGAACGCCCCGTCGCCGGCACCACCGTCACCCTCTTCCTCAACGAGGAAGGCAAACAGTACGCCAACAGCTGGCGACTGCGCGAGATCGTCACCAAGTACTCCAACCACATCGCCTTCCCCATCTTCCTCACGTTTGACAAGAGTGAGTGGAACGCGGAAGCCAAGGAGTCGACCAAGACGCGCACGACCGAACAGGTCAACGCGGCCAGCGCTCTGTGGCGGCGCTCCAAGTCCGAGCTGACCGACGGTGACTATGCGGAGCTCTACAAGAGTCTCAGCGGCGATGGGGAAGATCCGCTCTTCTGGTTCCACACCAAGGCCGAAGGCAATCTCGAATACACCACGCTCTTCTTTATTCCTTCGCACGCGCCGTTCGATCTTTACCAGGCCGACTACAAGCCGGGTGTCAAACTCTACGTCAAGCGCGTCTTCATCACCGATGATTCGAAAGAACTGCTGCCGACCTATCTGCGCTTCGTGCGCGGCATTATCGACTCCGAAGATCTGCCACTGAATGTCAGCCGCGAGATCCTGCAGCAGAATCGCATCCTCACCTCGATCCGTACGGCGAGCGTCAAGAAGATCCTGACTGAGCTCAAGGGCGTCGCGGAGAAGGAACCGGAGAAGTACCTCACCTTCATCGAGCAGTTCAATCGCCCGCTCAAGGAAGGGCTTTACAGCGATTTTGCCAATCGCGAAACGATCCTGGACCTCATTCGCTTCAAGAGCACGGAGGTCGAGGGCCTGACCAGCCTTGCCGAGGCGAAGTCGCGCATGAAGGAGGACCAGAAGAGCCTGTACTACATCACCGGCGGGGCAGAAGCCCTGCTGCGAACCTCCCCGTTGCTGGAGATCTACCGCAAGAAGCACATTGAAGTCCTCATTCTCGACGACGACTTCGACGAGATCATCTTCGCGGGCGTCGACAAATATGGTGAGACCGACTTCAAGGCCGTCAGCAAAGCCTCAACGGGCGAGGACCTCAAGGGGGAGAACGAACCGGAACAGGATGCCGCGCTCCAGCCTCTGCTCGACAAGCTGAAGGCGACGCTGGGCGATCGCGTCAAGGACGTGCGTATCTCCTCACGGCTTGCCGACAGCCCCTCCTGCATCGTCTCCGATGAAGAAGAGCCCTCCATGCAGATGCAGCAGATGCTGCGCGCCATGGGCCAGAAAGAATTGCCCACGCCAAAGCCCACGCTCGAGATCAACCCCGATCACGAGATCGTCAAGAAACTCCTGCCGCGCATCGACGACCCCGTCACCGAAGATGCGGCGTGGCTGCTGTTCGATCAGGCTCTGCTGCTCGAGGGGTTGCCGCTGCAGGAACCAGCCAACTTCGTCACCCGCCTCAACCGCGTCCTGAATCTCTCCATGTAAGTGCCTTGGGGGCTGCATATGCTGACGCATGCGCAGCCCCTTTGCTTACCGCACCACCTCGCCCCGCTCAAGCATCCCGATGGCCTCCTCCGCGCGCTCGCGCAAGGCTCCACGCTCCCCCGCGCCCTTTTTCAGCATCGTGTTCAGCGGCATGCGCATGCGAAAGTTGTCCGCCAGCTTCGCTT
>CAXTGE010000181.1:0-2034 GCA_964243645.1 uncultured Acidobacteriaceae bacterium | reverse complement strand
TTCAGCATCGTGTTCAGCGGCATGCGCATGCGAAAGTTGTCCGCCAGCTTCGCTTCGTTGCGCTCCAGGAAACTCCAGTACAGCGCCGTGAACGGACACGAACCCGGCCCGGTACTCGTCTTCGGGTTCAGCGCGCATTTGCCGCAGTAGTCGCTCATGCGATTGATGTACGCGGCGCCGCTGACATAGGGCTTGGTCGCCGTCAGGCCGCCATCGCCAAACGTCGACATACCCAGCACGTTCGGCTCCACCACCCAGTCATACGCGTCCACATAGGCGATCCAGAACCAATCGGTAAGCTCACGTGGTGAAAAGCCGCACAGCGTCGCCAGATTGCTCAAGACCATCAAGCGCGTGATGTGGTGCGACCAGCCTTTGTCGATCACCTGCGCGACCACGGTATCCATGCAGCGCATCCCGCTGGTCACGCCCCAGTACACCGGTGGCAGCTTGCGGTGCGCATCCAGAAAACTCGGCGCGCCGTCCTTCTGCACCGTGCGATACCCATCGGTGGCCTCATGCAGATGATGCATAAACTCGCGCCAGCCCAGCAGCTGCCGGATAAACCCTTCCGTGCTCTGCAGGGGAATCTTGCCCGCCTCATACGCCGCCGCCGTCTGCGTAACGAGGTCGACAGGCCGCAGCAGGGTCAGGTTCAGCGGCGCCGACGTCAGCGAGTGGAACAGGTCAGGATGCGCGGCGCTCATCGCATCCTCCCACGGCCCGAAGTGCGGCAGCATCTGCTCCAGGGCAAACTGCCAGGCACGCTCCGCGTCGGCCCGCGTCACCGGGATCTCGAAACCTTCGATGTTGCCGAAGTGCTCAGGGTGCCGCTGCTGGATCAGGGCGATCACCTCCAGCGTGATCGCATCGGGCGGGAAGCGCGGCCGCTCCGGAATGGGTACCTCACCACGATACGGTTTACGGTTCTCCGCGTCATAGCTCCACTGGCCACCGACGGGCTGCGCGCCCTTCATCAGAAAGCCCGTCTTGCGGCGCATGGCACGGTAAAAGCGATCCATCAGGTAGTGGCGCTTGCCCGCCGCGTACTCCGTATTGCGCTCCTCGCCGCCACGGACCTCGGGCTTGCCAAAGACCGCCTCGAAGTCTTCAGTGGACGTCATCCACGCCGTATCCTGCACCTCCCGGATTCGCAGCCCGCGCTCTTCTCTCGCCTCGCGCAGCTCCACCCGCAGCTCACGCTCTGCCGGGCAGTTCACGAGCAGCTCGTCCCATCCCCAGCGCTCCTGCAGCGCCAGCAGGCCATCGCTGAAGCTCATGGGGGACATCCCGTACACCACGCGGCATCCTCGGCTGCCCTGCTCCAGCGCGAAATGCCGCATCGCGCTCAACACCAGCACCAATTTCTTCTTGTGGTAATCCCGCCGCGTGCCCTTGGCCCGCGATTCCATCAGGACCACCACGGCCTCCTCCGGCTTCGTCTCGCTCAGCGGCCCCACGCCGTCATGCAGCCGGTCATAGGGCACATAGATCCAACGTCGCTCGCGCGCTTCTTGCTCTGTCGGCTCATACTGTCGGACCTGCTCGGAAAACGGGATCATAGAGCCATCCTAAGCCGCCCTTTTGGCAGGCACACGCCTCCGCTTCATGCGGTCCGTGGAGCCCTGTCTCGCTTCGTGGCAGATGAAACCTGCTTGCTCCCTGCACGCAGCACCAGCTGTTCACCCGGGACCCTGAACTTCATCGCACGCAAACGCCCCGCGGCTTATGTGCCGCCGCGGTGAGGTTCAGCCTCTCGGTTCCGGTACACTTCGCTCCGTGACCAACAGAGGCCGTAAAGCCAACCTGACCGGCTGGGGTGCCAACCTCCGTGTAGATTGCTTCCTCACCGAGCCTGCCACGACGGGCGAACTGGCCGGGACACTCGACCCTACCGGGACCATTGCCCGTGGCCTGGGCCGCAGCTACGGTGACTGCGCCGTCAATGCCGACAAGCAGGTCATCGGCACCACCCACCTGGGCCGCCTGCTCAGCTTCGACGACGCAACCGGCGTACTCACCTGCGAGGCCGGC
>CAXTGE010000180.1:0-4705 GCA_964243645.1 uncultured Acidobacteriaceae bacterium | reverse complement strand
GCCGACGGCGAACTCCAGCTACCAAGGCCCCTGCGCGAGCGCCGCGCCCGGCTGGAGGCACTCGTCGCGGATCTGCTGCGCCACACGATCTCCGGCCTCGCCGCACCCGCCCAGGGGGCACAGACCGACCTGTTCGCCGCCGAGCGCTCCGCGGAAACAGTGCAGCGTCTGCGCCTCTCCCGCGCCGAGATGGTGGAAAGTGCCGAAGGCGTTGACCAGGGCTATCGGGATGCCCGCGCCCGCGCCAACGAGGGCGTCATGCTCAAGGCGGCCGGTTCCGCCTACCTGCCCGGCCGCCGGGGCCTGGCCTGGCTCAAGCTGAAACGCGAACTCGCCACGCTCGACGTCGTGATTACCGGGGCCGAGTTCGGCAGCGGCAAACGAGCCCAGTCGCTCTCCGACTACACCTTTGCCGTGCGCGGCCCGGAAGGCCGACTCCTCAACCTGGGCAAGGCCTACCAGGGCGTCACCGATGCCGAGATTGCCGAGCTGACCGAGTGGCTCAAGGCCCATACGCTGGAGGACTTCGGGCATTTCCGCACGGTCGAGCCGATACGCGTCATTGAGGTGGCCTTCAACAACATCATGCGCTCAGACCGCCACAACTCCGGCTTTGCCCTGCGCTTTCCCCGCATCCTCAAAATCCGCGACGATAAGCCGGTGGAGCAGATCGACACCCTGGAACGCGTAGCGGAGGTGTACGGCTCACAACCGGATAAACCCGAGGAAGCCTGAAAGACCGGTACGCCGCCGGAACTTCCTTGAACTCTGGCCGGAATCACACAAAAGGGGCAGACATCCAGAGCAGGACTTCCTGCGCTATCTAGCGTAAGATTGGTCTCAGACGAATGGCGATCGGCGGACTTCATTCGCTGAGCGCAAACCGGAATCCAGACACCTTCCCCTTCCTTCCTGGAGATCTCCCCTTTGATTTTTCGTTCTTCTGTTGCACGGGCCCTGCCGTCGCTGTCGTTTGCCTCCCTCCTAAGCAAGCTCAACAAGCGGAAGTCGACCCGGGTCCTGCAGGGTGTGACTGCCGGCCTGTGCGGCACATTGATCGTCAGCGCCGCCGACGCCACGCGCGCGCACCACTTCAGTTATCACCATCGGGTCGCGCTGCACCATGCCGTACGCCCTCAGACCATCCAGAGCGCGGGCGTCGCTTCAGGAGCCCTTCCGGCACCTGCCTCGAATCTTGAGGCGGTCTATCCGGCGGTGTCCATGGGAGCCATTGCGGCCGTTGCGGCGCAACCGCCGGCCTCCGCGCGGTTTGAGCTCCGGCTGCATCACACGCATACCAACGAAGACATCGATATCATCTATCGCGTGGGAAACCAGTACATCCCCAGCGCGATCGCCAAGCTGAACTACTTTCTGCGCGACCATCGGACGCAGGACGTCAGTCACTACGATCCCCGCGAGTTCGACCTGCTGCATACCCTGACGGCCTCGCTTGGTAAACCGAATGGCGTGATCGACATCGTCTGTGGCTATCGCACACCGTGGTCCAACAACTTCCTGCGTACCCGCTCTGCCTCGACGGGCGTTGCCAAAAACTCGCAGCATATGCAGGCCAAGGCGATCGACATCCGCGTCCCCGGCATCCCCACCAGCCGTCTGCGCGACGTGGCGCTGAGCCTGCGCGGAGGTGGCGTCGGCTATTACCCCATAAGCCAGTTCGTGCACGTGGATGTGGGTCCGGTACGGCAGTGGAGCTTCGGCGGCCGCGGCGAGTAAGCACCTACTACAGAAGCAAAGGGAAGCGCGGACCACCGTCCGCGCTTCTTTGCGTTAGCTACCTCAATGCCCCCGCGCACTTAGCTCACCCAGCACGCGCTTCAGGTCCTCCAGCTTCTTGCCCGCTTCGCCCAGCTTGCCCTGGGATGTCAGCCGCTGGTAGTCGTCAAAGGCCTGGCTCGCTTCCGTGATGAGGCCATGCGTGTCGACCGGGGGCCTCGGCGCACCGGACGTCATGCTGCCGGCGGTCGTAGCCGGCGCCCCCGTGCCCGAAGCGGTTGCCGCCGGCGCAGCCGGTGCCTCGCTGGCCGTCAAGGACGACGGCTGGTCGCCAAACAGTGAAGCCAGTGCCGCTCCAAACGTCGGCCCATAGGCCAGCTTGTCCTGCAAAGCGAGCACCACGATCCGCAGCTCCGGCATGGGGCTCTGCTGCGCCTGCAGATAGATCGGCTCGGCATACAGCAGCGCGCGGCCGGTTGGGATGACCAGCAGATTGCCGCGCAGCACATGCGATCCCTGCTGGTTCCACAGGGTCAGCTGGCCGGAGAGCTGGGCGTTCTGATCGATGCGTGCCTCGATCTGCTGCGGCCCATCCACGAGCCGCGATTTGGGGAAGTCGTACACCATGGCGGTGCCATAGGCCGCACCGTCACAACGCCCCGCGATCCACCCGATCAGGTTGTTGCGGTTGGCCGGCGTGAACGGCAGGATTTCGACGAACTCCTCACGCTTGCCGTCCGGCAGCTTCATCAGCACGTAGTTCGGCTCCATCGGCTGCGCGGTCTGGTTGCCCTGGTTGTCACTGCGCGTCTCGGTGGCCACGGTCCAAAGGTCCTCGCGATTGAAGAACACCTCCGGCTGGGTCATGTGATACAGCCCATAGACCGCCGACTGCAGCTTGAACAAGAGCTCCGGGTAACGGACGTGCGCGCGCATCGCGGCCGGCATGTCTGACGCATCTTTGAACAGGGCGGGCAGCAGGTGTCGATAGGCCGCCAGGATCGGGTCTGCCGGGTCGAAGACGTAAAACGTCGTCGTCCCGTTATAGGCATCGACCACAATCTTCACGCTGTTCCGCACGTAGTTCACGGAGCGGTCGCCAAGATCGTAGTGCGTGGCATACGGGTAGCTGTCCGAGGTGGTGAAGGCGTCGACGATCCAGGACAGGCGTCCATCCTCACCCACTACCATGTAGGCATCCTGGTCCAGCGTCAGGAACGGCGCCAGTGCCGCGATCCGATCGCGCAGGTTGCGCCGCATCAGCAACCGGCTGTCCGCATTGATGTCGTCGCTGAACGGCACCTTGCCCAGGTCGCCGCGGTCGAACGAGAGCAGCGCCTTGCGGAAGAAGCCGCCCACCCGGATGCCGCCATCGCCCTTATAGGTGGTCAGGTTGTTGGTCTCGCCCTGCGGGTAGTCGAACTCCTGCTGCCGGGTTTTGACGTAGACGTCGGTGTCGGTCACCTGGCCGAAGTAGATCTCCGGCTGCTTGACCGCAATGGTCGGCGTGGTGTTTCCCACGGGCATATTGCTCAGCAGAAACGTGGGAAGGCCTTCGGGGGTAAAGCCGTTGACCGTGTTCATCGTGACGCCGTAGCCATGGGTATAGATCAGCTTTTCGTTGATCCAGTTGCGGCTGCTCTCCGGCAGCTTCTCCACATTCAGCTCGCGCGCGGCCAACATCACCTCTCGCTCCGTGCCGTTGACCTGGTAGCGGTCGATGTCGATATCTGGAAAGTCATAATAGGTGCGGATCTCCTGCACCTGGCGCAGGGTGTCCTGCAGCGCGTGCCAGTCCCACAGGCGGATGTTCTGGAGCGTGGGCTGATTGTTGGCGGCGTCCGCGGCCGCGATACTGGTCTCGGCAGGGAACTCCTGCTGGGTGAAATGGTCCAGGCCAAAGGCCTGTCGCGTGCCCGCGATGTTGTTGGCGATGTACGGCGTCTCCCGCACCAGCTCGTTCGGCTTCACGACAAATGCGCCGACATACCATCCGACCAGGCTCATCAGGAGATAGCAGACGATCGCCGGGGCCACGGCCAGGCCCAGCGTCGCACCTCCCGCATTGCGTGCCGCACCTGCTCCGGCGATGATCGCGCCTAGGACCAGCGCAATGCACACCACCAGCAGTCCCCCGAGGGAGATGTGCGCGTCCGTATAGGTCACCCCGTCAAAGATGGTGTGGTGTTCCAGCAGCAGGCCAAAGCGGTCCAGGTAGGTGTTGGCCGCCAGCACCAGCAGCAGGATCGAAAGCGCGATCGACAGCCCCCGCCAAGGCGACGGGCCGTAGTCGAGCCGTTCCTTGCGAATCGCCCGCGTGCCTGCCGTAATCACCAGCAACAGGATCGCCGCGCCGCACAGGACAAAGGAGAGCGTAAGGAGCCAATCCACCACCAACTGCCACACCGGCAGCCGGAACAGGTAGAAGGGCAGCGGTCTGCCGAAGATCGGATCGGTGACGCCGCCCTTGGGCGCACTCCAGAACAGTGCAAAGGTCTGCCACTCACCGGCCATCGAGACTGCCGAAAAGAACGCGATCACCAGCGACACGCCGAGCGTCAACCAACGCAGCGCCGGTTCCACCGGCAGATTGACGGGCTGACCCCCGATGGTCAGGCTGCGGGTGTCGGGCATGTCGAGCTCATGGGCCCGCTTCAGCGCTCCGATGGCGCCATACAGCAGAGCAAATGTCAGCAAGGCGAAGCCCACAAACAGTCCCGCCTGCCACAGTCGCGTTGTCCAGAACACTTCCCTGTACCCGAGTGAACCGAACCAGAGCAGCTCCACCCATTCACTCAGCAGCGTTCTCCCAAAGGAAAACACCACGACCGCAACGACGGCCAACAGGATCAATCCCCTGCGATTCCCCCGCGGGGAGGGCACTGATCGCTCGGCTTCCAGAATCTTCGCCAAAATCTCCAACTTTCTCCGTACTTCAGCCCCACGAGTCTACATCTCGCCCGCACCC
>CAXTGE010000179.1:0-4706 GCA_964243645.1 uncultured Acidobacteriaceae bacterium | reverse complement strand
CAGATGGCGAGCCCCAGCCCCGTGCCGCCCATGGTGCGCGAGTCCGAGGCATCGATCTGCTTGAAGCGCTCAAAGATCACGTTGAGCTTGTCCTCGGGTATGCCCCGCCCCTGATCCTGGATCTCAATCCGTGCCTCGTCTGACGCAGTATAGAAGGCCGACAGCCTGATCTCGCTGGGCTGCACGGAGAGTGCCGGGGAGAACTTGATCGCATTGGAGAGCAGGTGAGTCACCGTCTGCAGCGTGCGCTCCGGGTCCGCCCACACTGTTACTCCATTGGCCTCAAGGATAAAGCGCACATTGGCCTTGGCCGCCTGTGCCTGCAGCAGGGAGATGCCGCGGCGAAAGATCTCCTCAATGGAGCAGCTGAGGAAGTGCATCTCCGCTTTGCCGGAGCCGATGCGTTCGAGATCGAGAATATCGTTCACCAGGCTCACGAGCCGGTCCGTATTGCCCGTCGCGATCTCCATCATCTGCTGCACCTTCTCAGGGCGCCCTTTCAGCTTGTCGCCGGATAACAGCCCAAGCGCCGCGCGAAGGCTGGTTAGCGGCGTTCGCAGCTCGTGCGAAACCGTCGAGATGAACTCGTCCTTCATGCGATCCAGCGCGTTGCGCTCGCTGATGTCGGTAAAGGCGACCACTACACCGACGGCTCGTCCCTCGGCTTGCTCAGGGCTTTGGAGATCGCCTGGTTCCGGTGTCTCAATCTGGGGCCGGGCGACATATTCAATCGAAATGGCCCTGCCGTTCTTATGCCAGAACACCTCGTTTGCAACACGAATTGTAGTCTGGTCGCGAACGCTGCCGCGGATCGGACAGTCCTCCTCGTCGTAGGGCGTCCCATCCGGGTGGGAATGGTGGATCAGTTCATGCATGTTGCGGCCCAGCATCTCTTCCGGCCGATACCCCAGCATCTGCGCCGCTGCCGGATTCACCACGGTCACCCGGCCCTCCAGATCGATACCATAGATCCCGTCGCCCACGGATTCCAGAACGGAGTTCGACTGCCGCACCACGGAGCGCAGCTGTTCTTCCGCACGGATTTGGTCGGTGATGTCCACCGCAAAGGCCAGCACCGAGCGGGAGCCCTGCGTGGGTTCAACAAGACGATTGCGATAGGCCAGCACCCGTTCCTCGCCGTTCGTGTGTGCCAAATGCATCAGGCCCTGCGCCTCTCCGGTGGAAAGCAGTGCCTCAAAATACGGTCGGAGCAGGTGCTGCCGCTTCGGAGCGATGAACTCGGTAAGCGTGTGACCGAGTACATCCTCCACCTCCCGTCCGAAGCTCCGGGCACCATGTTGATTGATCGAAAGTATGCGCCCGTCCAGGTCATGGGTACAGACCAGGCCCAGTGATCCCTCGACGATCTGCCGGTAGCGCGCTTCGCTCTCCCGGATCGTTGTCTCGGCCACGCGCTGGATGGTGACATCGATCCCGGTGGCGATGATGAACGCTACCTGGTTCTGGGAATCAAGCAGCGCGGTCGCGGACCAGGAGATGCGCCGGCGGCTGCCGTCGCTGGCCAGCCAAAAGTTCTCAAAGGCCGTGGGAAACTTGCCCTGCCGAATCGTCTCAAAGCCCTCGATATACCGGGGTACATCCTCCTGGGGAATGAGGCGTTCCCAGGCGAATTTGCCCACAAGCTCGGCGGAGCGATAGCCGGAGATAATCTCGCAGGCGCGGTTGAAGCGCACAATGCGGCCCGCGGTATCGAAGACGATCACCAGCGCCCCGACGGTGTCGAGCACCGCCGCGACGAAGTTCTTTTCCACTGTGAGGGCGGCCTCGACCCGTTGACGTGCCCGCGACGCCCTCTGTGTCTCACGCACACGCATGATCAACTCCAGCCGTGTGGTCACCATGTGGCTCAGGGCTTCGAGCGAATCCAACTCCGGCGGGGTCAGCTTGCGTGGTTGGGGGCCGAGCACGAACAGGGCACCGATCGCTGTGCCGTTGGGTGTCTGGATGGGCGCTCCCGCGTAGAAACGGAAACGGTCCGAGCCGATGGCGATGCCCCCGGGGGCAAAGGCGGGATCCAGTTGCGCGTCCGGGATCTGATAGATTCCCTCGGCCTCAATCGTTGTGTCGCAGGGCAGCACCTCGCGGGCTACTTGGCTGCCGTCCAGGCCATACCGGCCGATGAGTGACGTTCCATTCCGTTCTACGATGCCCACCGCGGCTGCCGGTGCACCGCACGTCTGGGCGGCCAGGCGCGCGATGTCGTCCAGGGCCGGGTCATGAGGCAGATCGGCCAAGCCATACAGGTCGATTGCTTCAAGCCGGGGCCCGTCGGCGTTCACCGCGATCTCCATCACAGTCCGGAGGATACGAAGCACCCGCGAGAGATGCTGTCCCACTTTCGCATTAAGCGGCGGACAGCAGGTATCGTCGGGGTGTCATCTGCCTGCATTGAGGGGAACTGCTCGGGGGAGGGAAGGGTGGCCTGCATTACGCTAAAACCCTGATTTTACAGGTGTAATCCTCGCTTGAAAAGGAGCTCACCGGTCCGCGGGAAATCCTGGGGTAATCCCACCTTTGCTCCCTCCGCTCGCTGGTCTGCCGCAGTATTTGATTTGGTTCCAGATATCCACGGGAATCTTCAAGTGTCGATCTGGATTCCCTTGCTGTGCAACGAGATGCCGCGCATACTCGGGGCAAGCGGTCTGATCGTAAGTGCCGAAATCTGCTGTCGGAGCGTTTGCGCCGTGAATCCCTATCGACGCCAAGATGTGTTGCGCATCCTTCGCCTCCCGGTCCGGCAGCTGGAGATGTGGGAGCGCGCCGGGTTGATTGAGCCCGCGGAAGCCTATGCGTTTGATGGCCTCTCCCAGCTTCGTAAGCTGCGGGAGCTGGCTGCGACCCGCATCTCGGCCGGGAGCATCCGCCGCTCCATGGATGCGATGCGTCAGGTAGCCGGCACCGCAAACCCACTGTCCGGAGCGATGCTGGCACCGCACACCTCACGGGTCGTCTTTCGGCAGAGCGGCGCGTTGCTTGACCCGCTCAGTGATCAGCTTGCCTTCGACTTTGAGACGAAGGTCACGGCAGCGCTCGCGGTGGTTCGCCAAAAAGTGCTGAGTCCGACCGCCCATGCCCTGCGCCTGCTGGAGCTGTTCCAGCGCGCTGTGCGGCTGGAGGAGCGTCCGGAGACGCTGAACGAGGCGAAGACCCTCTACGGCCAGCTGCTGGAGCTGGAGCCGATGCACGCCGCCGGCGCCATCAATCTCGGAACCATCCGCTACAACGAACGCGACTTCGCCGGGGCGGAAGCGCTGTACCGTCTTGCGACAGAGGCCGATCCTGAGTACGCGCTCGCCTTTTTCGATCTTGGCAATGTGCTGGACGAGCAGATGCGGCTCACCGACGCCGTGCAGGCCTACGAGCGAGCCCTCGAACTCGTGCCCCAGTACGCGGACGCGCACTACAACCTGGCGCTGGCCTATGAGCGGCTGGGCGAGACGCGCAAGGCGCTGCGGCACTGGACCGCCTATACGCGGCTGGATGCAAGCGGTCCCTGGCACAGCCATGCCCGCATGCAGGCGCGGCGCATCCTGTCTGCGGAGCGCCTGACGATCGTCTCGCGGCACGGTCGCACCATGCGCATCGCCGGGTAGTCGGGGCAACTCCGGTTCGGACGCGGTACACTCCGGAGCATCCCTGTCCCAAGCTGAGGAGAACGCCCCCCACATGGCCGCATCGACCGCCTTTCGTCCCTTTGTGCCCGCAGGTGAGAGCCGCAAGGAGTTGTCCTTTCGAGCCTTGCTGCTGGGCAGCATCTTCGGGGTCATTTTTGGCGCGGTGACGGTCTATGTCGGCCTGCGAGCCGGGCTCACTGTTGCGGCGAGCATCCCTATCTCGGTGCTGTCGATTTCGATCCTGCGAGCCTTTGGCCGCGCGTCGATCCTGGAGAACAATATCGTCCAGACGACGGGCAATGCAGGGCAGTCCATCGCCTCGGGGGTGATCTTTACGCTGCCGGCGCTGATCTTCCTCGGCTTCGACCTGCAGAGCTTTCGCATCTTCATCCTGGCGCTATTTGGCGGCTGGCTTGGCGTGCTGTTCATGATCCCGCTGCGGCGACAGCTGATCGTCGAGGAGCATGGGACGCTGACCTATCCGGAGGGCACGGCCTGCGCCGATGTGCTGCAGGCTGGCGAGCGGGGCGGATCCTTTGCCAGCCGGGTGTTCCTGGGGCTTGGGCTTGGCGGGCTGTACACGCTGCTGCAGAACGACAATTTGCTGGGTCTGTTTCCGCCCACGCCGAACTACCAGCCCAACTTCGACCCGAACGGCCAGCAGATCCTGCGCGGCGCGGCGATCCGAGCCGATGTCACGCCGGAGTATCTCGGCGTGGGCTACATCATCGGTCTCCGCGTGTCGGCCATCATGCTCGCGGGCGGCGTGTTTTCGTGGCTGGTGCTGATGCCGGCGATCGTCTTCTTCGGCAAGCACCTGCCGGGGCCGCTGTATCCGGGCACGGTGCCCATCAACGACATGAGCCCCAGCGACCTGTGGAAGACCTATGTGCGGCCGATGGGCGCGGGCGCAGTCGCGGCCAGCGGACTGATCACGCTGCTGCGCACCGCGCCGACCATCTTCAGTGCTCTCACCGCAGGCTTTGGCAAGATGCGGAAGAGGGAGGTCGGCGAGGCGATTGAGGCCACACGCAGCCGCACCGAGCATGACCTGCCCATGAGCGTGGTCGC
>CAXTGE010000178.1:2333-4719 GCA_964243645.1 uncultured Acidobacteriaceae bacterium | reverse complement strand
GATCACCAGATCGGCCGGGATCTCGGCGCCGGAGCGGAGGGTGACGGCGACCGGCGAGATGGCGGTGACCTCGGCGTCGGTGTGGAGATGCGTGCCGTTGGCGCGGTGGAGCGTGAGCAGCGCCTCGGCCACGTCCGCGCCGAACTTGTTCGCAAAAGGCTGCTTGCTCCTGGCAATGACCGTGGCGTGCAGGCCGCGCCCGGTGAGGGCGCTGGCGGCCTCAAACGCGATGAAGCTGTCACCGATCAGCGCGACTCGGGCACCGGGCTTGAGATACGGCTCCATGCGGCGCAGGTCTTCGGCGTGGCGGATGGTGAAGACGTTCGGCAGGTCAGCGCCATTGAGCGGGGGGCGTTTAGGGCGGCTACCGGTGGCGAGCAGAAGTGCGTCGTAGGCCACCGTGGCACCGTTGCTCAAAGCGAGCGCGCGATCTGGCTGATGAAGGCCTCCGATCGAGGCCTGAATACGTTCCACGTTCAGGGCATCCAGACTGTTGGGACTCTCCTGGCCAGGCCCCGAGAAGATGGGCAGCGTGTCGAGCGGCTTTTTGCCGGCGAGCGACATCTTGCTGAGCTGGGTACGGTCAATGGGCTCCTCGGCAAAGGGCTCGATGACCGTGATCTTCCCGGCAAAGCCGTTATCGCGCAGGTAGGCGAGTGCCGCTGCGGTGGCGGTGCCGCCGCCGGCGAAGACGAGGTGCTTGCCCTCGCCTGCCGGTGCTGGCTTGTCCGCGAGGATGGGCGTCGGGTCGACAAAGATGGCGTCCCCGGTAAGGCGGACGGGGTAGCGCTTGAGGTCGCGCAGCGGGGGTGGCTCGAGCAGGGTGCCGGTGGCGAGCTCAAAGGTACCGGCATGCCAGGGGCACACGAGCCGGCCGTTGCAGACGGCGCCTTTCTCCAGAGGTGCCTTCGCATGGGGGCACTCGGCTTCAAGCGCGAACAGCGTCGGTCCGCCCGGGCCGTCGTCAGTGCGCACGAGGAGGATTTTGGTTTCGCCGAGGGTGACGGTTTTCTTGCTGTTTGCGGGCAGGTCGGCGAGGGTGAGGGCTTGTTGATCGGGCATGGAGGCTCCTGCGGGTGTCGAGCAGTTCGATGCAGAGCAGGCGGAGAGATGCCGGCGCGGTATTGGACGGCGACAAAACCACAGGTCTCTCCACTCCGCGGGACGGTAAAGCTGTCCCGCTCCGGTCGAGATGACAAGTTTGGAAAGTCAGACGACGGTGAGTGCGCATCCATCTGCCTGATGGCTTTTGCGGATGAGGTGGGAGAACGTTTTCTTGCGTGGCTGGCGGCTCTGCCGAAGGGTAAGTCGTCGCGGCTGTATGTGGTGTGCGACTTCGATGGCGATGGACTGCCGGCCGGGGCGATCCTGCTGCGCGCGCTGCGCGAGGTCGGGTACCCGAGTGTAGAGGGCGAGACCCGGCGCAAGGGGGAGTCGGCGTGGGGGCCGGAGATCGGTGGCCGGCTGGCGGAACTCGCGATGGGCGACGGGGGCGATGGGATTAATGGGATCGATGGGCTGATCGTGACCGATCTGGGCAGCCGCGATGGCGACATCCTTGCGGGGGTGCCGTTGCTGCTGATCGACCACCATCGCCCGATCGGGCAGCCGGAGGGCTCGACGCTGATTACCGCGTACGGCACAGGCGATGAGGCCGGTGATGGCAAGGATGTGGCGACCAGTGGGCTGCTGTGCTGGTGGTGCGCGCGGGCGCTGGTCGGCGAGGCCAAGGCGGCGGCTTGGCTGTGGCTGGCGGGAATCTCGGTGCTGAGCGACCTGGGCGATAAGGCGACCTTTCCAGAGGTGGCCGCGGCCAAGAAGGCCTTCGGCGGAGGGGCGTTGCGGGACGCGACGAGCCTGCTGAACGCACCCAGGCGGACGTCGGAGGGGCGTGCCGATGCGGCGCTGGCGCTGCTGATGAAGGCGTCGGGGCCGAAGGAGATCACGGGCGGCCAGTTTCCGGAGACGGCGGCGCTGTTGCGCGCCAAGGAAGAGGTTGGCGAGGCGCTGGCGTATGCGCGCAAGCAGCCGCCGCGCTTCTCAAAGGCCGTGCGCGAGGAGCTGGGGGCCGACCTGGTAGCCATCCGCATGCACACGGGGTGCCAGGTGCATCCGTTGGTCGCGCAGCAGTGGCGCGGACGCTTCAAGGAGAGCGTGGTGTTCGGCGTCAACACAGGCTATCGGCCGGGGTGGGTGACGTTTTCGGGGCGAGCGCCGGCCGGGGTGAATCTGATCGAGTTTCTCGCCCGGCATCGGCCACCGGAGGCCGACAACAGCTACGGGCTGGGACACAACCAGGCGAGTGGCGGGGCGTTGCCGGTGGCGGTGTGGAATCGCTGGATCCGGGAGATCGGGTTTGGGGACGAGATGGTTGTGGACGAGACGG
>CAXTGE010000178.1:0-2233 GCA_964243645.1 uncultured Acidobacteriaceae bacterium | reverse complement strand
TTGTTAGTTGTTAGTTCGTGTGTCAGTGAGGCGGGATGGATGGTGGAGAAGGTGGCAGGGCGCAAGAGGCCGGGGCAGGGCAGGAAAGTGGATTCCTCCGCTGCGCTGCGGAATGACAACGCAAGCGGGAGTGACAAGGTAACCAGGGATGAAAACGCGAGCAGGGCTAATAAGGTAAGCAGGGCTGCTGCGAAGACGAGTGTCGCCGAACGAGGGGTGAAGAAAGCCGCCAAGAAGAAGTCAAAGGCCAGGCTGCCGAGCAAGAAAGAGGCCGCCGACGTTGAGCTGCAGCGCATGCTGACGACGCCGATGTCGCAGTGCACGGCACTGGAAGGCCTGCCGCAGCTCAGCTTTGCACGTGAGGCGATGCGGCTGGGCTTCCCGGTGAAGGTGATGGGCGGCGGTGGCCTGAAGAGTAGCGATGCGCGACGCTGGCAGGCGAACCCGCACTTGCGTGTGTCGCTGGGCTACCTGTGCGATGTGCTGGGTTACCTGCGCCGGCATGGCATTCACATGTACCGCATGGGCTCCGACCTTGCGCCCTATGCGACCCACCCGGACCTTACCCAATTTCACAACATGGTCAAGGAGAGTGCGAGCGATCTGGCGCGGTTCGGACGTTATGCGCGTGAGGCGGATGTGCGGCTGAGCTTTCATCCGTCGCAGTTCATCGTGCTGAACTCGGAGAACGAAGCGCTGACGCGGAAGAGCATGTGGGACCTGGACTCGCAGGCCGAGATGCTGGACCTGATGGAGTGCGGTCCCGAGGCGGTCATGGTGGTCCATGTGGGCGGTGCCTACGGCGATCGCGAGTCGGGATGGCGGCGCTGGGCGGAGACGTGGAAGCGGCTCGGTGAGCCGGTGCGGCGCAGGCTGGTGTTGGAGAACGACGACATCCGCTACTCGGCCGCCGATGTGCTGAAGGTGCATGAGGCCACCGGCGTGAAGTGCGTGTGGGACTACCAGCACCATTGGTGCTTCAACCCCGAGGGCCTGCCGCTGGTCGGGACACTAGAGAGGTTCTGCGCAACGTGGCCGGAGGGCGTGCGGCCCAAGATGCACTTCAGCTGCGCACGTACGGAGATGCGCGAGATCAAGCGCAAGAACCGCAAGACGGGCAAGGCCGAAACCGTGCTGCAGCCGCCCATCTGGACGGGCCATGCGGATTACAACAATCCCTTCGAGTCGATCACGTTCCTGCGGTCGATCCAGCACATCGATGTGGACGTGATGCTGGAGTCAAAGGCCAAAGACCTCAGCCTGATCCGGCTGCGCCACGACATGGCGCGTTTTGCGCCGGAGCTCGCGGCGCGCTACGGCGTGGATGCAGGGCAGGCGGCGGAGGATGTGGAGGAAGTGGTGGAGGTTGCGGAGACCGAGGGCGTCGAAGAAGGTGACGAGGTCGCGGCGGCTGGATGAAGCTGTCTACGCGCCCCAAATGAAGATCGCGGCAGCGAGACGCCGTTCCGGCACACTGCGCAAGGTCGGGCTGCTGCCGAAAAGCAAAAGGCTACGCCGCGCGACGGCTCGCTTTAACGGTGTTTGCTGGTGCGGTGTGCCGGCTTGGCGGCAGCTTTCTTCGCTGCGGGTTTGGCTGCCAGCGCACCGCCCAGGGCCTTGCGCACGCACACGGTATAGGCGTTCAGGAAGCCTTCCCGCAGGCCGCTATACTCCGCCACCGTGTTGAATTTGCGTTGGGCCGCGGGAGCGTTGAGGAAGTAGGCCGTCGTGGCGATGTGGCGCGGGGCGTCAAAGAAGAGATAGATGCCCAGCACGTTGCCGTCGAGCGCGGTGCGATCGAAGCCATAGATCTCAAAGCCGTTGAGTGTGGGCTTCAGATCGTAGTTGCGCTTGGTGTCCTCGCCCGCGGCATTGATCCTGTCGAATTCACTGAGGATGTCGGCTTTTTCGCCGGTGTACGAAGCCGCCGGCAGCTGCTCGATTTTGACATTGACGAAGGGGGTGCCTGTGCTGAAGCCGAAGGCCGCAAAGACCCCGTCGGCGATGTTGATCTTCTTCGGTCCGGAGAGGGTCTGCGCGGCGCGCGTCATGGGCGTCTGCGGTAGAGGCGTAGTCCCCAGCAGGTCCGGGCCGCCCGGGACTCGGCAGCCGATATAGGGCTTCAACGCGGCAGATGTCACCCGCGTCGCGGGAGCCTTCACCGCTGTCGTCGACTTCACGGGGGCGTGCGTCTTGGCAGCGCTTTGGGCTGCGACCGGCAGGGCACAGGAGG
>CAXTGE010000177.1:0-4765 GCA_964243645.1 uncultured Acidobacteriaceae bacterium | reverse complement strand
CTCACCGGCAAACTGAAGCTGAACACCGACCCGTGATCCACCTGGCTCGTCACGCTTAACGCCCCATGGTGCGCGTCAATGATGGCGCGGCTGATCGCCAGCCCCATACCGGTCCCCGGCGTCTGGTCGCGCTGCGTCTGCGACCGGTAGAGCCGGTCAAAGATCAGGCCCTGCTCCGCCGCCGGTATGCCGATACCCCGGTCGGCCACACTGGTCACCACGAAGCCATCCTTCTCCTCGGCCGAGACAAAGATCGGCGATCCCGCATCCGAGTATTTCGCCGCATTCTCCAGCAGGTTGCACATCACCTTCGCAATCATGTCCCTGTCCGCCACCACCTTTCGCGACACAGGCAGCGTCACCGTCAGAGGATGCGCGGCCGCCACCCACGCACAGCTCTCCTGCGCCTCGGCAACGATATCTCCCAGGTTCACCGGCGCAAACGCCATGTGTACCTCCTGCGATTCAATCTGCGCCATCTCCGTCGCGCGGCTCACCAGCCGGTTCAACCGGTCCGCCTCCTCGTCAATGATGACCAGCAGCTCCTGCCGAGCCTCCGGCACGGCATCATCCATAGACAGCAGTGCTCCTGTCGCCCCCTTGATCGAAGTCAGCGGCGTACGCAGCTCATGCGTGATCGAATCCAGAATCAGCGTGCGTAGGCGTTCGCTCTCTTTGGTCGCCTCGCTGCGCGCCACATCTTCCAGGGCCTGCGCGCGATCCAGCGCAATCGACGCCAAACCGCCGATGGCCTCCAGCGTATCTTTCGATAGCCGCACGTCCGTCAGTCGCAGCAGGCCGCGTGGCCGCACACCGGCGCGCAGCGGGATATGCACATCGCCGCCCGGCAGCACCTCAGGGGACGTCAGCGTAAGCGCGAGCTGGCGCAGATGAGGGATCTCCACCGGCGTGGTGCGCTGCACACCGGACTGGTATATCCGGTCGCCGTCCAACAGGTACAGTGTCGAGCTCTCCGCACTCACCGCCATGTTG
Source organism: uncultured Acidobacteriaceae bacterium (assembly GCA_964243645.1). Lineage (GTDB taxonomy): Bacteria > Acidobacteriota > Terriglobia > Terriglobales > Acidobacteriaceae > Granulicella. The sequence goes on along the minus strand of CAXTGE010000177.1, from coordinate 3,772 downwards.
ATCAGGGTGGGCAGCGCGTTGACCAGCTCCGCCACGTTCTGGGTCTGCAGCAGCTCGCGGCTCAGCGTAAACAGCACCTCCAGCTCGCGCTTGCCCAACCGCGCCTGGTCCGCTTCATCGCGGGCCTTCTGCGATAAACGGCTGCCCACCACGCTGGTTGCCAGAAAGGCCAACAGGGCCAGCCAATTCTGCGGGTCGGCCACGGTGAAGGTACCCACCGGCGGCAGAAAGTAATAGTTGTAGCAGGCCGTCGCCGCGATCGATGCCGCCACGGCATACCGTAAACTCAGCCGGGCCGCGACCAGCAGCACAAACAGCACCAGCGTCAGGGCCACCGTGGTCGGGTTAACATGCAACCAGCGCTGGTACACCAGCACGATCCCGGCCAGTGCGCCGAACGTCGTGCCCCACCACGCTGCCGTCACTGCCTGACGCGAGTTCATGGGAGCCATTCTAAGCTTGCCGCCACGAGAGCCATCCCCACGCAAGAGCCCGGAAGACTGGTTGCAGACCAGCACCGCCGAGGTCAGCACGTCTGAAAAAGAGCGGGGCCGTTTCAAAGTCTTTCTCGGTTACGCTCCCGGTGTCGGCAAGACCTTCAGCATGCTCAGCGAGGGCATTCGCCGGCGCGGACGCGGTGAGGACGTCGTCATCGGTGTCGTGGAAACCCACGGGCGCGCCGGTACCGCGGAGCTCGCAGGCCAGCTGGAGCACGTCCCGCTTTGCGAGATCGAATACAAGGGAACGCTCTTTGCCGAGATGGACGTGAACGCCATCCTCGCACGCGCGCCGGGAATCGTGCTCGTCGATGAGCTGGCCCACACCAACATCGAGGGCAGCCGCTTTCCCAAACGCTATGAGGACATTCTGCTGCTCCTGGAAGCGCGCATCGATGTGCTGACCACCATCAACATCCAGCACGTGGAAAGCCTCACACCGCGGGTCCAGGCGCTCACCGGCGTCACCGTCCGCGAGCAGGTTCCGGACTGGGTGCTGGACCGCGCCGACGAAATCGTCATCAGTGACGTCACACCTGAAGCTCTCGTCACACGCATGCGCCGTGGCGACATCTACCCGGCCGAGCGCGTGGAACGCTCCCTGACCAACTTCTTTCGCCGCGGCAACCTGATTGCCCTGCGGGAGATGGCGTTGCAGCGCGTCACACGCGCCGTGGACCGCACGCTCGATGAGTACGTCAAGCGCAAAAACCTGGGCCCGCACTGGGCTGTGGCCGAAAGGGTCGCCGTCTGCATCAGCGCCGGCGGCCAGGCCCGCGACCTCATCGCCCGCGGCGCGCGGCTCGCCCAGGCCTTGGGTGCAGAGTTCTACGTGCTGCATGTGGCGGACAAGCACGATGCCGACGACGAACGGCGGCGCACGCTCGACAGCAGCCTTGCCTTTGCAGCGCACCTGGGCGCCCAAGTCGTCAATCTGCCGTGCGGCGACACGCCCCGCACCACCGCAAGCTTTATCTGCGAACATCGCATCACGCAGGCCATCGTCGGCCGCTCCGCAACGCACGGCCTCCGGTCCTACCTCTATTACCTCGCCCTGCAAAAGTTCATGTCCGCCGCGCCGCACGTGGATCTGCACATCGTCACCCAGGAGAGCCGGTGAAACGCATCCTGGTCGTCGACGATGAGCGCCAGATCACCCGCATGCTGCGCAATGCGTTGCAGTCGAGCGGCTATGCTGTGGAGATTGCGGCCAACGGTCTGGAGGGCTTCGAAACCTTTGAGGCCACGGATCCCGACCTCGTCATCACCGATCTTGCCATGCCCGAGATGAACGGCCTTGATCTCACCCGGGCCATTCGCCGCATCGCCGAGACACCCATCATCGTGCTCAGCGTACGGGACACCGACACCATGAAGGTGACCGCGCTCGACGACGGCGCCGACGACTACCTGACCAAGCCCTTCAGCATGCCCGAGTTGTTGGCCCGCGTACGCGTCCACCTGCGCAAAGCGCGCACGATCTCACCCGCGGAGCCGCACATCGCCGCCGGAGATTTCGTCATCGACACCGATGCCCACACGGTCACCCTCGCCGGCGCACCGGTCCACCTCACCCCGAAGGAGTTCGATCTCCTGGTCCTGTTTGCCCGCAACCCGGAGCGGGCGCTTACCCACAAAATACTGCTCAGCGGCGTTTGGGGCCGGGCCGGCGAGGACCAGCCCGAATATCTGCGCGTACTCGTCGGACAACTGCGCAAAAAGATAGAAAGCAGTGGGATGCCGCGCTACATTGTAAGCGAGCCTTGGGTTGGATATCGCTTCCACCCGGCTGGCGACGGGGTCAAACTTACGGCTTCTTGATGTTCTCTCTACGGACTTCCTACGGCCTCCGCTTCTGTAATGGGATGAGAGGAGTTTCGTCATGTTCGGTCCGTACGTGTCCTATACCGATAGCCATCGCCATCGATCCTCCTACATCACCTCTGACCGGAGCTCCCCATGGACCTTCTCGCCCTTGTCATCGTCGCCGCTCTCTTTAGCCTTGGCCTCGCCTACACGCGTGGCTGCAACCGCCTGAAAGGAGATCGCCGATGATCCTCAACATCATTCTCCTGGTTCTCTCTGCCTTGCTGATGATCTATCTCGTCTACGCCCTTTTGCGGCCGGAGAAGTTCTAAGTCATGACTCTAAACGGTTGGCTGCAAATCGCCCTGTTCATGGCGGCGGTGCTGTTGCTCGCAAAGCCCATGGGCACCTACATGACCGCGGTCTTCGAGCGCCGCCGGACGTTCCTCGATCCGGTGCTCGGACCCTGTGAGCGTCTGCTCTATCGCGTTACCGGCATCGACCCCGCTGAAGAGATGCACTGGATCCAGTACGCCGTGGCCATGCTGGCCTTCAGCGCGGCCACGCTCGTACTCACCTATGCGGTGGAGCGGCTGCAGCACCTGCTCCCGCTCAACCCGCAACACCTGGCGGGCGTAGAGTCTGCTCTCGCACTGAACACCGCCATCTCCTTCACCACCAACACCAACTGGCAGTCCTATGTGCCCGAGTCCACGATGAGCTATCTCACCCAGATGCTCGGCCTGGCCACACACAACTTCTGGTCCGCCGCGGTGGGCCTCTCGCTTGCCATCGCGTTCGTGCGCGGCATCGCCCGCCGTGAGATGAAGACCCTCGGCAACTTCTGGGTCGATCTCACCCGCGGCACCCTCTGGATCCTGCTCCCCATCTCGATCGTCTTCGCGCTCGTGCTTGTCTCACAGGGCGTCGTCCAGAACCTGCGCCCGTATGACACCGCAAAGCTGGTCGAAGCGCAAACCGTGACCGGCCCCAACGGCAAGCCCACAACCGTCACCACGCAAACCATCGCGCAGGGCCCGGTAGCCTCGCAGGAAGCCATCAAGATGCTCGGTACCAACGGGGGCGGCTTCTTCAACACCAACAGCGCCCATCCGTTTGAGAACCCCACGCCGCTGAGCAACTTTCTGCAGATGGTGTCCATCTTCCTCATCCCCGCGGGGCTCTGCATCACGCTCGGCCAGATGGTCAAATCGCCAAAGCATGGCTGGGCCGTGCTCGCCGCCATGGTCGTCCTCTGGTTCGCTGGAACCTTCTCCACCTACTGGGCCGAATCGCACGCCACGCCGGCCCTGCACAACGCCGACGCCCAGGTTTCCACCCTCCAGGCCGGCGGCAACATGGAAGGCAAGGAGGTTCGCTTCGGCATCGCGAACACCGCTCTCTTCGCCACCGTCACCACGGACGCAAGCTGCGGTGCCGTCAACGCCATGCATGACAGCTTCACGCCT
>CAXTGE010000176.1:3623-4962 GCA_964243645.1 uncultured Acidobacteriaceae bacterium | reverse complement strand
GTAACCCAGGCTGGCCGCGACTGAGTTCTGATCTACGGTGTAGCCGTTGAGGCTTGTAGGTCCCCAGGCACTTGGCGGGGCAAGATTGGGTCCCAGGTACTGCTGCAACGCGGTTTGGCTGTAGTCGCCGCCGCGCATGGCCGCCGTTGGCAAAAGAGAGTGGACCAGCGCGCTGCCGGAGCTGCCGTACGCATAGATATTGTGCTGCGCGTAATCCTCGGCCCCGGCAAAGAAGGTGAGCGCGCGGCTATGATTGAACTTCGTCCCAGGGATAAGCACCGGACCGCCGATCGCGATACCGGGATACACCTCGTGGTCGGGGTCCTTCGACTGCCCCGTAGGCGCGTTCAGCGCATCCGAAGAATCCAGCTGGCTGGTGCGGGCATAGGTGTAAAGCTCCCCGTGAAAATGGTCGGAACCGGACTTTGTCACCGTGCTGATGACGATCGGTCCCTTGGAGTTCTCCGCGCCGAAGTTGGAGGTCTGCACCTTCACCTCGGCCACCTGGTCGTAGTTCACATTTTGAAGACCGGCGCCATAGCTGCCCGGATCGGTGATGTCGGCGCCGTCCAGCTTTAGGGAGGTGGCCGCGGCTAGATTGCCGTTCGCGTTGTAGTTCCCAATATTCCCTGTGACGTTCACCTGCGAAGGATCGGCAGCTTGATTCGTCACGGTGCCGTTGACCCCCTGCTGGATCGCGAAGCCCGGCAAAGTTTTCAGCAGCTCGGTGACGTCGCGGCCTTCTACGGAAAGATGCGTGATCTCCTCCGCAGTAATCAGATCGGCCTTCTCACCGGTGTCCAGCGGAACGTCAGTTTGGCCTTCCACCGTGACAACGGTGCCCACGTCGCCCGCTATGAGCTTCAGGTCGGGGAGATTGCGGCTATCGCCTGGATCCAGGTGAACGCCCTTTTCTGCAAAGGTCTGGAACCCCGGCGCGGTGATGGAAACCGTAAAGTCTCCAGACGGCAGGCCGGTGAAGCTGAATTTGCCTGAGCCGTTACTCTTGCTGGAACGCTTGTCGCCGGTTGCCTGATTCGTGAGAGTGACGGGCGCGTTGGGGACAACGGCACCCGTGGAGTCCTGAACGGTACCGGAAAGGGTGCTGTTTACGACCTGAGCGAACGCCGGCTGCACGTACCGACTCATAGCCACTGGAACCAGTAAACAGGACGAAAGAATGCCCGTCCGCACGAGAGTAGTCCGAATCCTACGATTCCTATTGCGCTTATGTTTCACGACGTGATGCCTCCAAGGGTCTGCACTCTCGCCAGCCGGCTTGTTTGGCCGGCACTTTACCGCTAGGAGCTGTCGTGGACCGCTCGGAGCGCTTGCGCAA
>CAXTGE010000176.1:0-3523 GCA_964243645.1 uncultured Acidobacteriaceae bacterium | reverse complement strand
CATTACTTCCGTGCAAACCTTGGCCCAGGAGTGCGGGCCATGGTTCAAGCTAGGGAGCTCTTCACCAGAGTTGCACGTGGAGGCTGGCGGCAGATTGTCTTGTTTGCGGCTACCTGCATGCTCTTGAGTGGATGTGCTTCGGTGCCCGCGCGGCTTCCGGTTGCCGGCACCGCGATCTCCTTGCATGGTTTGGTGCATGGCGGGCAACAGCCCGTAAGCCACGCTCTGATCGGCTTATATGCCGCGGGTACGTCCGGGCCCGGATCGCCGTCGACACCGCTCCTGTCCCAACCGGTGTACACCGACGAACGTGGGAATTTCCAACTGGACGGGCTGTACCAATGTCCCTCGCCGGATGCGCAGATACTCATCACCGCGCAGGGCGGCAATCCAGGATTCTCCGCTGCCACGGATAACACCAGTATCGCCATGATGGCCGCGCTCGGTCCCTGCGCCGGCCTAGCCAATGTCTACATCAATCTGAACGAAGAGACGACTGTTGCCGCGGTTTGGGCCTTGGCTCCATTCATGACTTCCATGCTTGATATCGGCTCCAACGCCGGTGACCCTCTGTTTACAGATGCAGTGCTTCAGGCGCAGCAACTCGTTGACCTTGCCTCAGGCACGGCACCGGGTACTGCATCCGCAGCCGGTTACGTCGTCCAGGTCAACAAGGTCAACCACTTGGCAAATATTCTGGCTAGCTGCATTAACTCGAGCGGTGGAAAAGCAGGTGACGGGAGCCCCTGCGGACTTGTTTTTCAGGCTGCAACACAGGCAGATGGAAGTGCGCCGACAGATACGATTGCGGCGGCATCACATATTGCAAAGAACCCCACCCGCAACGTGGCAGCCCTGTTCAACTGCGTTACCGCGACGGCGCCGTTCCAACCGACGTTGTCGACCGTACCGCCGGACTGGACGTTGTCTCTGGCACAGATTCCGGCCGCGCCCGTCATAACACCCGGATCCGGCACTTATAGCATGGCGCAGTTCGTCACAATGACGGAGGGGACGCCGGGAGCGGTTCTGCACTACAGCGTAGACGGTACGCAGCCTTCGCCAGCTTCTCCGGTTTACACTGGCCCCATCACAGTCACTGTCACCACCATGATTACGGCTGCCGCTTTCTTTGGAACTATGCAGAGCAGTGCCACGCAGACATCCATTCTGGTGAACACCGGAGGACAAACTACCAATACGTTGGCGTTTGTGACCCAGCCATCAAATGTTGTCTCGGGTTACTCACTGTTACCCGTTGCGGTGCAAGTGCAGGATGCCTCGGGTAATCCGATTACAACGAGTTCGGTGCCGGTAACGCTATCTCTTGCCGGCAATAGCTCCGGCGGAGTGATTTCGGGAACCTCCACAGGAACAAGCACGATGACACCCGCGACCTTCACAAACCTGGCGGTTACCCAACCGGGGACGGGCTACACCCTGGTTGCCTCCAGCCCTGGCTACCCTTCTGTGTCGAGCACACCCTTTAACGTTGCCGCCGCTCCAGTGACCTTAGCCGGCGTCTCCCCTATTTACTATGTTTCAACCTCGGGTAGCGACACCAACGACGGATCCAGTCAGGTCACCGCATGGAGATCCATCGGGAAAGTGAATGCGACCGTCGTCCCGGCGGGATCACAAATTCTGTTTCAGGCAGGAGGCGTTTGGCACGAAGAGCTGCTGCCACAATCAGGTGTTCGATACGGTGCGTACGGTGGTGGACCGTCGTGTATCGAAAGCGCTCTGCTGGTGCCTAGCTGCACGAACATGCCGATCCTTGACGGGGCCGACCCTGTTACGGGATGGACGGCCTATGCCCCTGGCGCCTATAAGGCACCGTATCCAGGCACGGCGAGCAAGGGTTTTGTGGACGCCCTCTACCAACAAACGCTACCTCTCACGCTGACTACGAGCGTGCTGAGCGTGGCTGGTACCAGCGGGACGATCTACTCCGATGGAAGTTTTGTGTACGTCCATCTGTCGGACGGCTCGAACCCAGCGACGCACACGGTGGAGATCTCCGGTTCTCGCAAGTACGGCATCCTTGTGAACGGCGCCTCTTCGGTGATTATCGACGGGCTGGAGGTCATTCGGACAGCGAAAAGCGCGTATTTGAACTACGCGTTTTCCGGCACGGGCAGAGGCAATGTCGTGGAGAACAGCACCTTCTTCAACAATGGCGACTCGGTCGGGGATGCTGCTCTGGGTGGGCAGATCGAGGCGTCGATTCTGGCAATCGCCGGGTCTGGTCAGGTGCCGCCGACGGGGTTCGTTGCGAGTGGGAACCTTATCGGCCAAAGCGACTTTCCTCACGCTACGCTGAATTACGCATGGGCCGGCATAGAGATCGATGGGATGGGATCGCCGCAGGTTGCCGCTAACAAGGTAGCAACCGTCAACGGCTGGGCGGTTCGGGTGCAGGATTGGTTCACGGCAAACACGTGTACCTCACCTCAGATTCTCGGCAATGAGACCGCTAACAGCGAAGGGAACATCGGGGTGGCGGGCTGCCCGAGTAATCTGATCAAGCTGAACTTTGCTCACGACTCTTTCGGCAACTTTGCGCAGCTCGGCTCGGGGCTGAATCCAGTGAACCTCGATGCCGGTGGACACCTTGAATACAACACATTCACACGTCTGACCCCTGCCTACTCGAATGGTCTCTATAACGGCATTGACGTGAACTATGCGGCAGATCTCGTTATTCTCGGCAATCAGTGCTCCGCTGTGGCAAGCGCTTGTCTCACGCTCGAGGCAGACTCGGGACCGTCCGCGGGAGCTACTGTTATTGGGAACACATTCGATGCCTCAAAGAACGTGACGTATCAAGGAGCGGCTCCGGGCGGTACCCAACGCGTGTACCCGTTTTACATACGGGACACCTCGCTCGCGGGTGGCTTGAACATGAGTGGGAATGTGCTGGTTATGAATCCAGTCACGCCGTTCATCAAGTTCGGTGCGACTTACGCGGGAGATCAGACACACGACTTGACACAGTCGCAATTCGACATTGCGTGCCCAAAGTGTGAACTAGGGAATAGCTCCGAGTAACGAAGGTGCCTTCACTACGCATGATTCGGGCGAAATTAGGGTGAGGCGATCGGGTAGATTAGTTGAGGGTTATCCGCACTCATGATTGTGTTCTGGGACAGATCGACGTGAGCATGTCACGTCCGCTAAAGATTTTTATCTCGCATCCTTCTCATCACTTGACGGATTCGGAGCCGCATGGCGATGGGCTACTTGCCTTTGAGTACATTCGGCAATTAGGCCTGCGGGGGCACGAGGTGCACGTGGCTGTGCCCCTGATGACGCTACGCGGTTCTATGCCGGAGACGGTGCATCTGCACTCCATTCCGTCCTGGACGCGTGTCTCCGACGTGAACCCGCCAGTACAAAACCGGATCGAGTTTGCGTTTCGTGTGCGCTCGCTCTTCCGCAAGCTGCGGCGACAGATCCAGTTCGACCTGATCCATCAACTCAACCCAGTGGTTTTGGGAATGAGTTCTCTGCTGTCCGGGTC
>CAXTGE010000175.1:0-4981 GCA_964243645.1 uncultured Acidobacteriaceae bacterium | reverse complement strand
GTGGGCGTCTGCAGCGCTTCCAACTGGAACGGCGGCACTGTCTGTGTGCCAAATCCAGCGGCCTGGATCGATACCTGATAGCGCCCGATCGGCAGGAACGAGACGCGGTACAGGCCCGCGTTGTCCGTGGTGGCAGTCGAGTCCACGCCGGTGTCCACATTGTGCACGACAACTTTGGCGCCCGGGATGACGGCGCCGCTTGGATCCGTAACGTTTCCTGTGACGGACGCCGTAACGGTTTGCGCCAGCGCGGACGAGCCGCAAAGGAGCACGGCCCCCGTTGTTCCAACTAGCTTCCTGAAGTTCGATCTCATATTCCCTCACCTTGTCCGGGCAGTGCTGGGGCGGGCTCGTCTGGCAGCCGCTCGCAATGGCCTATCCGAATCACGTTCCGGCGCATGGCTGATGAGGTAGCAAACCCCTGTGGCCAAAGGCGTCGCTGCCACAAGAAAGCTCAACATTTCCAGTCCGGTGCCCTCACCATAACGCCAGCCGAAAGCGGCGTCCAGCACAAAATGCGCAAAATGCACATTCCTTGTCGCTAAACAGTTCACTTTCGGCTGGTAGTACCCAGAAATTGTTACGAGGGGAAGGCTGAGTTGAGCAGATTGATCACTTTGGGCTCACCGGGCGTTGGGCAAGGCCGCCCAGACACCCGGGTCCTCTTCGCCAAGCACCCACGAGCAGACGCCCTCGAGATGTTTGCCGTGCGCAAGGTCATAGCGGTCCATAAAGGCGCGCCGGTCCGTGTAGAAGACCCACTCGCGCATATCGTCGCGGTAAAAGAAGAACCAGGGCGTGTGGTCGGCCTCATCCCACTCTTCTTTGGCACCGTAGGTGTCCCGCAAGGAGCGAGCGGTGGCGGTGGAGATGTAGTCAGACGTGACGTTGGGGGTTTTGTCCTTCTTGTTCAGTCCCGGATCCCCTGTGTACCAGCGATACCCATACGCTGCAATTCCCAGCGAGAGCTTCTGGGGCGGAACAACCTTCAGGGCGTAGTCAAGATTCTTGGTGGTCCAGATCCAGCCGCCAACGGGTCCTGGGGTCGTCCAGTGGGTGCTCTGGTCGTAGGTCATCAGGCAGAGCAGGTCGACAGCCTCGCCAAGCGCCTTGAGGTCATAACCGCCTCGCCATTCCTCAAAGATCCAGCGGCCGAACTCCGTCTCGCCGGCATGACCCGGCGCACCGGGAACCACGTCGATGCTCACGAGAAGGCCCTCTTTGTGCAGCGCGTCGGCGGTGCGCTTCACCATGGCCGAGAGCGCATCCCGATCGGTCCACATGACATCTTCTACGTCGTAGTTGATTCCCGCGTAGCCGTTTTCCTTGCACTCCCGAATGAACGCCTGGTTCATCTCGTCCTGGGCATGCAGATCGCCGACAAGGTGATGTGCCTTTTCAAAGTTGAAGAGAGCGAACAGCGGCAGAAGCGTGACGTGCGCGTCATGGGCCGCTTTCAGAACGGCGGGCTGCGGCTCGCCCGTCACCAGGCCGTCTCCATCAATTTGATACCAGGTGGGCGAGATGATGCCGATCTTGTTCTTGTGTTCCATAAAAGAATTCACGGAGGCAAGACCGTTGCTCATCCAGAAGAGTACCTGTGGATTGTTGCCCTTGGTCGGGAGCAGGGGGTTGCCGGTCCCATTGCTACTCGCATTGCCATTCTGAGCCACAGCTACGCTCAGCGTGGACGTAATCAAGGCAAGCAGAAGAGACCTGAAAAATTGGTTCATGCACCATCCTTATATCTGGTTCGGGGTATCTGGTTCGGGCGGACGCGTAAACGACAAGTCCGCCGAAGGATCCTGAGGTACATCCTTTTCCAAAACGGGCAAATTGGAAAGCTAAAATGTCCAATGTAGCCAAAGAAGTGAACGGGTTTGCACGAAACGCACAAAGTTCGGGCAGCAGTCTCCAACGGAGGGCACCTTGTATTTAGCGATCGACGCAGGCGGAACGAAGACCGATTACCTGCTCGCCGATGATCACCGGGAGCTGGCGCGTGTTCGCGGCGGCTGCATCAAGCGCATGCGGGTGGACGCCGAGACAGCCGCGGCGCACCTGAACGGCGCTCTGGGGGAGCTCAGTGCCAAGGCGGGCAGGTCTCTGACGGAGGTCCGTCGCACCTGTGTGGGTACCGCAGGCGAGACTGTACCGTTGGTGACGGACTGGCTGCGAGCTGCCTTGCCCCCTCGCGTCTCAGGAGAACTCACGATTGTGGGAGATGTGGAGATCGCCCTGGATGCGGCGTTTGGGGGCGGTCCCGGCGTTCTCGTGCTGGCTGGCACGGGATCCAATGTGGCGGGCCGAAGGGCGGACGGGTCCTTGCTTGGGGCTGGTGGGTGGGGTCCCATGCTGGCGGATCAGGGGTCAGCGCATCGGCTGGGCCTGAGCGGCCTGCGTGCGGGATTTCTGGCCAGGGATGAGGGCCGAGCCACCACGCTGCTTGCGGAGGCAATGCGCTTCTGGGGCCTCCCTTCCGTGGCCGAACTGGTTGCCTTCGTAAACAGGATCCCGGCACCGGACTTTTCAAAATTCGCCAAGCCCGTGCACCGCTGTGCCGCCGAGGGTGACGCGGTCGCGCAAGAGGTACTGCGGCGGGAAGGCAGGGAGCTTGGCTACCTGGTACGCCTGGTTCTTCGGCGGATCGTTGGCCCTGCCGGCGGGGCTTCGAAGTCTGCTGTGTGGCCGGGCATCGCCTTTGCCGGATCGGTGATGGAGCATGTCGCCGCGGTCAGAAGGTCGCTGCTGGATGAGGTGCACACGGAGTTTCCTGAGGTCCCGGGCCTGGACGGGGTTGTAGATCCTCTGCAGGGTGCGTTGTGGCGGGCACGTCTCCCTGCAAGTCGTTAAGGACAGCGTGCCGCCAAAGTAGACTTGGGAGATGCTTCTTTCCAGAAGACTGCGTCTGCCCCGCATGCTGGGCACGTTGGCCTGTGGCGCGGCTCTCTCCGTAGCCGCGCAGACGGGAGACAGCAAGGCGCGCCCGGCACCGGGGACAGCGCCACTGCAGGTCGCGTTCACCTTTGACGACCTTCCCGCTCATGGACCGCTGCCACCGGGAATGGCCCGCCCGGCCGTGGTGAAGAGCATTCTGGCGACGCTGAAGAATGAGCACATGCTCCCTGTGTACGGATTCATCAACGGTTTCCGCGTAGCGCGCTTCCCCTACCAGATCCACATCCTTGAGGCATGGCGGGATGCCGGAAATCCGCTGGGCAACCACACATGGTCCCACCCCGAGCTGGACAAGCTCAGCGCCGCGCAGTATGAGCGCAACATAGCCCGTGATGAGCCACTGCTGCAGCGCCTGGACCCGAACGGCGATTGGCACTGGTTTCGGTATCCCTTTCTGGAGGAGGGGGACACCGTAGACAAGCGCGAAGGGGTGCGCAGCTGGTTGATGGAGCACGGCTACAAGGTCGCCGAGATCTCCATGGACTTCCAGGATTACCTATGGAACAAGCCGTATGCGCGTTGCGCCGCGAAGGGCGACGCGCAGGCGATGACAACGTTGCACGACACCTACCTTGCCACGGCCGACCAGTACATTCGCGTTCACCGGCTGCTTGCGCAGAGACTCTACGGGCATGACGTGCCCTATGTGTTGCTGATGCACATCGGCGCGTTCGATGCAAAGATGCTGCCGCAGCTGATCGCGCTCTTTCGGGAGCGGGGGTTTGCCTTCACCACCCTGGAGCAGGCGATGGCGGATCCCTCGTACAAAAACGATCCGAAGGTCCCATCTCCTGGTGGCGCTACTTTCAATGAGATGGTTGCCACAGAGCGCAAGGTGGAGATCCCGGACTCTCAGGAACCGGAAGCCTTGCTGGATCGCCTCTGCCGTTAGCGGGTTGAGCGGATCGAGCGGGTCGAAGCGCCTGCTTGGCAGAGGAGTGTTGCGCTTCATATTTTGTATTTGTCAGGTACGCGACTTTCGCTGATTGCTTCAATCCCCGTTCAACGAAGGCCATCCCCCAAGTGGGGGACAAACAGGGGAGCATCCCGCCCAAGTGTGCGGTGCATCACAGCAACTATGCTGCAGTTCATACCGGCTGAGCGCGTGAACGGTCTGGTACTCCGATCTTCTGGTTCGAGGCGTTCAAGTGCGCCCGACCTCCTGGGGCGTGCCGATTGCCTCATGATTTCCCTCCCGGCGTAATGTTTGTCTTTGAAGTTCCCCTTTTGTGAGGAGAGGCCCAAATATGTCTCAAGCGAAGTATTCATCTCCACTGGCCCCGAGTGAAAAGATCACCGCGGAGCAGATGGAAACAGATCGCGGCATTCTTGCATTTGACCGCGCCGTATCCCGCCTAAACCGGCGTAAGTTTCTCGGTGGGCTCTCAGGTGCAACGGCTCTGGCCGTGTCTGCAGGCTTTATCTCTGCGCCGAAGCTTCTTGCTCAGACGCCGGCAACCCCGGCGGTTTCGGACGTTCTCAACTTCGCACTGAACCTCGAGTATCTTGAGGCAAACCTGTATTCCATCGTGACCACAGGCAGCCCGATCGCTGCCAGTCTGCAGGGTTCTACCCCGGGAACCATCGCGGGTTCGCCTGGCAAATTGGCGCTGGATGCAACCACGTTGGCGCTCTTCCAGGCGCTTGCCGCAGATGAACTCAACCACATCAACGACCTGCGGTCGGCTATCTCGAGCCTCGGGGCAACTCCCATCAGCATGCCGAACCTGAACTACGCGGCAAAGGGTGCCGTGACGACGCAGGCCCAGCTGTTGGCGACATCGCGGCAGTTCACGGCGTTGGGCAATAGTGCGTATGCGGGTGCCGCGCAGTTCCTGGTCAGCAATCCTGCCGTGCTCACCGTAGCGGCGCAGATCCTGGGCGCCGAAGGCCAGCATCTCGGTGCGGTGAACTACCAGTGCATCACGCAGGGTGTTACGGCATCGTTCAGCACAAACTCGATGGCCTATCTGGACGCCTACGATCAACCGCCAAACCCGACCCAGTACTTCACGGTGTTCGT
>CAXTGE010000174.1:2973-5007 GCA_964243645.1 uncultured Acidobacteriaceae bacterium | reverse complement strand
CCCGGCATGGTCACCGCTGCCACCGCCCTGGCGCACTCCTTGAACATCGCCACCATCGCCCTCGCGCAAAAGGTCGGCTACAGCAACGTCGCCGCGTTGGCACATTCGCTTGGCCTTGCCAACGCCAAGGCAACGCCGTCCGTCGCCATCGGCACCTATGACGCGACACCCATGGACGTGGCTGGGGCGTATACCGCCTTCGCTAATAGCGGCGTCCATCTCACGCCCTGGCTGCTCTCGGGCGTTCGCAGCACGACCGGCGACGTCGTTGCCGACTATACCCCGGATGCCAAGCAGGTGCTCGATCCCCGCGCCGCCTACCTGACCCAATCGCTCATGGTCGGCGATATGACCTATGGCACCGGCTCCTCGGTCCGCAAGTACGGCTTCACGGCACCGGCTGCCGGAAAAACAGGCACTGACCATGACGCCTGGTTCGCCGGCTACACCTCCAATCTGCTGTGCATCATCTGGATCGGCAATGATGACTACAGCGACATCAAGATCCAGGGTGCCGACGCAGCGGCACCTATCTGGGCTCAATTCATGAACCGCGCCATCAAGCTGCCACAGTACTCGGACATGAAGGCCTTTGCGGCCCCGCCCGAGGGCATCCAGCTTGTGCGCATCGACCGTGCCAGCAACCTGCCCGCTGATGACTCCTGCCCCAGCGACGGCTATACCGCCGCCTTCCTCGTCGGCACCGTGCCCCAAAGCACCTGCAGCCACATGGGCCTCGATGTCCGGACGCTCGGCAGCCAGCTCTTCGGCGACGGCACCAACACGGGTGGCCCGATCGTCTCCTCCGGTATTCCCTCCAGCTCGCAGGGCAACCGCCCCGGACAGCCACCGATCCAACCACAGTCGCTCAATCCCAATCAGCCGCCCGCCGAAGAAAACAGGCACCGCAACCCGCTCCAAAAGCTTTTCGGCCTTGGGAAAGGAAAACAGCCTCCACCCGATACCCTGGAGCCGCCACAGTAGCCCAGGGTACTGGTGATGGGATCTCGTCTCCACCCTTCAAACGCGCAAACGGCGCCGTGTAGCTCCTATGATCCCGACGGTTCCCGTCCCCAGCAGCAACAGCGAACTGGGCTCTGGCGTCACCGCCGAACTCGCCAGGAAGTTGCCGCCAAAGAATGCCCCGCCCGGCTCAGCCGTCAGGTTCTCTGAACGCAGGCTGAACTGCAGCGTGTCCCCGTACCCAAACACATCGTGTCCAAACGCCATGCTCGGATCCACGGAGAAGCCCACCGTGCGGTACGTGTAGTCATCCAGCAAACCGGAGGTCCCCATGACCTCGTAGCTATCCCCGGCCACAAGACCGACCGAGCCAATCGAGCTGTAACTGAAGAAACCCTGTTGCAACCCCGTGCCATCCACGGTCGTAGAGGCCAGCAGGTCGCCGCTCATGTCATAGAGCCCGACGTTGTGCGTCTCCTGCAGCCCGCCATTGTCGTAGTACCCCAACGCGATCACCGTCATCGATACAGAGGGGGTAAACGTGTACCCCAGGCTGAATCCCAGCCCGTTGTTCAGTGGGCTGCCGGGCGACGTGAAGCTCACGCCCGCGGTGTCGGCTTTGGCAATGGCAGACGAAGAAAACAGCAGCAGAAGTGAAGCAAGAAGGTAGATCGAGGCTTTCATGAGGCACGCCCTTTGTCAGATGAGCGCAGAGTACACGCTGCACCGAGCGTGAATACAAGACATTGGTAACCCTGCCTTAATCACCGGTAATGCAACCGGCCGGACTTCTGTACCGCGCTCCCTTGCTGCGGCCCACGCTGCGCCAAGAACCTGGGTTCGTGCGCCCTATATCCTGACATGGTGAACAAGCGCGCGATCCCCTTCACCGTTGGCCTTCTGCTCGCCGCAACCATCGGCTACACCTCCACGCTCAATACGCATCACAAACACGCCCTGCACACCCAGGGCGTGCTGCATCCATGGCTGCACTTCGGCGGCTTTGCCCTGGTCTCGTTTCTCCTCATCTCGGCCACGCGTTCCCAGGTGCTCCGGGTCCTGCTCTTCGGC
>CAXTGE010000174.1:0-2873 GCA_964243645.1 uncultured Acidobacteriaceae bacterium | reverse complement strand
CGACACTCCTGCCCCTGCCGCCCATACACCCACAGCCGCTCACCGGCGTTCATGCTGTGCGTCGTGCGCCGGTTGCCCGCATAGGTCACAATCGCATCGCCCCCGGTCGTCGACGACCCATTCGCCACATTCGCCCGCATATACCGGCCCGAAACCTCGGCCATCACTTCCAGCTCGCGCTCGGTCACCGTGCCCATCTGCCGGAACGGGTTCACCCCCGCCGCAAACGCCACCTCGCTCTTGTATACGTTGCCCAGGCCGGCCATCACGCGCTGGTTCAGCAGCGTCACGCCCACCTCCGCCTCGGGCTTGCGTCCCGCATACTCCCGCATCGCGGTCACGCCCGCCTCGGTCGAATACGCATCGCTCAGGATGTCCAGACCCAGCTTCGGCACCTGCGAGTACCGCGCCAGCGTTCGTTCCGTGTGGAAGGCCGCCACCGGCACGTTCACCGCCAGCGCCACAAAGTCCGCCACGCTGATTGCGCAGCGCACGGATGTCCGCGGCACCCGCCAGCGCTCACCGGTCCTGTAGATGTGCCATGACCCGGACATCAGCATGTGCGTCACCAGGATGAGGTCGCCCGAAAAATACACCAGGCACCACTTGCCCCGGGCCTCCACCTTCTCCACGGTGCGCCCGACCATGCCCTTGCTGTCCGCCACGGAAGCCAGCGTCGCAACCTGCGCCTCAAACGCCGTCACCGCCTTCCCGCTGAGCGCCTTTCCCAGCGCACGGGCCGATCGAAAGATTGTGTCCCCTTCAGGCATGGAAGCGCTCCATCGGACAGTGGCTTTGGAGAGGAATCATCGCGGCAAACACCTTCCCTGTACCATCGGATGCGAGGAGACACGAATGGATCTGTTGAACCTCATCCCGCCGGCTCACCGGATGTCTCGCCTCCGGATGCAAGTTCACTGCAAGGCGCCCGTTATGCCCTTGGCGACTGACTCTTGCCGATGAACACCTTCGGCGAGGTCGTCGCAGTGTCACTGACCCCGGAACACGGCTTCGCCAAGCAGGCCCAAACCTGCATCCATCTCCTCGCAGGCGAAGGCGTTGAGGGCGACGCGCACCGTGGCGCGACCGTGCAACACCTCTACCAAAAGCGTCGCGACGCCACAAAACCGAACCTCTGCCAGGTACATCTCTTCGCTGCCGAGAAACTTGGGGAGTTGGCCGCCGCTGGCTTCGCTCTCGGGCCGGGCGAGATCGGTGAAAACATCCTGACCCGCGGCCTCGATCTCCTCAGTCTGCCGCAGGGCACGGAGGTGCGGCTCGGCCCCGAAGCCGTCGTGCAGATCACCGGCCTCCGCACCCCCTGCTCCCAGATCGACGGCCACCGTAAAGGCCTGCAAAAACTGCTCTGGGGACCACGCGATGCCAAGGGTCAACGCGAGCGCCGCGCAGGCGTCATGGCCGTGGTGCTCGCAGGCGGCACCGTCCATCCCGGCGACGCCCTCCTCGTTAAGCTGCCATCCGAGCCCCACGTACCCCTCGGCCCGGTGTGATCTTCCTCAAAAAAGCTAACCCAGTAACGGCAGCCCGGCCATCGCCTGCCGGAACAGCGCCCATACCGCCACCAGGTACACCGCCGACCCCGCAAGGACACCCGCCAGCTGCGCCCGACGAGGCAGCTGCGTACGTGACAGCGCCCACCCAAGCAGCGGCAATAGCTGCAACGCATGCAGCGCGAAGAAGTGCGCCACGCGCAGGTCGCCATGCCCCGTGCTCCAGTTCACAAACGGCAGACCGGGCCCGCCGTCCCGTGCTCCCACGGTATGGGCTTGAAATCTGGCAACCATGTAGACCCCTTCCAGGCTGCCCGCTAGAAAAACCACCAGCCCCAGGCGCAGACCCCACGCTGCAGGCCTTGGCCACGCCATCTCGGTCGCGCACACCAGGACGGTCAACCACGCCACAAGTACAGTATTAAGCGTGATGAACAACCCCATCACGCCAAACAGCACGGCATCCTGCACCGTGGCGAAGTTCATATGCGAGCGCACCCCGCGCAGCGACTGCAGCGAGATGATCCCGTTCTCAAGGATCATCGCCATACCAATGCCCCAACCGATCACCCACCGCATCCTCAGCATGCTGGCCGAGCGCCCCAGCGCCGACAGCACAGCCCCCACGGTCAGCGCGTAGACCATCACGGAAATATCGAACTTCAATGGCTTGATCCAGGGATTCAGCCCCAGCAGCACCCGATGATCCAGCGGCAGCGCCACCAGCGCAAACACCAGCAGAAACGCGTTGAAGACCATCGCCACGCGCAGGCCCAGGTTCTCCCGCCACGCGCTCTGCAGCAGCGCCTTCATGCCGCGACCTGCTTCCGCATCGCCACCCGAACCAGCAAATACGCCGCCAAACCCAGCGGGCCAAGCAGAAACGTCAGCACCAGGCACGGTGCCACGACCCAGCGCGAGATCCCGAGCTGTGCCGCGTTCCGCGCCTCCCAAGCCCCGGTAAACAGATCGAACGCCAAGTAATGCAACCACCCGGCCAGCAACGCCTCAGGCGCGCTGAACAGCAGCCGCACCGCCGCAAGGCTTCCAAAACCCGCACTCACCGGCGGATGCGCATGCAGCAGCAACCAGCCATACACAACGGCCAGCAGCAGCGGCACCGCAAAGGTCGTATACCGCCTCGTCCAGATCCATGTCGGCGCAAACGCCAGCAGCAACCACCCCGGCATTACCAGACCGCCACCGAGATGAAATAACGTTTCGAGATTCATTGCCTGCACTATACGAGATGCACGCCTTTCGCTCCAGCGTACGTCCGAAGGTCCCCGGCAGGAGACGTCCCCAACCGATCTCCGCCACAACCTACTGAGGACTTCCCGCAGCACCATGCCTGGGCAACTG
>CAXTGE010000173.1:1319-5012 GCA_964243645.1 uncultured Acidobacteriaceae bacterium | reverse complement strand
GAATAGGTTCTCCAGCTTTTCCTGCCCGCCGGACTTGGGCTGCGGGTTGATGTTGTCCTTTTCGGCCTTGTCGGCGATCTGCTCGAGCGAGAGTTTACCGCTGAGAAGGTTCTGGCCCTCGGCCGTCTGCCAGCCGGCGTAGCGGTTGTCAATGACCTGCTTCAGCGTGCCGTCTTCCCACATCTTTGCCGCCAGCAGGAACGCATGCGCGCAGAGGTCCGCGCCCCCTACGTGGGCGTGCAGCAGGTCTTCTGGATCTATGGATTGGCGACGAATTTTAGCGTCGAAGTTCATGCCGCCCACGCCCAGGCCGCCAGCCCGCAGGACGTGATACATCGAGAGCGTCATCGAGTACAGGTCGTTGGGGAACTGATCGGTATCCCACCCGAGCAAGGGGTCGCCGCGATTGATGTCCAGCGAGCCCAGAATGCCCAGATCTGCCGCCGTGGCGATCTCATGCTCAAAGCTGTGACCCGCCAGCAGGGCGTGATTTGCCTCCAGATTGAGTTTCACCTCGCTCTCCAGCCCGTGCTGTTTCAGGAAGCCGTAGACCGTAGCCGTATCGAAGTCGTACTGGTGAGCGGTGGGCTCCTTGGGCTTGGGTTCGATCAGGATCTGGCCCTTGAAGCCAATCCTGTGCTTGTAGTCGACCACCAACTGGAGCATGCGGCCGAACTGCCCAAGTTCCTGCTTCATATCGGTATTCAGCAGGGTTTCGTAGCCTTCACGGCCGCCCCAAAGCACGTAATTGGAGCCACCCAGTTGCGCGGTGACGTCCATGCAGTGCTTGATGGTCGTCGCGGACCAGAGAAAAACCTCGGGGTCCGGGTTGGTCGCGGCACCCGCCATGAAGCGCGGATGCGAGAACAGGTTGGCCGTGCCCCATAGCAGCCTGGTCTTCGAGGACTCCTGCTTCTCCTGCAGGTAGTCAGCCATCGTGTGGAGGTTCTTCAGCGTCTCCGACAGGCTGCTGCCCTCGTGAACGATGTCGCGATCGTGGAAGCAATAGAAGGGCAGGTCCAGCACCCGGAAGAGGTCGAAGGCGGCATCCGCCTTGTCCCTGGCGCCCTGCATCGCGTCCGGATGGGTCATCCAGGGACGGACGATGGTGGGAGCGCCGAAGGGATCACTGCCGTTCATGGCAAGCGAGTGCCAGTAGGCCACGGCAAAGCGCAGGTGCTCTTTGAGAGGCTTACCCAGCACGACCTTTTCGGCGTCGTAGTGCCGGTAGGCGAGCGGGTTTGTGCTGTCGATCCCCTCGTATCTCACGGTGGGGACATGGGAGAAGATGCTTTCACTCACGAGACGAGGCCTCCAGACTTCACCTATGAACATACAGGGTGGAGAGGATGTTTTCGTTCCGTTCGGGCCTCCGGCACAAGACACAGGTTTTGGAGGTCGATGCCCTCCCGCGGGCCTTCAGGTAACGCTCGGCAGCCGCCGCCATCTCAGGTATGGCCAGAGTGATAAGGGTGGCCGGCGAGAATCGTTTGCGCTCGATAGAGCTGCTCGGCGAGGATCACCAGAGCGAGTTCATGCGGAAGCGTGATGGCACCGAGAGAGATCCGGAGTTGCGCGCGATGCCAGGCCGTGGACGACCAGCCATCCGCGGGCCCCACGGCAAAGACGAGGTGCTGCGCGCCACTGTCGCGCAGGCGTCCCAGACGAATCGCAATGGCCTCTGATGTCAGAGCGTCACCTCGGCTATCCAGCAGGATCAGCGTAGCCGGCATGCGGGCTGCGGCCTTTTCCAGGGAGAGGAGCAGGGCGGCTTCGGAGTCGAAGCAGGCAGTCTGTGTGGGAATGTAGCGCGCCGCGCGCTCGACGTAATCCTCCAGCAATTTCTGCAGGGGGCCGGACTTCAGGCGCTGGCGGCGCGGCGTGATGTAGGCAAGTTCGATCCGCATAGCGAAGGCCCGCTGAGCCCAGGCTGCAGGAGCCGCAGGAGCTTATTTCCTCGCGCCGGCAGACTTCGCTGATTTCCTGGCGACCGTCTTCTTTGCGACCGTTTTCTTGGCAACGGCCTTCTTGGCTGCCAGTTTCTTGACCGCTGTCTTCGCTGCACCTTTTGGCTTGTCTGCGACACCCTCCAGGGTGGATCTTTTCGGTTCTGTCTTCTTTGAAGCCGCTTTCGGAACTGCCTTCGTGGCAGCAGCCTTCTTGACGACCGATGTCTTTTCGATTTCCTTCGCAGCGGGTTTGGCCGCCGACTTCGGTGTAGCCGGACGATTGGCTTTGATAGCCGACTTGATCTCACCATTCAACTCGGCAACGCTCAGCGTGGTGGCGGATTTACGAAGCCGCTCAAGGCCGTAGTAAGCGCGTTTTTCGGGAAGAAAGACGTGGACGATGAAGTCGACGTAGTCCATCAGGATCCACTCGCCCTGGCGGCGTCCCTCGACGGAGTTGGGATAGGTGGCGAACTCGCGCTTAAGGCGAATCTCGATCTCGTCGGTGATGGCGACGGTCTGACGGTCGTTTGTGCCCGTGCAGATCAGGAAGTAATCGGACAGGCCACTCTCCGACGGATCGAGCGCAAGGATGCGGATATCCTCGGCCTTTTTGTCCTCGCAGGCTGCGGCGGCAGCGGCGAGCATCTGGTTTACTTCAACGGATGCCATGACGGTCCTTTGCCCTTCATCGTAGCGCAGTCACTGGGTTCGAAGAGCGAGACGGACTCCGCGCATGCGAAGGAAAGCCGGGCAGCCTGTTCTATTTAAGGACAGATTTAGACCCGGTTCGAGGGACCAGGATGGGTATCATGAAGTGGAAGAAAGGCCGAAGGGGGAAGCGTTGAGCACAAAGATTTGGCAGCGGCCGCTGGTCGTGGGCGCGTCCGGGCAGGTTGGCGTGGAGCTGTGTCACGCGCTTGCGGCGCAGGGCTCCAAGCAGGTGCGACGTAGTGCGCGTGTGCCGCGTGAGGGCTGGCTGACTCTTGATCTGGCGGCTCTGAGCAACCCCGAAGAGGCTGCCAAGGCCCTTGGGGAAATCGTCCCTGACCTGGTGATCTGCTCCGGCGCGATGACGTGGGTAGACGGCTGCGAGGACAAGCCGGAGGAGGCCTACCGGGCCAATGCGCATGGGCCTTCCATGCTGGCGTCCTATGCGAAGCAGCACGGGATACCCTTTGTGTTCTTCTCTACGGATTACGTCTTCGATGGGACCGTCCAACGGCCGGGGCCCTACGTTGAGAGCGATGAAACGCATCCGCTTAGCGTGTATGGCAAGAGCAAGCTGGAGGGCGAACGGGCCGTGCTGCGGGTGCATCCCGAGGCCCTGGTGCTGCGAACAAGCTGGGTCTACGGGCCGGATGCGGCGGGGAAGAACTTCATCAGCACACTGCAGCGTCAGCTGCGGGCAGGCGAACGGATGCGGGTGCCGGCGGACCAGGTTTCGACGCCGACGCTCAACCGGGACCTGGCACAGGCCACGCTGGCGCTGCTGGACGCCGATGCGCATGGGATGTTTCACATCACGGGACCGGACCTGCTGAGCCGATACGAGCTCGCGCGCAGGGTAGCTGAATTCTTCTCTCTCGATGCCGGTTTGGTTGAGGGTATCGAGACATCGAGCCTCCGACAGCGTGCCGCCCGGCCGTTGCAGTCCGGATTGCGTAGCGATCGCCTGGGCGAGGCAGTCCCCGCGTTTCGGATGCTCACATTACAGGAAGGCCTGGAAGAGACGGCCCGATCG
>CAXTGE010000173.1:0-1219 GCA_964243645.1 uncultured Acidobacteriaceae bacterium | reverse complement strand
GAGACGTGGCAGATCCTGGATGTGGGCAGCATCTGGATGCGGGAGTTTGCTTCGGCGATGGCCCGGGTGCATCCCATGGTCGCCTGGTGGCCGGAGATGCGGACGTTCGGCGCCTTTGAGCGCTGGGAGCGTACGGAGACGATTCCCGAGCCGGCCCTGAGCATGTTGCGATACCCGCTGCAGCGTGGCTACGCCCGTGCGCCCATCCGGCAAGTGCTGCCTTTCCAGCATGGCGTCTTGAAGCGCCTGAGACGGCATAGCCCGGACGAGCGTACGGCGGCCCTGATCTGCTCTACCCCCTTTTACGCACCGGTCGCGGAGGCGTGGAAGGGGCCGGTGGTCTACTACGTCACCGATCTGACGGCGGGGTACCCGTCGGTGGATGGTGACCAGGTGCGCGCGCTGGATCTGCGCATGTGCCGCGTTGCCACGACCGTGTGCCCGAACTCTCAGCGTATTGCGGCGTACCTGCGGACGGAGGTGGGATGTGCGCCGGAAAAGATCACGGTGGTCCCGAACGCAACGCGCGCCGGCAACATCGCACCGGAGCCTCTGCTGCAGCCCGGTCCTTTGCCTCCCGAGGTCACAAGCTTGGAGCGACCGATTGCCGGCGTGATCGGCAACCTTGCCGGCAATATGGATTGGCATCTGCTGGCGCCGGTGGTGGAAGGGACGCCCTGGCTGACCTGGCTGTTTGTCGGGCCGGCTTCGCCCATCGCGGACCCGGCGCAGGAGGCGGCGCGCCGTCGCGTGATGGACTGCAGCCGCCGCACGCATTTTGTGGGTGCCAAACCCTACGGCGAGCTGCAGGCGTTTGCTCGGGCTTTTGACGTGGCGATTCTGCCGTACCTGAAGACGGAGCCGACGTACTCGGGGAGTTCGACGCGCTTTTATGAGCATGTGGCGGCGTGTCGTCCGATGCTGGCGACGCGCGGCTTTGCCGAACTGCTGGAGAAGCCGCCCCTGCTGGAGCTGGTGGACACGCCGGAGGAGATGTTGGGGGGGCTGGACCGGCTCAGGGGCGTGGGCTTCCGCGATGGGCTTGAGACCGCGCGTTGGGAGGCGAGCCGGTCGGGCACGTGGGAGGAGCGGGTCCGCATGGTGACGGGCACACTGGGCGTGTGAGCCGGCTGCGAAGGGTAAGTGAATCAGTGAATTAGTGATGCCCGGTCCAACGCAGGATGGGTAAGAGGCTTGAGTATCCATCGGTCCACAGCCT
>CAXTGE010000172.1:2195-5021 GCA_964243645.1 uncultured Acidobacteriaceae bacterium | reverse complement strand
CCGATGCACTGGATCTCGCCACGGCTGAGCGCGGGCTTCAGGATATTGGCCGCGTCGAGTGAACCCTCGGCCGAGCCGGCACCGACCAGCGTGTGCAATTCGTCGATGAAGACGATGGAGTTCTGGTTCTCCATCAACTCCTTCATGATCGTCTTGAGCCGCTCTTCGAACTGGCCGCGGTACTTGGTACCCGCAACGATCAGGCTGAGATCCAGCGAGAGAACCTTTTTTTCCGCAAGGAAGCTCGGGACCTCGCCGTCGGCGATCTTCTGCGCCAGGCCTTCGACGATAGCCGTCTTGCCCACGCCGGGCTCGCCGATCAGGACGGGGTTGTTCTTCGTCCGGCGGCACAGGATCTGAATGACGCGCTCGACCTCGAAGTCACGCCCCACCAGCGGATCCAGGGTGCCGTCGACCGCGGCCTGCGTCAGATCGCGAGAAAACTCGGCCAGCATGGACTGCTCCTGCTGCTGGCCGCGTCCCTTGGACGAAGACCCGGAGGCCGAACCGGAACCCTGCGGCTTTTCCTGAGTGGAACGCTGTAGCTCCTCGCGGATGGCAGGGAGACGCAAGCCACGCTCCGTAAGGATCTCCGCCGCGAAGCACTTTTCTTCTCGCAGAAGGCCGAGCAGCAGATGCTCTGTCCCGATGTGCTTATGGCTCAGCCTCTCCGCCTCTTCAGCGGCGTAGGCGAGCACGCGCTTGCATTCGTTCGAGAGCGGAAGATCTACCGAGGTGGAGACCTTTTCACGGACGGTGGTGTGCTGCTCAATCTGTTTGCGAATGGATTCTACGGATGCGTGCGAGCGAAGAAAGCGATTGGTGAGTGCTTTGTCCTCGCGCAGGAGCCCGAGCAGGAGGTGTTCGGTTTCAATGTAGGGCGACCCGAACTGACTCGCCTCGTAGCGCGCGAAAAAGATAACGCGCCGCGCTTTCTCTGTGTAGCGTTCGAACATGCTCCCCCTTCAACCCACCGCCCTCGCCCATACTCGGAGAGGGCGTGGTCTGCGATGGAAAACCGAGACCGCCGCAACTATCTGCGGCGAAGGGACCTGAGTGCCTACAGGCAGCCAGACAGTTGCCACTTAGTGTATCTGTGCTTTGCACGATTCCGAAAGCGCGAAGCTTGTGGCGGTTACCAGAGATTGGACGTTCCTGTGGGAATTCGGTCGCAAGTGCGACAGCACCCACGCTACCTACCACTTCCGGGGTGTAAAGGGGCAGTCCGGGAAGCCCACGACAGAATCGGCCGAAGGCGCTTGACGATCACTCACGAGACTCGGAGTGTCCAAATCATTCAGGTAGCAACGGGCCGGGCAGTACCATCGGGGGGTGCGCTTCGAACTTTTTGTGGCTGCCCGGTACCTGCGCGCCCGTCGCCGACAGGCGGTGGTAGGCCTGATTACGGCGATCTCGGTGTTGGGTGTTGCGGCGGGTGTGGCGTCTTTGATTCTCGCACTGGCGATCACCAACGGGATGCGGCGCGATTTGCAGGAGCGTCTTGTGGGCGCGACGGCGCACGTTGAGGTGCTGCGCGTGGCGGGCGACGGCATCCGGGACTGGCGTCCCCTGATGCAGCGGCTCGCCGGGACGGAGCATGTGGATGCGGTGGCCCCCGGCCTCTACGGGCAGGTGCTGATCTCTCGCGGACCACGGTCGGGCGGTGCGCTCATTAAAGGGATCGTCCCAGCGGATGAGTTGAAGATCGGAAACCTGCTGCAGTCGGTGAACGAAGGCTCGTATAGGGAACTGACGCCACCGCTGCAGGTCGGTGCAGGGCAAGGTATCGTGGATGGGAACAGTGGCCTGACACCGCCGATCGTGATCGGGCATGAACTGGCCCTGACCCTGGGTGCGGGCGTGGGAGACACCCTGCTGATCACCAGCCCGCAGGGAGAGTTGACCCCGCTGGGCCTGGTGCCTCGTTATCAGCGATTTCGCGTGGCCGGGATCTTCTCATCAGGCTTCTTCCAGTACGACTCGGGCTATGCCTTTCTGCGTTTGAGCGATGCGCAGCGGCTCTTCTCCGAGCCGGACCTGGTGAGCGTTCTGAGCTTTCGGCTCGATGATCTGAACCGGGCTCCCCAGGCAGCACGGGCGTTGGAGCAGGCGGCCGGCCAGGGCTTTCAGGCGACCACGTGGCAGGAGCAAAACCGCGAGCTCTTCCGTGCGCTCAAGCTCGAGCAGGTGGTGACCTTCATCGTGCTCGCCTTGATCGTCGTCGTCGCCGCATTGAACATCCTGAGCGCGCTGACCATGATGGTGATGGAGAAAACCCGCGATATCGCGGTGATGATGAGTTTTGGGGTGAGCGCGACGCAGGTTCGTCGCATCTTCTTGCTTCAGGGCGTGCTGATCTCCGCGGTGGGTACCGCGCTGGGCCTGGTGCTTGGCTACGCCGGCAGCGTGTTTGGGGCGCACTACCGCTTCATCCAGCTCGACCCTGGCGTGTACTCCATTGATCATCTGCCGTTTGCGCCGAGGGCGACCGATGCGGTGCTGGTCAGTGTCCTGTCGCTGGGGATTGCCTTGCTGGCCACGCTGTACCCTTCACGCGCGGCAGCCTCTATCCTGCCAGCGGAGGCCTTGCGGTATGAATAGGCAATCAGGCCGTTTCGTTGCGCTCGGGGAGAGTCATCGATGGGACGTTTGAGATACCCGGAGCTTGCGCCACAGGGCTATGCGGCCCTGAGTGCTTTTGGACATTACATCAACACGGAGACGTCCCTCCACCCCGTGCTGCTGGGACTCGTGTGCCTGCGCGCCTCGGTGTTAAACGGCTGCAATTTCTGTATTGAGCTGCACCAAGCCGAGTTGCGCAAGCAC
>CAXTGE010000172.1:0-2095 GCA_964243645.1 uncultured Acidobacteriaceae bacterium | reverse complement strand
GACGACGGCGGCAAGGTTGCCACCGAGTGAGACGACCGACGCCTATAGGACAGCTCGATCTGGAGAACGCGCCGGTGCTGCGGGCCAGCGGCTTATCCAAGCGCTATGGTGCTGTCGCGGGACGGGGGGAGGGCCTGCAGCTCTTCCGAGAGCTCGATCTGGAGATTGCCGCCGGAGAGATGGTCGCGATCATGGGACGCAGTGGTGCGGGAAAGAGCTCGTTACTGCATCTGCTTGCCGGGCTCGACCAGCCGTCTGCCGGGCAGGTCTGGATCGGCTCGACGGCGCTGCATGGTCTGTCGGCCCAGCAGACCGCGACGTTGCGCAATCAGCGCATCGGCTATGTCTGGCAGTTCCATTACCTGCTTCCCGAGTTCACGGCTGTCGAGAACGTGGCCCTACCGCTGATGGTGGGTGGAGCCGGGAGGCGGCAGGCGCTTGCCGAGGCGCGCCTTTGGTTGGAGCGTGTAGAACTGGGGGATCGTGCATCGCACCGCTCCGGAGAGCTCTCCGGCGGCGAGCAACAGCGTGTCGCCCTGGCCCGAGCGTTGGTGACCCGTCCCGCGGTGCTGATGGCGGATGAGCCTACCGGGGACCTGGACGACCAGACCGCCGCTCATCTCTTCACCCTCCTGCAGCGCTTATGCAGGGAGGGACGACTGGCTGCACTGCTGGTGACCCACAACGCGGAGATAGCCGAGCGTTGCGATCGTGTGTTGCGGCTGAGCGACGGCCGGCTGGAGCAGTGCTCCTGAAGGTGGGGAGCGGATTGAGACCGTTCGCGTCGTTTCCTCTTGAAAGAACGACATTCCCTATTGTTCTGCGCTCCACGGTAGCAAGAGAACTGCTCTAAAGGCTGTCTCGCTGAAGCGGAGTGCGGGGAGCGGGTGAGCTGCTCACCGCCGGGCAGGGAAACGCGTTTTGTAGAGCAAGACGAAGGCCCATCCGCTTTTCTTCTTCCAGCAACCGCGGATTGCGCTCCATGTAGCTGACGTAGGCGCGCACAAGCTCGGCCATGGGTTCGTCATTGGGGCACGCCGCGTTCCGGTCGGTTGTGAGGTTTGCCAGGAAGCCGTTCAGATAGCCGATGCAATAGCTACCGTTTACCAGGTCGCCGGCATCCGCTGAAGTCAATGCGCCGGGTTGCATGAGCCGCAGCTCCGCCTGGCAGGCTTTCAGCAGCGAAGCACCTTTGCCCGGCTCCTTGCCGGCATCCGGAGTGACACCGGAGTGGGGGAGCAGCAGCAGCAGAAGTACAGGCAACAACATGGTTCCACGGTAAAGGGCAGTGCAGCTCTGCGGAATACCACTTCCGCGCACTTAAGAGCTGTTCTCCTGTAGCTATGGTTTTGGTGGACACGCTCAGGCCAGTTTTCTTGAGGAAAACTGGCGCGAACTGCCTCGGCTTAGCAGTACACCTGCAGGAGAACAGCTCAACTGAGGGGGTGACGCAAAACGAGACAACCCTTGCCCGATCTTTTTGCCCTTCAGGATACGTTGCCGGCTGAAAGCCTGTAAAACCTGAAACGATCCCGCTTGCAACACTTGGCTCCCCGCGACCTTCTCACTACCGTGGTCCATACGCAGACGAGGAAATAGACATGGGTTTTTTGACACCGAACGACATCAAGGGCTTCCAATCGCTGTACACCCTGCAGCTACGCTACCTGCTCAACGTCGAGACACAGACGGTGAAGGGTCTTGCCAGCATGATCAAGCACACGTCCGATACGCAATTGAAGCAGGCCTTTCAATCGCATATGCAGGAGACGGAAGTCCAGGCGGAGCGCCTGAAGGAGCTCATCGCCGAAACCAACGATGGCGATGCCGAGGACAAGAAGGATTTGATCATCACGGCACTGATTGGCTCGGGGGAGAACATCGTGAGCGAGTCGAAG
This sequence comes from uncultured Acidobacteriaceae bacterium, assembly GCA_964243645.1. Classification (GTDB taxonomy): domain Bacteria; phylum Acidobacteriota; class Terriglobia; order Terriglobales; family Acidobacteriaceae; genus Granulicella. The sequence continues at coordinate 197 of CAXTGE010000172.1, read as the reverse complement.
GAAGGTCCTGTGCGTGATGCGGGCCTGCTTGCGACGGCTCAGAAGATCGAGCACTACGAGATTGCATCGTACGGGACAGCCAAGAGCTGGGCGAAGCTTCTGGGCCTCTCACACCACGTCGACATGCTGGGCAAGACGCTGGACGAGGAGAAGCACGCGGATCACCTGCTGAGTACGATCTCAGACCGGACTAACTC
>CAXTGE010000171.1:1717-5087 GCA_964243645.1 uncultured Acidobacteriaceae bacterium | reverse complement strand
CGGATGATCTCCAGCATCTGCGCCGTGCCGAAGCTGTTGACGAGCACATACTTCGCCATCTCGGGCATGTAGCCGCCGTAGGCTGCCTCGTGGAAGACGACGTCGATGTCCTGGAGCGCAGCGCGGATCGTGGCAGCGTCCTGTACCTCGCCCTGCACGAACTCGGCCTCAGGATGAATCCAGCTTGGCTTGCCCTGCTTGTGGGTCTGGGGCTCGAGATTATCAAGGATGCGAACGGTATAGCCGTTCCGGATCAGCAGATCGACGATATGGGAGCCGATGAGGCCTGCGCCTCCGGTGACGAGGGCGCGCTTTGTATTCAAAGTCATCACGGGTCATGGTAACGGATTTGCGTCTGGACCTCTGGGCGGCATGCGCGTCAAGGGGGCGTCGTCGGTCGACGATACAGAAGTCTGTTGCGACGCCTTCATGCCGGTTTATAGTGACGGCTTACTGCATGCCGTGCAGGTCCGGAGGCGCAGGATGAAATTTTTCCGAAGGAAGGCTGTTGCAGCTGCCATGCTCCTTTGCGGGTCTTGGCTAGGCGGTTGCAGAGTTTCGGAGGACGCTGTCGCAGCCTCCGAGCAGATGACCACCACGGCGGCTGCACTGGAACGGTATTACGGCCAGCTGATTGCAGCGGAGACGGACAGCATCGCGCTGCTGGAAGTGGACAGCGCTGTTTCCGGTATCCGCTTCAACGAAGCTGATCGCAAGCTACCGGACGATACACGTGCCGAGTTGCTGAAGCGGAAAGCGATGGCGGATTCGCTGGCTGTGCTTGCCTCGTCCCTGCAGGCCCTCACGGGATCCACGGCGGCCGCGAACGTGCAATCTTCGGCAACGGCGTTAGGCAATGCGCTTGTGGACGCGAAGGCGTTGCCGCAGGGCTCCCCGATCCCGGACAGCCTGGGCAAAGCGGGGCGCCTCCTGATTCAGCTCGTGCAGCAACACGAAGAGAGAAAGGCGGCCCAGGCGATGGACGGGACGCTGGCCGCGGTTGCGGAGCTGTTCGGCAAGGAGAAGCCAGCTTATGATTCGATCGCGCTCTTTCATCTTCGGCAGGCAGCCCTTGTGGCCAAAGATCTTACGACGGCGAATGGCGTGGACATGACCCCGATGCTCGCACCGGCGCTGCGGCCGTTCGATCTGACGCCGGTTCCGGCCTCACCGCAACTGCAGGGCAGCCTGCGGCAGCTTGCCCTGAGCCGTTTGGACGCCAAGGTAGAGGCTGAAAGCAGCCGGGAGATGGAAGCGTCCCTGGCCATGCTGGCCGCGCTTGAGGAGATGAGCGCCCGGGTGCACACATTGGCCACCGGGCACAGGATGGCGGCAAGGAGCGAGCCTTTCTCCTTGCACACGGTGAAAGAGTGGCTCGACCTATCGAGTTAGGGGAGAGATGCAATGAATGATGCTCTGGAAGCTCTGGAAGACCAGTACTTCACCGTGCGGGGTAGCCTGTCCACATTGCTCGGGCAGGGCGCGACGCAGGCCCAACTAGATGATTTGCGTTCCCTGATCGTGAGCAGTCGCAACAACTACTGGACGGCCATCAACAAGGTTCTGCACAACGACGATCCGCAGGTGGCTTCGCTGACATCGCAGATGAACAGCGAGCAACTGACGCTGCAGGCCAGTGTCGATCACCTTGGCGATGTGGCGAAGATCCTAGACATCATCACAAGGGCGGTAAATATCGGGACGCAGCTTGCCGCAAAGGCTATCGCGTTTTAAACAGCGCAGGCAGCGGCTTAGGGTTCTCAGGTGATCGTCGTAGCGAGCTGCGGCGGGAGGTACTCGAGGATCAGCCGAACTGGTTACCGTCAGGTCAGTGATGTAACCATTGTTGGATAGAAGCGGACTAAGTCCGCTTCGTATGATTTCCCGCATGCGGTTCCACACGCCATTTTTCGTTCTTGGAGCGTTGTTCACAACAGCACACGCGCAATGGGAGATTCAACCCTCCCGCACCACGGCTGATCTGCGCGGCATTCACGCCGTCTCTGACCAGATCGCCTGGGCTAGCGGGACAGGGGGAACGGTTCTGCGCACCACCGATGGCGGCGCGACCTGGGAGCGTTGTTTCGTCCCGCCCGAGGCCAGGGATCTCGATTTCCGCGGAGTGCAGGGCTTTGACGCGAATACCGCTGTGGTCATGTCGCACGGCAAAGGCGAACTCTCGCGGCTCTACAGGACCACGGATGGCTGCAGGTCGTGGGAGCTTGTGTTCCTCAACCCCAACCCGGAGGGGACGCTGGATTCCGTACAGTTTCAGTACAAATCTCTGCCCCAGCCGCAAAAGGGCTACTTTGCGCGGGGTGTGCTGGTGGGCCATCCCGTCGGCGGAGAATTTGTGATCTATACCTCGAAAGATCACGGGGGCACATGGCAGGCGCTGGCCGAGGATGAGACATTTTCTCCGGGACCGCCTGCCGTGGCAAGGGCAGGGGAGCACCTTTTTTCCGAGAGCAACAGTTCGTTGACGGCCAGTGCGGACGAGGACAGCTTTGCCTTCGTTACGGGAGGCGACAGCGGCGCACGACTCCTCTACCCCGACGTGCACCATGAACAGTTCGAGTACGTAAGCGTGAAGTACACCTTTGCGGAGATCAAGCTGCCCATGTCCTCCGGCGTCACTGCCGGGGCGATCTCGGTGGCCGCGCGCCGTGTCTCGCCGGACCGGGTGGATCTCATGGTTGTTGGGGGCGACTCGGCGAATGAGGCCGTGGGAACAGCGGTGTTCGTCAAGCATGGCGGACCGAGTCTAAATGTAAAGAAGCTGGTCGCCGGCCGTGCCACCGCGGCGGAACAGGGACCCAGCGGGTACCGAAGCGCCGTGGCGTACGACGCGACCTCGAACAGCTGGATCACGGTGGGGCCGAACGGAACGGACGTCTCGGGCGACGATGGTCGCAGCTGGACGAGACTGATCCCGACAGCTGCCGAGCCGTCGGATGCGGACAGGAACTGGCACGCGCTCTCGCTGCCCTTCGTCGTGGGGCCGAATGGGCGCATCGGCAGGCTACACAGGAGTCTGGCAATGGCCGGCCGGCTGCCCGGGCAGGAGCTCGCGTCAGGCAAGCCACAACCGACGCTCGCGCTCCCTTAAGCGACGGGCATAAAGCCCTGCACGGAGTACCTTCCCTTCGCTGTGCGCGCGCGGGCAATCTGGTAAACGCACGATCCTGGATGCGATAGCATCTCAGGTAGAGGCGATTCACGGAATGCAAGGAGACGGCATGCTGTTTCATAAGTCAAAGGACGAGTCGGCCATCGGACTGGCTCTGGTAGGTCTGATCATCGTGGTAATGGCTGCATTCCTGGGTGTTGTCACTGGGAAGGTTCAGCCGAAGGCCCCTTTTGAGCAGTC
>CAXTGE010000171.1:0-1617 GCA_964243645.1 uncultured Acidobacteriaceae bacterium | reverse complement strand
GGGCTTGCATCGCGTCATGCTGTCAGGGCCGAACGAGGCGAAGCAATCACCCGCACGTTCCCTAAGCTGGACGAAGGGGTTAGCTAGAGCTGTTCTCCTGTAGCTGTTGCTCTGGTTGACACGCTCAAGCCAGTTTTCTTGGCGAAAACTGGCGCGAGCAGTCTCAGCTCAGCACCGCACCTGCAGGAGAACAGCTCTGAGCGTTCCGGCTTGGACGGCCTTGGTTGGACGGCCCGGGATTAGACGGCTTGTAGGATCTCTTCCTCCAGGCTTTGCTTTTCGTACAGGTCGGCATAGTAGCCGCCGCGGGCGAGCAGCTCTTCATGGGTGCCCAGTTCGGTGATGCGGCCTTCCACCAGCACCGCAATACGGTCCGCTTTGCGCGCGGTACTGGCGCGATGCGCAATCAGAAGAGTCGTACGACCCTCCATAGCGGTACGAAGCCCGGTGAGGATCTGCTCCTCGGTGTAGGTGTCCACTGAGGCGAGCGCGTCATCCAGAATCAGGATGCGGGGTTCGCGCAGCAGGGCACGCGCAATGGCAGAGCGTTGCTTTTGGCCGCCGGAGAGCGTGAGGCCTCGCTCCCCGACCACGGTCTGGAATCCCTGGGGGAACTCCAGGATTTCTTTGCCGATATGCGCGGTCTCGGCTGCCTGCAGCACCTGGTCATAGTTGGCTTCGGGGCTGCCGAACGCGATGTTGTCCTGAAGTGTTGTGGAAAAGAGAAACGTCTCCTGCGGGACGAAGCCGATGGCGGCGCGGAGCGTTGGGAGAGGCCAATGGCGAACCGGTTCACCGTCGATCAGGACGGATTCCTCGGCCGCGTCGTACAGGCGGGGAATCAAAGATACGAGGGTGGACTTGCCTGAACCTGTAGGGCCGACAAGGGCAAGCGAAGTTCCAGCGGCGATGTGCAGTGAAATGTTGTGCAGAACCTCTGGGCCGGTCTCGTAGCCAAACGTCAGGTTGCGGAACTCGATATCGCCATGGATCGTCCCGAAGCTGCCATCCTCGAAGATCCGCGGCTGACCGAGTGCCCGATCCATCCGGGCGTCGTCGACTGCGGGCTTTTCCTGCATGAGCGCATCGATGCGGACCACCGACGCGGCGCCGCGCTGGACGAGGTTGACGACCCAGCCGATGGCGATCATGGGCCAGGTGAGTTGCACCATGTAGACGCTGTAGCTGGTGAACTGGCCGACGGTGAGGCGGTGCTGCACCACCTCGCGGCCGCCAACCAGCAGCGTCAGCATGAGCGAGATCCCCAACACCAACTCCAGTGTGGGCCAGAGCATCGCCATCAGGCGAGCGAGCAAGAGGCTGCGGCGGATGTACTCGCGGTTGGAGGCTTCAAAGGCGGCAACCTGCGCCTCCTCCTGGGCAAAGGCACGGATGAGGCGTGCGCCGGAGAAGTTCTCTTCGGCCTGCGCTGAGATGTCGGAGAACATGGCCTGGATGCGTTCAAAGCGCGTGTGAATGCGCGCGCCGAAGTACTGGACCAGCACGGACGCGAAGGGCAACGGGAGAAAGGCGAACATCGTGAGCCGGGGGCTCAGGCGCAGCATGAAGGGCAGCGCGGCTGCCGTGAAAACAAGGGTATTGGCCGAGTACATGATG
>CAXTGE010000170.1:3776-5125 GCA_964243645.1 uncultured Acidobacteriaceae bacterium | reverse complement strand
GCGCCGCTCCCTCCGCGACCGGCAAGGCGAGGTGGGAGGGGTATTGCGGTGAGTCGTAAAGGGTAATTGTCTGCGCCTTATAGGCCTCCGCCGGGGCGCTCATGATATTCGGCACAAATGTCTGCGGGTTGCGGTCATATAGCGGAAACCAGCTCGACTGCACCTCCACGGCCATTCGGTGCCCTTTGAGGAACGTGTGGTCCACCCCGTGCAGGCTCCACCTGTACTCGTTCACCTCGCCCGGCTTCACCGGCTCGGCAGTAGTAAATCCGTTGCGGTAGCGCCCGCGCAGAATCTCTTCGGCCACCATCAGCTGATAGCCGCCGTCCGGGGCGATGTCGATCAGCTTGACGACCCAGTCGCCGTCCGTGCCGGTCGTGGCGGCAAACAGATCGGCCATCACATCGCCCGTCACCGTGAGGTCCTTCGTCAGCGCCGGTGTGCTGAAGCTGGCCAGATCCTTCCGGTCCGCGACAAAGCTCTGGTCCTCCACAAGCCAGGGCCTCCACTGCGAACTGTTGCCGTACGTGGACTGGACGGGCCGGTGCCGATACGGGACCGGGTTGGCCGGGTCCGCCGTGTAGACCGCAGCCACCACTGCCGGGGCCGCCCCTTCGGCTGGTGCCTCGGCACTCAGCGTCCTCTGCGGACGCAGATAGACATTGATGGACCGGAAGCCCTCCCTGGGCGGCCATGCGGCATAGCGATGCCACTGATTCTCCCCTGTGCGGAAGCTCGCCGTGTCCGCGAGATCAAAGCCCGGTTTGCCCTTTAAGTACAGCTCAAAGAACGGCGCCTCAAACGTCGCACGGTAGTACTCCCCTGTCCGCTGCCCGCCAAAGCTGATCTTGCCGTACTTGCTCGCCAGCTCGTCGCCGGGGCCGCGCGCCCACCCCCCATGGTTCCAGGGTCCAAGCACCAGGAAGACCCTGTGCTGTGCGTCATCCTTGTCTTCATGGGCGTGCAGGGCGGCGTACTCGGCCTGCGGTCCCCACATATCTTCCTGATCCCAATAGCCGCCCACCTCCAGGGTGGGCACCTCGGGCTTCGTGAGCCGGCGTTGCACCGCCATATCCTGCCAAAACTTCGTATAACTTGGCTCGTTCAGAAACCGTTGCGCCGTCGGCAGCTGCGATATACCGGCGGACGCGGCAGCACCGGCGAAGTTCGTGTGCTTTAGGAAATAGTCGTATTGATCTTCCTGTGCATCCGGGCGGACGTCGGTCTTCTGCCCTTCCAACTCCTGCACGTAATCGAAGCCGTAGGTCTCGCGGAAAGCTCCGTTATGGAAGAAGTCATCCCCCATCCAGATATCGGTCATGGGAGCCTGCGGGCTGATGGCCTTCACC
>CAXTGE010000170.1:0-3766 GCA_964243645.1 uncultured Acidobacteriaceae bacterium | reverse complement strand
CCAGCCCCGCCATGATCGCCAGAAAACCCGGATAGCTGATGCCCAGCACGCCGACCTTGCCCGCGTTGTTGGGTTCATTCTTCAGCAGCCAGTCAATGGTGTCCCGGGTGTCGGTTGTCTCGTCGACGTCGTTCTTAGACATATGCGAAACAACCGGCCGGTTCATCACGAACTGCCCGCCGGAGCCATACCGTCCGCGGATGTCCTGGTAGACGAAGACGTAGCCGCTGGCCGCCAACTCCGGCTTGCCACTCTCGATCGCCCGCGCCGTCATGCCGCTCACGCCATACGGCGTCCGCTGCATCAGAAACGGCAAAGCCGCTCCTCCCTGCGCACTGCCTCGCGGACGGTAGATGACGGTGTGCAGCTTCACGCCGTCCCTCACGGGCACCATCACGTCTTCACGCGTGTATAGCGGTCCGTGGTATCCCGAAGGCGGTGCCTCGTCCTGAACGCCCGCCGGATCAGGGATGAGGGTCGGATCGGGGTGCTGCCCCCACGCTGCGGATACCGCGAACAATGCAGACGCTGCGGCACCCGCCAGCAGCACGGACGCCCACACTGCCGAGACACTTGCCTTGTCTTTTCCCCTCACGACGGTGCTCCTATTTGCCGGTCAGATTGCCGGGGCTGGCCATGCACTGCCATCCCTGCCGTGAATGCGATCCATCACAGAACGGCCGCTTCTCGCTGAGTCCGCAACGGCAAAGGCTGATCGCGGGCTTGCCCGTGAGATCCCACTCCTGCCCGTCCGCGTCTTTAAGAATGATGTGACCTTCAATGCGCAGAGGGCCATTGGGTCGTACGGTAATGATGACTGGATCTGCCAACTTTTGTATCTCCTAGGGGTAGCTGAGGAGCCCAGACTACCAGCATTGCTCAGCGTTTTCTCTTTCTACCCAGGCCGCGCCTAAACCCAGATGCGGGACATCTCGAGGACAAAGCCGCCGACCTGTCCTTCGCCATAGACGGCGCTCACCGCCTCCAGAATGTCCGGCTCGGAAGCGCGCGGGCGATACACCTCGACCATCTTGCGTTCCACGTCGATCAGCCATGCAAGCTCGGCGCCATTCGCTATCCACTCACGCAGCTTCTCCTGCAATGCATGCAGGTTGTCCGTTGGTGAGCGGAGTTCCACGACGAACTCAGGGCAGAGCGGGACAAAGCCGCGTCGCTGCTCTGCGGTCAGCGCATTCCATCGGGACCATGAGACCCAAGACGCATCGGGCGCACGGACAGACCCATCCGGCAGCCGGAATCCGCCGTTGGAATCGAAGCACGTTCCGCGTCCGTTCTCCTCTGTCCACTTGACGAGCTGATAGGTGATCTGTGCATTGATGTTACTGGTTCCGCCACCGGTAGGCGACAGGACACTCAGTTCTCCATTCGCCTCAAGCTCAATGCGCAGCGAGTCATTCGCTGCGCAAAAGCGCAGCAGCTCATCCTCCGAGAACGGGTGTTCCGGGCGTATGCGCAAAGGGAAGTCCAGACCTCGCAGACTGAGTTCCATGACCGCAGTCTATCCCGGGGCTACGCGCGCCAGATGTCCTATTTCAAGACAGGCTCACCACTGCCTCGTCCACATAAAACCATCCCCAGCCTTCCCCGGGTTCAACGGACTTCCTACCGAACGCCCGCAGCTTGGAAGGGTGTGATCGCATACCTTGAACGAACCTCAAACGATCAAGCGGTTCTCTCTTGTTGTCATTCCCGAAGGGAATCTGCGTTCTCGGCGTAGCGCCAACCACCCCGAATGACTTGATCAGACCTTCCTCTAGCGCGCCGCCTCCACACAGGCCTGCTGCGCTGCCAGCAGATCGCGAATCCCATCCTGCGCCGCATCCAGCAGGGCGTCCAGCTGCGCACGAGAATACGTATCGCGCTCCGCGGTCGCCTGCGTCTCCACCAGGCCGCCCGACGCCGTCATCACGACATTCATATCCACATCGGCGCGGCTATCTTCCTCGTAGTTCAGATCCAGCAGCACACGGCCATCCACCACACCCACTGAGGTCGCGGCGACCATCTCCCGGATGGGGCTCTTCTTTAAGGTTCCCGCCTGCACCAGCTTGTCGAGCGCAATGGCCAGCGCGGCACAGGCACCCGTGATCGCCGCCGTCCGCGTTCCCCCGTCCGCCTGCAGCACATCGCAGTCCAGAATCACCGTGCGCTCGCCCAGCAGCTTCATGTCGACCACCGAACGCAGGCTGCGACCGATCAGGCGTTGGATCTCGTGCGTTCTTCCACCCACCTTGCCGCGCTCGCTCTCCCGGGGACTGCGCGTGAGGGTGGCGCGCGGCAGCATACCGTACTCCGCCGTCACCCAGCCCCGGCCCGAGTTGCGCAACCATCCCGGCAGGGTATTTTCGATGCTGGCATTGCACAGCACCCGCGTGTGGCCCGTCTCGATCAAAACGGACCCTTCCGCGGTGGCCACAAAGTGCGGGGTGAGGCGCAGGGTACGTGCCTGAAACGGCGTGCGGCTATCACCGCGCGGGAGAGACTGATCGGTAGCCATTAAACAATTATAGGAAACCGGGAAGAAGCCTCGTCTGCGCCTCCTTTGCGCCGCCCCTCTGCTACGCCTGGCTGCACCCTGCAACTTAAGCGCACTTCTGCGATCGGGCCTCGCATGTTCCCCTGAACCTGGACGTATGCCACTGCTGAGATCGCGATCCAATCCCGGGGTGCATTCCTCGGAACGTGCCCTTCCCCCTGCCGCCGAGACAAAACGCATCGGGCCGGCCGGCGCGCTCGACGTTCTGATCGTCGAAGATGACGACTCCGTCCGTTCCGTCTGCGCCGGTATCGCAGAAAGCCTGGGCTGCCGTGTCTACACTGCGGCCTCAGTCCCTGACGCACGCTCCCTGATGGCCGACAAACTCTTCGATGTCGCCTTCCTGGACATCCGTCTGCCGGGCGGCAGCGGTGCGGAGCTGCTGGACAATGTACGCGCCGCCAACCCGCGCTGTTTCGTGGTCATCATGACGGCATTTGCCACCGTGAACTCAGCCGTTGACCTGATGCGGCATGGCGCCGGGGACTTTCTCCCTAAGCCGTTCGCCTTGGATCAGGTCACGGCCATCCTGGAGCAGGCGATCTCCTTGCGGCAACCGTCGCGAACCAGTCGCGCCCTGGAAGACAGGCTTCAGGCCGGCATCGCGTCAGGCAGGATCATCGGCCAGTCGGCCGCCATCCAGAAACTTTTGCGCATCGTGTCCAAGGTCGCCATCACTCGGCACCCCGTGCTCATCACCGGCGAGCGCGGCACGGGCAAAGAGGTCGTCGCGCGCGCCATCCATGCCAACGGCCCCCATGCCAACAGCCCCTTTGTCCCGGTAGACTGCGACTGTATCGAGCCCTCCCGGCTGGAAAGCGAGCTCTTTGGCAGCGAGCCGGCACGCGGCGGGGGCGCGACCCAAGAGGGTCTGCTGGCCGTGGTACGCGAGGGTACTCTCTACCTCGGCGAGATCGGCGCGCTCAGCCTCCAGGTGCAGTCCCGCCTCCTGCGCACCCTGGAGTCACGCCAGATCCGATCCTCCGCACCGGGCAGCTCCCCTGTTCCTTTCACCGCGCGGGTGCTGGCCTCCTCCAGCAGGAATCTCGAGGGGCGCGTGGAACAGGGACGCTTTCGCAAGGACCTGTTTTACAAGCTGAACGTCGTCAATCTCCGGGTACCTCCCCTGCGGGAGCGCTCCGCAGACCTTGCCTGCCTGACGGAGTACTTTCTCGAAGATCATCGCCGGGAACACGGCATCGACTTCAA
>CAXTGE010000169.1:0-5126 GCA_964243645.1 uncultured Acidobacteriaceae bacterium | reverse complement strand
TTGGTGTTCAATCGTTCCCTTGCCAACGCCTGGACAAGTTGGGACCGATCCGATGCAAGGTGGTCTACAAAAGGATCTGCATCTTCGGCCGGAAATCCCCGTTGCACTGGACGGCGGACCAGCCAAGGGTTTCAGCAGACCGAATTGTTCCGATCCTGGCAGCAGGAGTGTACCCAAGATGCGGTAGTGTTCTTTTCACCGCGATCACCTCATCCAGAATAATTAGTGATCGTTCGTCGCCGAGTTGCACGAACTGCTCGTAAGAACGGGCGATCTCGCGGCTCTCGTCGACTTCGAGCCGGCGTAGCTTGACGGCAGAACCGGACAGGGTTGATGCGAGAGTCTCCGCACCTCCTGTTTCTTTTCCGCGATCTACCAACGCCGATTCATCGAGTTCCTGTAGGCGTTCGACCGGAGGTTGGCATGGTGGCGTTTCGCCTCAGCCAGGCCGCGTAAAGCGTTTTTGCGAAGCGGGTCTGTCTCAGCCTCGGCAAGCGTTTGATAGGTGTGTTAGCCCCTCATCTCCGTTTGCCAGTTCTCTCTCAGATTGGCGATCAGCTCTGCATTCTGCTTGTCGATCACGACTTTACCTCGCCGTCAGCAGTCGAGATGCCGTATTTTGCAAGCTTGTAGGTGATATCGCTTTTCGATAGTCCCAACCTGCGTGCGGCTTCCGCTTTTCCTCCCTGTGTTTTCGCAAGCGTCTGGACGATCGCATCCCGTTCCCATTCAGCCAATGCATCGCGCAGATTGAACTCGTCGGCGAACACCGGACTGCTGGAGTTCTTCGGCTTGAGCGGCAGATCGATCGAGAGAATCTCGGGACCACTGGTCAGGATGCAGGCGCGCTCCAGAAGATTTCTGAGCTCGCGGATATTGCCGGGGTAGGTGTAACTTTGCAGCTGCTGGAGTGCTTTGGGCTGCAATCTACGCGGAGCCATTTTCAAGTCGCCTGCGATGAGCTGTAGCAGATAGCTGGCCAGGGCCGGAATATCTTCCAAACGCTCCCGAAGGGGAGGTACTTCAATGGGTACGATGGCAAGCCGGTAGTAGAGGTCCTGACGGAACCTGCCTTTCTCTACTTCATTCAGCAGGTTTCGATGGGTGGCCACAAGCACCCGCACGTCTACATCCCGAGAGATCGTCGATCCGACACGTGTGATCTTTCCTTCGGCGAGAACACGAAGCAGCTTCGCCTGTGCCGCTAGTGACATTTCGCCGGCTTCATCGAGAAACAGCGTGCCCTGATGGGCTGTTTCAAACAAACCGTAACGAACCCGGTCAGCACCCGTGAACGAGCCCTTTTCGTGGCCAAACAGTTCGCTTTCCAGAAGAGTTTCAGGGAAGGCAGCACAGTTCACGCTCATGAGCGGCTTTCCTGCCCGCATGCTCATCTTGTGCACTGCACGAGCAACGAGCTCTTTCCCCGTCCCGGTTTCTCCTGTAATCAGCACAGTCGCATCGGTGGGACCAACGCGGCGGATCAATCCTTTGACCTTCGAAATGGATGTGCTCTTGCCGTGGATCTCGCTGTCACCTTCAAGGCTGTCGACCGCGTTGCGGAGCAACGCATTTTCTCTTCGCAGAAGGGTGTACTGCGCTGCACGAGCGATCACCGCTTTGAGATTGTCGGCCGCAAAAGGCTTCGTCAGAAAGTCGAAGGCACCTTTGCGCATGGTCTCAACGGCAAGCTCGACCGTTCCGAATGCTGTCAACACAACGAGAGCCGTTGCAGACTCGCCGTGGGCGAGAGCCTCCAAAATGTGGAGACCCTCGCCATCGGGCAGCTTTTGATCCGTCAGAACGACATCAAAGTCCTGGGTTTCCAGCGCGGCCAGGCCTTCCCGGATCGTGCCTACCACCACAAGGGCATGCTCCTCCGCACGCAGATGAACGGAGATCAGCTTGCGCATGTTCGGTTCGTCTTCAATCACAAGAATGCGTGCCATGAGGGTCCCTTAGTGTCCTACTGGTGCGAGCGTGGGCTCGGCTGCCGGGAGGAGCAAAGTAAACAGGATGTGACCTTCGACGTTTCTCTCCAACGTCAGCGTGCCGTCATGGGCCTCGGCTATCTTTTTCGCGATGGGAAGGCCCAGACCCGTTCCCCCGTTTTTGGCTGTGAAGAACGGCTCGAAGATCTTCGGAAGGATGGGCGTGGAAATCGGCATGCCCTGGTTCTCGACTTCAATGCGCACGAAATCTCCGTAAGGATCACAGCGCACCGATACCAGTCCCCCGTCAGGCGAGGCGTCGATGGCATTCCGCATGAGGTTCAGCAGCGCTTGCTGAAGCTGGTCTTCGTTGCCATGCAAACGGCAGCCATCCTCTATATTGAGACCGATGGAGACGTGCTTCCCGAGCGCCTGAGCTTTTGCGATGGATGCGATGTAGCCGACAAGAGTGAACACATCTATCTCGCTGCGCAGAAGATCGCCTGGCTGTGCGTAGCTCAAAAAGTCGGTCGTCAGCCGCTCCAGTCGCTTCGCCTCGGTTAGCGCGATGCTGGACATATCCTCACGTTCCTCGGCCGAAAGACTCGCCGATCTTGCAGCCTCCATCGCGCTGGAGATGATGGCGACCGGATTGCGAATCTCGTGAGCCACTGCGCTTGCCAGACGCCCGATGGCTGCCAACTTCTCCTCCTGTACCAGACGTTCCCGTGTTGCTACAAGATCGTCGAGGCGGTCACGGAGTTTCCTGTCCTGTCTTCCAAGGAGGTCGAGCAACGTCCAAACGAGCGTTCCCACCGTGAAAAGAAGAAGGATGAGCGTGGCGGTCTCAAGCAATTCGCCGAGTTGAAACGGCGGCTTGAAGTGGGCAGCATAGGCGACCCAGAGAGCAGCGGAGCATGACGCCAATGCTGCAACGACAAGTGTCGTGGAAAGTGAAAAGTATAGGGCTGCTTCCAGAACTGAAAGGATAAGGAGGCCGAAGTAATGCGTGTGAAACTGCTTGGTGGCGGCTGCAAGCGCGAACGGAACGATCAGTCCTGCTGCAATAGAGACGACGGCACTAGTCCGGGCGCGCGTTAAGGTAAGAGAGTGGCGGGACAGCGTTAGCTCGCCACAGCGGAACAGAAGCGCGGCCGCTGCAACGAGCAGCATGGCATGGGGTGTCGGAAAGTTGAAGTAGGAAAATCCGAGTTCCACCGTGACGAACAGGGCCAGCGCGGCGATGTTGACCAACGCAATCGCCGTTCGTTGAGAAATCCCCTTCGGAAACCGGATATAGTTCAGGTCGTTCGTAAGACCCCCTCTGCACTGACATGCTGAGTAGCAATCGCGCGGCCAACCTCGAGTGCGGGTTTCCCCGAAAAAGTAGCCTCAGGGTGCGTCTTGCCGTTTGAATAATCGTACGGGAGTACGAACATTCAAACGAAGTAGGTGTCAAAGAGAGGTGAAATACCCAAAACCGCCCACATCGCCACAATTCAGGTTTGGCTGTAATTCTGCTATACCCATGGTGCTGGGGTTCTCGCTTCAGCAACATGGGAGAGGCAGATCCAAGCTCAAACATCCAATTTCGCGGCTGACGCTCCTAAAAATGCCTGGGCGAAACTGCTGCTGGTTTGTGCCGTTTTCAGTCTAGTGGCGGCCGCCGCGCTTGCCCAAGGGAGCGACGCCCATAGCTCGCTCAGCCTCCACGACGCGATTCAACAGTCCCAGACGAGTCCGCAGGCTCGCATCGGTCAAGATCAGGTGGATGCGGTTCGCGGATTGGTGGTCCAGGCCGGCTTGCGGCCGAATCCGCGCCTCTACCTTCAATCAGAAGATCTTCGACCATGGGGCGACAATTTCGACTTTCCAAACGCCACCGAGGATTATGCCTACATCGGTCAACTGTTTGAACTGGGCGGCAAGCGGTCTCGGCGACTAGACGTTGCAAAGGCGAACGTGCGGCAGGCTGAGGCGAACCAGACACTACTGAAACAGCAGATTGCAGGGCGTGTTGCCGCTGCGTACTGGACTGCGGTCACCAGCATCGGGATTGAGAAGCTGCTGCAAGAAGACCTCCATGCAGTGGATGAGATCGTTCACTACAACAAAGAACGGGTGGATGCGGGCGCCATGCGCGGCGTCGACCTCATTCGCGTGCAGATCGAGCGTGATCGGTTGCTGCTTGCCTTGGAATCTGCAAAGCGAGAGGTGGTACTGAGCCGCATTGAGCTTTTTCGCCAGATGGGCCGCACTCCCGACCCAGGTGTTTCCCTTTCTGATTCGCTCGATTCCACTGCACCGCTCAAAACGGAAAGCCTCGCCGTTGTGCTGGCGGCACGTGCCGACGTTGCGGGTGCCCGAGAAGCTGTGACCGCAGCCGAGGCGGATGTTCGACTCCAGCGGGCGGTTGGTGTTCCCGATCTCGACTTGCTGGGTGGATACAAGCGCAATTCGGGCTACAACACCGCCTACACCAGCCTGCAAATTCCACTGCCCTTTCGCAATCGAAACCAGGGTGAAGTAGCGCGGGCAGAAGCCTCTGTCAGGCTGGCGAAAGATCGCCTGCAGCAACTTGAGCTTTCCGTTGGCGCGGACATTGCGGCGGCGCAGGAGGCCTATACCCACCAGCAGGCGGTCGTGCTCGACATTCTGCCGGATATGCGGGCAAGAGCCAAACAGAACCTCGCCATTATGGAGGACGCCTATCGCACCGGTGGCGTTGATTTGCTGCGTTACCTGGATGCGGAACGCACCGCGTTCGACGTCGAGGTTACGGCGTTGCACACACTCGCGGAGTTTCAACAGACCGGTCTCCGGCTGCAGCTTGCCTACGGGGTACAACCATGAACCGCCTGAACTTTTCTGCTCCCCTGTTGATGCTGGTCTGTCTTCTGAATGGCTGTTCCAAGAAGCAGGCGGACGCCGGCAGCTCAGGCACATCCTCGTCTGATAAATCCGGCTCCTCCGCATCCGGCACGCAGGACAAGCCGGATAAGTCAGCAAAAGGCGGAGCGCAGGCGAACGACATCGTTAAGATCCCATTGCAGGACCAACAGCGTGCCGGAATTGAGACAGCATTTGTGCTGGTCCAGCGCACGCCACGTGCGCTCTCCGTCGCAGGCCAAGTTGCGTTGGATGAGCAGCATACCTCGCACCTGGGCACCATTGCGGATGGCCGCATCACGACCG
>CAXTGE010000168.1:0-5134 GCA_964243645.1 uncultured Acidobacteriaceae bacterium | reverse complement strand
AGCCGCGCTACTATTGCATCCACCGCTGCCGGGCTGCGTTGTCCGATAGGCGGCAACGGCTGCTTCAGAATGGCCGTGAACGCCGTCCCTGTGTACTCCACATAGCCGTCGATACGGCCGGAGAGCAGCGCCTGCTGGCACAGGTAACTGCCCGCCAGCCAGAAACGCCGCTCGACCGGCCCGCCGCCCTCGGCCTCGATCTCCTGCGCCAGCAACTCGCCCAGCACCACCTGCTCGGTAAAGTTTTTCGCCCCGATCACCACGTGCGACGACCGCGGCGGCGCGCAGGCGGTAAGCCCGATCAGGGACATAGCCAGGGGCAATACCTGCAGCAGCCACCGTGCCCTTAAGGGTTTATCGCCGGCGGCGTTCCTCAACGCCGCACCGCAAACCGCTTCTCCGCCAACCCCAGCAGCCCGTCTGCGCAAAGCGCTAACAAAGCCGCAGGGATAGCCCCTGCCAACACCAGCCCATTGTCAACGCTCGCCACGCCGCGGAAGATCAGCTCGCCCAACCCACCCGCGCCGATGGCCGCCGCAATCGTCGCCACGCCCACACAGGTCACCGTCGCGGTCCGTAAACCCGCAAGGATCACGCTGGCCGCCAGCGGCAGTTCCACCTTGCTGAGCCGTTGCCATCCGGTCATGCCCAGCGCGTTCGCCACGTCGACCAGCGCCGGATCCACGCTGTTGATTCCCGCATAAGTATTGCGCAGAATGGGTAGCAGCGCGTACCCAGTCAGCGCCACAATCGCCAGCCTGGCCGCGCGGTCCCCTAAGAACGGCACCGGCAATAGCAGGCCGAATAAGGCAAGGCTCGGTATGGTTTGCAGGATGTTGGCCACGCCCAGCACGGGCCGTGCCAGGGCCTGCCTGCGCGTCAGCAACACCCCCAGCGGCAGCGCGATCGATGCAGCAAACAGCATGGCGCTCAGCGTCAGCCACAGGTGCTCGAAGGTGAGCCGGCCGATCTCCGCCCCGTAGCGATGTAAAAAGGCGTCCATCTAGGCCGCCGCGCCTTCCGGCCGTGTCGCCCGCACATACTCCTGTACCGAGGGATCCTCGCTCCGCATGACTTCATCAGCACGCACGTTCGCGAGCACCGTACCGTCCTGCATCAGGATCACGCGATCGGCGAGAAACAGCGCCTCCTGCAAATCATGCGTGACAATCAGGGTCGTCACGTCACCGGGCGCCAGCAGATCGCGCATCATGCGCTGCATTTCAGCCCGCGTCAACGGATCCAGCGCACCGAACGGCTCGTCCATCAGCAGCACCTTCGGCTCGGAGATCAAAGCCCGCGCTACGCCCACACGCTGACGTTGCCCACCGCTCAACTGCCAGGGATAGCGCCCAAGAACATCTTTCTGCAGTCCCACGCGCGTGATAGCCTCCGCCGCCTTTGCACGCTCCGCCGCGCCGATCTCCCCCGCGACTTCGAGCGGCATCGTGACATTGCGCTCGACCTTCATGTGAGGAAATAGGCCGCTCTCCTGAATCACGTATCCGATACGTCTGCGCAGAACCAGCGGGTTCGCCGTGAGGACATCCTCGCCATCGACCAGCACCCGGCCACCCTCAGGCCGAACCAGCGCATTCACCGTCCGCAGCAGGGTTGTCTTCCCGGAGCCACTGCGCCCCAGCAGCGCGGTCGTGCTTCCAGGCTCGCAGCGGAAGGAGACGCCCCGCAAAAGCTGACGGCCACCGGCAACGGTGAAGCTCACATCCGCGAACTCCACGCCACCGGTGGCCATCGATCCTCTTTCTGCCTAGCCCTCGACAGCCGCCTCGGGCGAGCTCTCCGCTCCGTGCTGCGGACCCTCATCGGCCTCCGCACTCGGCGGTGGCGCCACAGCACTCGGGTTGGTAGCCCCCTTCACGCGCACCACCGTGATCTTGTCGAAGCCCTCCTTGAAGGCCGGCGGCCGCAGACGCTCCGCCATCTTGTGCATCACCTCATCGGTCACCTGGCGGTCGCGCTTGGAATTCCGCTCCAGGCACACGCTCAACGGCACGTCGAAAAACACCGCCTGCACCTCGTACCCGAAGCTCTTGGCCATCTTGATCCATTGGCGGCGCTCGTGCGGGCTCAGGTTGGTCGCATCCACATAGTTCCAAGGCATTTTTGCGATCAGCCGGGCCCGCAAAAGGCTGCGCAACGTGCTGAAGACCAGCCCCTGGTAGCGCTGCTCTGTAATGTCGTCAAAGAGAATATTGCGTAGCAGGTCGCTCGACAACGGCGTGACACCCCGGCGCTTGTACCAGGTCGTCTTGCCCGACCCTGGCAGACCGATGGTCAGTACCACATAGCCGCGTGGCGAACGCACCGGTACCGGGGCGATAGGCGGCGTAGCAACAGAGTCCGGCTGCGTCTCCATCACCAGCTGCGGCTGTGGAGCGGCCTGCGGCTCGGCTTGCCCCTCTGTCGGCGATGGTGCCTGGCTCTCACCCGGCTGAAGACCATGCAACTCGGCCGTCAGCTCGGTCTGCGCCTCCCCGGCCGCCGCGCTCGGCTCTGGGGCGGCCGCGGCAGGCGACGGATTGCGTGCCGGCTCGGGATATGCCGGTCGCAATGGTGCCGGCTGATCGGTCGGCAGCTCCTGGCCGATCTTGCCTGTGGACTCCGAGTCATTCGGAGCTTTTCTGGAACGTCGTCTCATGAACCTCTCGCGCAGCCATTGGCGCATACTCACGGTTTACCATACGCCACCGATTGCTGCCAAAACGGTGCACCTACGTAGAGGCACCCGCGTTGCCCTGTCCCGCACGGCTTTGATAGCCTCAGTTGGACTGCGCGGCCTCCGTTGCGCATGAATCATCTCGGGAACGGAAAAGAGAGCGTACGCACATGGCAGTAAAGGTTGGGATCAACGGCTTCGGCCGCATCGGACGCAACGTGTTTCGCACCGCGCTCGGCAATCCGGAGATTGAGTTCGTCGCGGTGAACGACCTGACCACCCCGGCCACCCTGGCGCACCTGCTTCAGTTCGACTCCATCCTCGGCAACCTCAAAAACGAGATCTCCGCCGGCGAGGACTCCATCACAGTCGACGGCAAAACGATCAAGGTCTTCGCCCAACGCGACCCCGCTAACCTCGATTGGGCCAGCGTGGGCGCAGAAATCGTCGTCGAGTCCACCGGCTTCTTCACCGATGCCGCCAAGGCCAAGGCCCACCTGGGCTCCACGGTCAAAAAAGTCATCATCTCCGCGCCCGCCACGAACGAGGACGTCACCCTGGTTCTCGGCGTGAACGGCGACAAGTACGATCCCGCGGAGCACAACATCCTCTCCAATGCCTCCTGCACCACCAATTGCCTCGCTCCGATCGTCAAGGTGCTCAACGACACATTCGGCATCCAGTCCGGCATCATGACGACCATTCACAGCTATACCAACGATCAGGTCGTGCTGGACGCGCCGCACAAGGACCTGCGCCGCGCCCGCGCCGCCGCGCTCAGCATGATTCCCAGCTCCACAGGCGCGGCCAAGGCACTAAAACTCGTGATCCCGGAGATGGACGGCAAACTGGACGGCTTCTCCATGCGCGTCCCCACCCCCAATGTCTCAATCGTCGATCTCACCTTCGTGGCGGAGAAACCCATTGATGTAAAAAGCGTCAACGCGGCGCTCAAGACCGCCAGCGAAAGCTCCCTCAAGGGCATTCTCGGCTACACCGAGCAGGAACTCGTCAGCTCCGACTTCCGCGGCAACCCGCTCTCGTCGATCGTCGATGCCAAGCTGACCAAAGTCGTCGGGAACACGGGCAAGGTGCTCAGCTGGTATGACAACGAGTGGGGCTACTCCAGCCGCGTCAAGGACCTGATTTTGTTCCTCGTCGCCAAAGGTCTTTAGGCAGCGCTGTCCTCCGGCCTATCCCGCTTGGCGCAGACTGCCCCTGGACCCTGAGCTTGCTTCCTCGGCTCGGGCCGGGGGCCGCCGGCCCGGTCTCTCGGTGGAAACGCTTGTTTCACGCCGTTCGATTACATACTCCAGCCCCTGAACCCAGTTCATCCCCTGCTCATTCGCTTCGCCCATCAGCGATTCGAAGAGCATGCGGTCCGACGGTTTGCCGAGTGCCAATTGAAAGAGCTTGCAGACGCGGTCGAACTCCGAGGTGACATCCTCGTCAGGCGTTTTGTACTGTTCCCGACCCATGGGTTGCAGCGTAACGCCTCGAACCTCCCCCGGTAATCCCACTGGAGATGTAGAAGGCAAGTTCGCCTGTCCGCGCTCCAGACAGTCTCACTGCCGATTACTCTCGGGACGCCGTTTGCTCCGCAGCAAGCAACCCACCTAGTTCCCGCATGGAAGTGAAAATCTGGTAGCAACCCGCGGCCTCATACCGGGGAAGCGCTTCGGCTGCGTCCATATGACTCCCTCCAAGGAAACCGAACACGCGCATCTGCGCCGCCTGCGCGGCCTGGATGCCTGCCATCGAGTCCTCGATGACCAAGCAGCGTTGCGGGGGTACACCCATCTGCGCCGCCGCATAGAGAAACAGATCGGGGGCTGGTTTTGGACGGCTGACCATAGACGCGCTGAACAGGTGATCGTCGAAGTATCCAAGCAATCCGGTCAGGGCGAGACCGCGACGTATATACGGCAGCGAACTGCCGCTTGCCACGCAGACCGCACACCTGATCTGCGTCAAGACCTCAGCTACCCCTTCGATCGGCCGTAGTTCGGTAGCAAACGTCCGCTGGATGCGGTCCTCCAGGCGATTTACGAAGTCCGTCGGCACGACGTGCCCCGCATCCACCGCGGCAGCAGCAATCTCCGTGCGCGATCTCCCAAGAAAGCGATGCAACGCCTCAGCGGGGCTGATCTGCATGCCAAACTCGCCAAGCTGCTCAGCGGCGCACCGGCTGCTAATGACTTCGCTGTCGAGGAGCACTCCATCACAGTCGAACAGGATCAGATCAATGGCAGACATGGCATAGGACTCGACGACTTCGGCGGCAGTGCAGCGGAATAGGAGGTTACCTGGATGCGAAAGCCAGCCGACCCAGCGCAAGCTCTAAATATCGAGCGCAAAGGGACACGCGACGTTCAGCGTCTTCTCACCTTCAATTGAGGAATTTGGTAGCGATATCGGGGCTCGAACCCGAACTCTTCGCCTTGAGAGGGCGACGTG
>CAXTGE010000167.1:3887-5158 GCA_964243645.1 uncultured Acidobacteriaceae bacterium | reverse complement strand
CGTTGCAGATAGGGGGCGTACACCAGCTTCAGACCGTCGAGCAGGGCAAGGTCGAGCTCCTGAACCGGCACCATGACCAGCTCGGCGTGGCCAAAGAGTTGTTCTGCTGGAACGTAGTGCTTCTCATCGAAACTGCCGTGGAACTGAAGGTTCGTGGTACCCCCCGGTGCTGGTGGGATCCACAGGCCGAAGGAGAACGGGTTCGTGAAGTCGAGCGACATGACATGCTCCCCAGGCTGTCGATGGGCCGCGAGCAGGCTGAACCCATCGTTCACCGCATAGGTGTAGCTGTGATCTAAGCCGATCGGCACGAAGGAGGCCAGCGCCGGCGTGGGCATGTGCGTGGCACCCGGTACGGTGTGGGTCTTTGCCCGCATCCCGAGGACAAGCGAAAGCCCTGTGGCCAACAGCATGCCCGCCACGTAGACCGTTCCCGTGAACAGACCGATGTTCAGCGCAGCACTCTCGGGCGCGGCATGCTGCGGCATGGAAGTGACCAGCTCATTGATGACCAGGATGAGGAAAAAGGTCGCCAGCGGAAGTTCCGACCGCTGAAAATTGCCGAAGACGAGCAGAATACTGGCAATCAACACGATGGTTGCTGCCTTCAGGATGCGTTTCGCCTCTGCGGGACGCTCGTGATTGCCAAGCCAGGAGGCACCTGCCAGTACAACGGCGAAGGCCATGCCCGCTTCCATGAAGATGGAATACAGGTCGTACCGTTCCGCGTAGGCGATGCGTTTGGCGGCAGCTGTGATGGAGAGATCATGCAGGACCAGATCGACACGGAAGTGCAGATAGGCAAGAAACGCGAAGGTCACACCAGCCGATGCCGCGAGCAGACCCATCCAGCGCCGCTTGCTCTTCGGATAGATCGTCGCGAAGGCCAGCACCAACGCCACACCCACCACAACGCCGGTGATCTTGAGAAAAGCGAGAACTCCCAGAACAGCTCCGCTCGAAAGCCCGCTTGTCAGCTGCGAGTCTGCCTCCGGCTCCATGCACTCCAGCAACAACAGGCTCAGCAGGGCATAGGTGTAGCGGTTGTAAGTCATGCCGGGGCTGATCTCGAAGGGCGACGGGCCAATCATCGCGGGAGATCCCGCCACGCACGCGGCACACAACGCAAACAGCATGCGGGGCACCGGGGAGAGACGAGTCCCCAGGAAATACGCCCAGGTTCCGATCAGGAAAGCCACAAGTGCCTGCCCATAGCCGAAGCCGACTGCCGTGTTGCCGCTCAGGCGAAAGCCGATCACGGTGGGCAGATA
>CAXTGE010000167.1:0-3787 GCA_964243645.1 uncultured Acidobacteriaceae bacterium | reverse complement strand
CTGGAGTCGTGCTTGAGTTCGTCCGTACCTTCCAGCTCGGCGGCGATCTTCTGCGCCAGCTGTTTGCCCAGCTCCACGCCCCACTGGTCAAAGCTGTCGATATTCCAGAGAACGCCCTGGGTGAAGACCGAGTGCTCGTAGAGCGCAACAAGCTTGCCTAGCATATCGGGCGTAAGCTCCTGCGCGAGCAGCGTGTTGGATGGACGATTGCCCTCAAACACACGATGCGGCAC
The DNA here is from genome assembly GCA_964243645.1 of uncultured Acidobacteriaceae bacterium. Taxonomy (GTDB): domain Bacteria; phylum Acidobacteriota; class Terriglobia; order Terriglobales; family Acidobacteriaceae; genus Granulicella. Next base: position 3,554 of record CAXTGE010000167.1, on the reverse strand, counting down.
CAGCCAGTCCGGTGTGCCTTCGGCTTTGACCTGCTCCGCCGTCTTGCCAAAGGCAAGCGCCTCGGTCTGCGCGAAGACGTTGGCCATCAGCAGGTCATGATGGTTGCCGAGCGGGTTCAGCGTCTTGAAGAATCCGAGGAAGTCGCACGGGATCAACCGCGTGCCCTGATGAATCAACTGGTAGAAGCTGTGCTGTCCATTGGTGCCGGGCTCGCCCCAGTAGATAGGGCCGGTCTCGTAGGTGACATGCTCCCCCGTTAGGGTGACGTGCTTGCCGTTCGACTCCATGGTGAGCTGCTGAAGATAAGCAGGGAAGCGCTTCAGGTATTGATCGTACGGAAGGATGGCGATGGTCTCGGCACCGAAAAAGTCGGTGTACCAGACGGTGAGCAGACCGAGCAGCGCGGGGAGGTTCTTCTCAAGCGGCGCCGTGCGGAAGTGCTCGTCCATGGAATGAAAGCCCGCCAGCATGGAGCGAAACTGATCCGGACCGATGGCGATCATGGTGCTTAGGCCGATCGCCGAATCCATGGAGTAGCGCCCGCCCACCCAATCTGAAAAGGGAAACATGTTGGCGGTGTCGATGCCGAACTTCGCCACCTCCTTGCTGTTCGTGGACATGGCGGCGAAGTGCTTTGCGATGGCGTCCTGCGGCGCGCCGGACTTCAGAAACCACTCTCGCGCGGTGTGCGCGTTGGTCATCGTCTCCAGCGTCGTGAAGGTCTTCGAGGCCACAAGAAAGAGGGTCTCCTCGGGGCTGAGGTCGCGCGTGGCCTCGGCGAAGTCCGTACCGTCCACGTTGGAAACAAAACGGAAAGTTAGATCGCGCTGCGCGTAATGTTTCAGCGCCTCATAGGCCATGACGGGGCCAAGGTCGGAGCCCCCTATGCCGATGTTGACGATGTTCTTGATCGGCTTGCCCGTAGACCCCGTCCATTCGCCGCTGCGGATCTTCGCCGCAAACGCAGCCATCTTGTCGAGGACCTCATGCACCTCGGGGACGACGTTCTTTCCGTCGACGTTGATGACGGCGTCCTTGGGCGCACGCAGGGCTGTATGCAGCACCGCGCGGTCCTCGGTGATGTTGATCTTCTCGCCGGTAAACATGGCCTCGGTGCGGCCCTTCAGGCCGACCTCTTCGGCCAAGGCGAAGAGCAGCTTCAGCGTCTCGTCGGTGATGCGATTTTTCGAGTAATCGAGCAGCAGACCTTCAGCTTCAAAGGTGTATTTGGGGCCGCGATTGGGATCCTGCGCAAAGAGATCCTTCAGTGTGGTGCTCTTCATCCCGGCAGCATGTTCAGCAAGATCTTTCCAGGCCTGGCGGTCGGTGAGCAATGGCTGGGGCTGGCTCTTGTACTGGCTCTGGGACGATGTTTCTGTGGGGGGCATAATCTGTGTCTCTCCGGGTCGAGCGTTACCCCTGCGAGGGTAAACCAACCGGAAGCTTCTCGGGGGGAGCCAGTGCGGTGCCGGGTTATCTGATGGCCGTCGGGGGCGATCTCTGCAGGGAGCCCCCTCCCGCCAATCATCTGCTCTGCTGTGTCGCCAGGAACTGCTCGTATTGCCCCATGGCGCTCTTGAGGAGATCGTCGTCCGAGCGAACGACAGTGCGGCAGAAATTCAAGAGAATTTCGATCTTTGCGGCCGGGGGAAGAGATGAACCTTTCTTGTTAATGACTTCCATGAGCACAGCGTACCGGTAACGTGATTAAGGTACCGTGGAAAAGTCCTCCACAACCTCTGAACGTACAGCTTTCGTGGTAGGATACTCGGGTTTTGTACCATCCGTTTTGGCATTTCGGGTCTTGATACCCACCTGAAATGTGGAAATGTTCACTGGCGCAAACCGGCTTGCACACGAGATTGGCCCTGCCTGACACAGAAGAGGGGCAATCGCATCTCATCAGCCATGTTCGTGGTGGAAGAAAAAAAGAAGAGTGCCTCTCGGGCCAAGGCCTCACTCGAGCCCCTTGCCGTCGCGGCGGTGGCCGTAGCAGCAGCCTCACAAGCAGGTGAGACGGGGGATGACGGCATGGAGCCTCCCGATCCAGAGGCCTCGGCCAAGGCAGCCGGTCTGCGCTACGTGACAGATGGGAAGCCCGGTATTCGGCGTCACGCGCGCGGCGAGGATGTCAAAACATTCGAGTACACCGCGGATCCTCACGGCGACGAGATTACTGACGAGGCCACCTTAGGGCGTATCAAGTCGCTGGTCATCCCACCCGCATGGACCGACGTCTGGATCTGCAAGCAGCCCAACGGCCATTTGCAGGCCACGGGAAGGGATGCGCGGGGGCGCAAACAGAGCCGCTATCACCCGAAATGGCGTGAGGTGCGGGATGAAGGTAAATATGAGCGCATGGTGCGGTTCGCCTCTGCGTTGCCCAAGGTACGGGAGCGCGTGAACGCCGACCTGAAGCTGCACGGCATGCCGCGTAACAAGGTGCTCGCCACCATCGTCAGCGTGATGGAGTTGACGCACATCCGCGTGGGCAATCAGGAGTACGCCCGGGAGAACAAGAGCTACGGCTTGACCACCATGCGCAACAAGCATGTGGAGGTGCACGGCGCGGAGGTCACCTTCTCCTTTCAGGGCAAGAGCCGCGTTCACCACACGATCAGCCTGCATGACAAGCGTCTCGCGCGCATCATCAAGGCCTGCGAGGAGATCCCCGGGTACGAGCTCTTCCAGTACCTGGATCACGAGGGCAACCACCATGCCATCGACTCCACCGATGTAAACGAGTACCTGCGCGAGATCACGGGAGAGCACTTTACCGCCAAGGACTTTCGAACCTGGGCAGGTACAGTGCTCGCCGCGGGGATGCTCCGGGAGATCGGTCCCTACCAGACGGCCAAGGAAGGCAAGAAAAACGTGCTTGAGGCGATCAAGGCGGTGGCGAAACAGCTCGGCAACACGCCCGCGGTCTGTCGAAAGGCCTACGTGCACCCTGCCGTCCTGGAAGCCTACCTGGCCGGCAACATCAGTGCCGAAACCGCGAAGGAAGAGATCGAAGAGGAGATCGCCGAGCACGAGAACGCCTTGCGCCAGGAAGAGCTCGTCCTGCTGGATCTGCTGGGGCAACGTACGGTGCTCGAAGAGACCGCCTGACAGCATCCAGCGTGACAGCCGGTTACGGAGGCGGGGTGTCCCATTCCCATGGGATCGTGCGCTTACCTGATTGAAGGCATAGCAACCTTCAAAAAGGAGCAAGCCCATGAGCACACGAAGCACAATCAAACGCTCGATCCTCTGCGCCACCCTGTTTGGTCTCGCCTGGTTGGTGCCCGCCGGTCGCGCGCAGACCTTCTACCCTGTGGCCCGAGCGACTATTCCCTTCGCTTTCGGCTACGGCACGGGGACGCTGCCAGCCGGAGAGTACACGTTGCGCACGACCGGGGCAGACATGATGGTCATCACCGGTAAATCCGGAACCCTGACCGGGCTGGTTCGCCCGAGCGACGGCGATCGGCAGCCCAGCGCAGGCAAACTGGTGTTTCTGCATGGGGATGGGGAGTATCGCCTGGAGCAGATCTGGGTGCCGGAGCACAAC
>CAXTGE010000166.1:0-5215 GCA_964243645.1 uncultured Acidobacteriaceae bacterium | reverse complement strand
TCCGGCCCCTCCAGTCCCACGCCTCTTCCCCTCTCCGGCGTTTCGACGCCCAGCGACGCTGTGAGTGTGACGCAGCAGACCTCGCCTTCTGCCGCGCCGGGAAGTCCAGACGTGCTGAACAGCACGTTGACCGTGCGGGCACCCTTCGCAGGCAGTGTGCCGCAGGGGCCCGCGAGCCAGGGCACCCTTTCTCTCACGCTGGAGCAGGCTCTGGCTCTGGGACTTCGGTCCAATCTGGGAGCGGTCACGCAGTCCACGACGGTCATGCAGGCCGAGGGTGGCCGTACGATCGCGAAGAGCGGTCTGCTTCCCGCCCTGAATACGGGCATTACGGAGGCGTTTGAGCGTGAAAACCTGCGAACCCTGGGCGTGTCCATTCCCAGCATCCCTGAGAGCGTTCAATTCAACTACTTCGACGCGCGGGCTGTCCGGCTGCAGCAAACCGTTCTGGATATAGTTAAGCTCGACAGTCTGCATACTGCCAGCGAAAGCCTGAAGGCCAGTCTCATCTCCGTCCGCAATACCCGGGATCTGATTGTGCTGGCGGTCGCCGGCAGCTACCTCCAGCTCACCAGCACCAATGCGCGCGTGGTGGCCGCCAGGGCGCAGGTGGAAGCCTCGCGGGCCATCTATCAGCAGGCAGCGGATCGCTTTGCCGCTGGCCTGGCCGCCCGCGTGGACGCCGACCGAGCCCAGGTGCAATACGGGACGGAACGGCAGCGGCTCCGCTCGCTTCAGGCGGATGCGGACTCCCAGAAGCTTCGGCTGGCACGCATCATCGGTTTGCCTCTGGGGCAGTCCTACCAAGCGGCAGACGATTATCCCTTCGTTCCCGTCAACGAGATCAGCGTCGATGCCGCGCTGCGGCGTGCCCAGACAGGCCGGGCCGATGTGGAAGCGGCCGGTGCAAGTGTTCGCGCCGCGGAGAACAACGTCAAGGCGACACATGCGGAGAGACTCCCCACCTTAAACGTGAATGCAGATTTCGGGGCGGCTGGAACCAATCCCAGCTTTCATGCGACCGCAGTATACACCGTCTACGGCACGCTCACGATTCCGCTATATGAGGGTGGCCGCATCCGTGGAGACATCGAGCAGGCGAACGCGGCACTGAAGCAGCGCCAGGCTGAGCTCGCCGATGCGCATGCCCAGGTGGACGAAGATGTCAGGCAGGCTTTCATCAATCTAAACGCGGCCGCCGATCAGGTCGTTGTAGCGCAAAGCAACGTCTCGCTTTCGCATGAGACGCAGGTGCAGTCACGCGATCGCTTCGCAGCGGGCGTAACCGATACCGTGGAGGTCGTGCAGGCCGAGCAAAGCGTGGTGCAGGCCGATGATGATCTGATCTCTGCCGTTTACGAGCACAATCTCGCCAAAGTGGCGCTCGCGCGCGCCATGGGCAATGCCGAACAGACTCTGCCTCAACTGCTCAGGAAATAATCCATGTCCGCCATGCCTCCCAGCTTCCCCCAGCAACCCGGCGATCCGCATCCAGATCTCGCCGTCCGCATGCTGTACGACGAACAGGCTCGCCTGCGTGCTGAACTCGACCAGCTGCGAGCCCGGCAGCAAGACGCTGCCAAACAGGGTGGCGGTGCCAAAGAGGAAGACGGGGCCGAGAAGAAGGAAGGCACCGAACCGGAGAAGGAACAGCCCGCGCAGAAGCTTCCGTTGAAGGAAAAGCTGCGTCACTGGGTACGTGAACATCCCGTGGCGACCATCGGCATCGTGCTCGGTACGGTGCTGCTGCTGGTCATCGCCGTCCTTCTGTGGCTCTACCTGTCGAGCTATGTAACCACCGACGATGCCTTTGTGGATGGTCATACGGATCCGATCGCCCCGCGCATCTCGGGGTTTGTCAAAGCGGTCTATGTGGAGAACACCTTCCGTGTAAAAAAGGGTCAACTCCTCGTCGAAATCGATCCGCGGGACAACGAGGTCGCCAGAGAGAACGCGGGGGCTCAGTTCTCACAGGCCAAAGCGTCCGTGGCGGCCCAGGAGCCGAACGTGCCGATCACGGCAACGACGCAGAGCGCGCAGGTACGTGAGGCCGAGTACAACGTCGCCAGCAGCGAGGCCAATGTGGCCGCCGCCAAAGAACGATACCAATCCTCACTGGCTGATCTGCACCAGGCCGAGGCCAATGAGATGAACGCGGCTCGTGAGGAAGAGCGCTACCGTTTGCTCGTGGTCAAAGAGGAGGTCTCGCGCGAGCAATACGATCAACAGGCGACGAACGAGCGCGCGCAGGCCGCGGTAGTTGCCTCCCGGCGGGAGACCGCGGATGCAGCGGCCAAGCAGGTCCTCACCGCCGAGGCCTCCCTGGGCACCTCCCGGGAGCAGCTCCTCCAGACGCGCGGCAATCTGCCTCGGCAGGTAGCCGTTCAACAGGCGACCCTGGCCCAGCGCATCGCGAACGCCGCGGCTGCGAAAGCGCAGGCCGATCAGTCCGAGCTGAATCTTGAGTACACCCGCATCTACGCGCCGGAAGACGGCATCATCGGCGATAAGCAGGTGCAGCTCGCATCCCAGGTCGCTGCCGGGCAGGAGTTGTTCGCGCTTACGCAAACAAACGACATCTGGGTCACCGCGAACTTCAAAGAAACTGACATCCCCAATTTGCGTCCCGGTCAGTCGGTCACCCTCTCTGTCGATGCGTTGAAGGAGTCGTTTGAAGGCTGGGTAGAGGCGCTGCCCGGCGGCACGGGAGCCATCTACAGCCTGCTGCCACCGGAGAACGCGACCGGCAACTACGTGAAGGTCGTTCAGCGCCTCCCCGTCCGCATCCGTATCCGGTCCAATCAGCGCGATCTCGACCGTTTGGCGCCAGGCATGAGCGTCATCCCCAAGGTCTGGGTGAAATGACTGTCCACCCGCGAGGAGATCCTCGCTAGATGCCAAGCCGCCCAAAGTCCAGCCCCTGGCTGATCGCGATCGCCGTGATGATCGCCACGTTTATGGAGGTGATGGATACATCCATCGCCTCTGTGGCCGTGCCCTATATTGCGGGCTCTACCGCGTCGACGACGGACGAAGCCGAGTGGGTGTTGACCGTCTACCTGGTTTCCAATGCGGCGTTTCTGCTCGCCTCCAACTACCTGGCGGAACGGTTTGGCCGCAAACGGTTTTTGATCTGGTCCATCGGGGTGTTTACCTTTGCTTCGTTTCTCTGCGGCGTTGCGCCGTCACTGGCTTTCATCCTTCTGGCCCGTGCGCTGCAGGGTGCGGGCGGCGGGGCGCTGCAACCCCTCTCGCAGGCCATTCTGCTGGAAAGTTTCCCCCCTGAAAAGCAGGGGCAGGCACTCGGCCTGTACGCCCTGGGCGTGGTGCTGGCGCCGGTCATCGGCCCGGCCTTCGGGGGGTACCTTACCGACGCCATCTCCTGGCGCTGGGCCTTTTACATCAATATTCCCGTCGGGATCTTCGCCATGCTCCTGCAGAGCCGCGTTCTCCAAGACCCGCCCGAGTTTAAGGATGCCAAGCCCGGGAGGTTCGACGGGGTCGGCTTCGGTCTGCTCGCCATATGGGTCACCTGTCTGCAATACGTTCTCGACAAGGGGCAGGAGCAGAACTGGTTCCAGGACATCCGTATCGTCTGGGGCTCCATCGTGTTTGTCGTGATCTTTGGGGTCTACATCCTTCACCAGCTGCGTGCGTCCAAGCCGCTGGTCAATCTTCGGGCGTTTGGGGACCGCAATCTTGCCTGGGGATGCTTCCTGATCTTCTCGCTGGGCGCGGTTCTTTACGGCCTCACGACGATTCTGCCGGTCTTCTACCAGAATCTGCTTGGCTACTCTGCCACGAAGTCCGGCATGGCCGTAAGCCCGCGCGGGCTCGGTTCGTTCGCGGCCTCGCTGCTTGTGGGCGCGGCGGTCTCACGCTTCGATAACCGCTGGATCGTCGCCCTTGGCTTCGCCGCGATCGGCGTCTCCGGTCTATGGCTCGGCGACCTGACGCTGGATATCGGGGAGTGGTCCCTGTTCTGGCCACTCACCCTTTCCGGCGTTGGCCTCGCCATGATCTTCGTTCCCCTGTCCAAGGTCGCTCTCGGCACAATTCCCAAAGGCGAGACAGGCAATGCCAGCGGTATCTTCAACTTCCTTCGCAATGTCGGCGGCAGCATCGGCATCTCGGTTGCCAACACGATCTCCCAGCGCCACACCCAGGCACATCGCTTCGAGCTGAACCACTCTTTCTCAGGATCCAGCTGGCTTCTGCGCCGTCAGCTCATGCAGCTTACCGAACGGATGGCTCTGCATGCAGGGCCACGCATCGCTTCCATGCGCGCCCTCGCCTTAACCAACAGGGGCTTAGACAGCCAGGCTGCCGTCTACGCCTATGTGGACGTGCTGCGGGATTTCGGCTTTCTCTGCATCCTCTGCGCCCCGCTCGCCTTTTTCCTGAAGAAGGCTCAGGCTTCTGGTGGAGCGGGGTAGCTCGGCTACTTTGAAGGCGCGCTCAGCGGAAGAGGGCGACCGGCTTGCGGTTCGGCCTTGTCCCAGTCCTTGCCGAGCAGCTCCGCAATGGTTGCAGCAATCTGGCTTTGGGTTACCGACGCCGCATTGGTCTCCAGACCTGCAGCCGGAATACCCGCGCCCATCAGACCGGCAAAGATGTACTTCGACTCCGGCCACTTCTGTCCGTGCGACTTCCAACCTTCCGCATCGGCACCGCGGCCGTGATCCGTGGTGAAGATCAGAGCCGTTGTGCCCTTGTACTGCGGCATGGCCTGCAGGGAGGTCCACAGCTGCTGCAGGTCCGTGTCGACGCGGTGCGCTGACAACAGGTACTCGCCATAGTTGCCGCCGTGCGCCCAGTCATCGGTCTCGCCCAGCGATACGAACAGGACGCGTGGATGATGCGCAGTCACGTATTCCATCGCGGTCTCAAACTCTGGGGCGTCGAAGACCTCGTCATCCCAGATGCGCGGATTCCCTTGCTTCAGCTCGTTCAGCAAAGCAAGCCTTGGTGACACCGGCGGCACGGTAAGCGGCTCGTAGCCGGCATTAGCCAGGAATCCGCAGCGGTCCTTGTTGACGATGCCGTCGATGACCTCCCATGCGCCAAAAGCCGCAACGCTGCCTTCGTAGCCCGGCTGCTTGCCCATCCACTCCAGCACCGTCATGTTCGGGTTGGGGATGTTGTCGTTGGAGTGGATGCGTGGATCGCCATGGCCGGTCAGCGTCTCCGAGTAGCCCGGGTAGGAGAAGTTGAA
>CAXTGE010000165.1:3159-5312 GCA_964243645.1 uncultured Acidobacteriaceae bacterium | reverse complement strand
TCTCCGGCATTACCGCGGAAACGATACAGACGGAGTTGGAGCGGGTAGCGCGGGTCATGTAGCGCCCGGCCGATACCTGCATCCCTCTTGGCACAGACATTTTGTTGCGCGATGCCGATATTCAGCAGGTACATCCCATATTTAGAGACAAAGAAGGGCCCGGCAATGATGCCGGGCCCTTTCTACAGATCTTGACTACGCGTGGCCGAGAGCCGTACCCAGTCGATCTTGCCAGGGATCGATGACAATCTTCGTCACGCTCTGCTTCTTATCGCGCCAGATCTTGTACATCTCTCCCGCTTCTTCGATGCCGATGCGGTGCGAGATCATGAAGGTGGGGTCGATCTCCCCGCCTTCGATTCGCTTCAGCAGGGGGCGCAGGTACTTGTGCATGTGCGTCTGCCCCATGGCCATATGAATCCCTTTGCCGAAAGCCGCCCCGAAGTTCACCTTATCGAGCACGCCACCGTACACGCCGGGGATGGACAGGGTGCCGCCTTTGCGAATCGCCTGAAATGCCTGGCGTAGAACAAACGGCCGATCGGTCTCCAGCTTCAACATCTGCTCGACTTTGTCATAGAGGCCGACCAGCGTATTGGAATGCGACTCCATACCTACGGCGTCGATGCAGACATCGGGGCCGATACCGCCCGTGAGATCGCGCAGGGCTTCGACCACGACCACGTCGTCTTCCGAGTAGTCGATGGTGGTCGCACCGCAGTAGTCACGGGCCAAACGCAGCCGCTCTGGGAATCGGTCAATGACGATGACCTTCCCGGCGCCAAGCATGTACGCACTGGCCGCGGCAAACAGACCAACCGGCCCGGCACCCCAGACAGCGACGGTGTCCCCTGGCTGAATATTGCCGTTTTCCGCGCCCATGTAACCCGTGGGAAAGATATCGGTTAGAAAGAGCACCTTCTCGTCGGAGATGTCGGACTCGATCTTCAGGCAGCCCACGTCGGCGTGGGGAATGCGAGCATACTGCGCCTGCCCGCCGGCATACCCGCCGTAGATGTGTGAGTACCCGAAGAGCGCCGAGCCGGAGTAGCCGTACATGGTTTCGGCCACCTGCGCGTTGGGATTCGTGTTGTCGCAGAGACTCCAGAGGTCTTTCTTGCAGAAGAAGCAGTTGCCGCAGGAGATCGTGAAAGGGACCACAACGCGATCGCCACGCTTCAGATTCTTGATCTCCGAGCCGATCTCCTCGACGATCCCCATAAACTCATGACCGAGGATGTCCCCTGCCACCATGGTGGGAATATAGCCGTCGTATAGGTGAAGATCCGAGCCGCAGATCGCCGTACGCGTGACCTTGATGATCACGTCGTGGGGGTTCACGATCTTCGGGTCGGGAACGGTGAGGGTTTGGACATTGCTCGTGCCCATCCAGCAGACAGCCTTCATTGGGTTTCTCCAGAAACGTGGGGGGACTTGTACAGGGGCCGCAGCGCGTGACATGCAGGGCATCGGTGCGACAGCGATCAGTAATGCTATGCGTTCTCAGAAGGCTCGCTGGTTGCGGCTACAGCCGTACCGAGGGTGCTGGACCCGGGAGGGGTAGGGTTGTTTTCGCCGTAGAGCCGCAGCTTCAACGAGCCCGCAAAACCTCGCGGACCATGCGAATTTCCTACCACGGACGGAATCTCACCAGATTCAGCAAGTTCCTTGAAATGGCGAAGGTCTTCGATCACGATCTGCCGTGGTGTACGGCGCGCGAGCGCTGCGGCGGCGATCGTAAGACGGCCACCCGGTGCCTTCATCTGCTCCAGCAGGGTTACGATGGTGCCGCGACCATTGGCGGCATCCGTGAAGTGAACCTCCCCGTGCTCCTCGAAGGTCGTGTCAACGGAGCGCCAGGCAATCTTCTCCCCAGGGATGTCCTCGTAGACCTCTGTGTCATAGCTCACCCGCTTGCTTTCGGAGTCCTCCGGGTCGCCGAATGTCCACGTGCTGCGAGTGGGCGACACCGGCACCACGGACACAACGTACTCCTGGAACTTTGGTGCATTCGCTACATCGCGCCACATCTGGTAAAGCTTATGGCGATCGGCGTTGATCGTTTGCAGGGTGTGCGCGCGGACTTCACCATCCTTTACATCCTGCGGAAGCGGCTGAAAGTGCGCGCCTTTACCCTGTCCGGCGGGAAAGGG
>CAXTGE010000165.1:0-3059 GCA_964243645.1 uncultured Acidobacteriaceae bacterium | reverse complement strand
GCACGGTCGTTGGACGAGCCATGGCCAACAATACAGACGCCCCGTACGCCCAGCAGCGGCGCGCCGCCATACTCGGTATAGTCCAGACGCTTTTTGAAAGCCTTGAATGCCTTTTGGCTCAGGATCGCGCCGACCGTCGAGGTGACTGTCGATCTCAGGCTTTCCTTAAGTGAGGTGTTCACCAGCTTTACCAGGCCCTCGCTGGTCTTCAATGCCACATTGCCGACAAAGCCGTCTGTGACCACGACATCGACATGACCGTTGTAGAGATCGCGGCCTTCCACGTTGCCGATAAACCGCAGACCATGCTGCGCCGCCATTTCGCGCAACAACGGCAAAGCCTCACGGGTGAGCGCATTGCCTTTGGACTCCTCTTCTCCGATGGAGAGCAGGCCCAGCCGCGGATCGGGCATATGAAGTACGTTTTTTGCGTACATAAAGCCCATTACCGCGAATTCAAGCAGGTTATTTGCGTCACAGTCCACATTTGCGCCTACATCCAGCAGCACGCAGGGTGTACCGACGGTCGTAGGCAGCACCGTGGCGAGCGCCGGGCGATCTACGCCGGCAAGCGAGCCGAGCACCATCTTGGCCGAAGCCATCGCCGCCCCGGTATTGCCTGCCGTGACGAAGCCCCCTGCAAGGCCCTCGCGGACCATTTTCAGGCCGACGCGCATGGTGGAATCTTTCTTGGAGCGAACCGCCTGAGCGGCCTTGTCCTCCATCGTGATCCACTCGCTGGCCTGCTTGATGTAAACAGGGAGCTTTTCTGGTTTGCTGCCAGGGAAGGAAAGCCCGTGCTTGCTCTCGGCGACCTTCAGGGCTTCGCGTAACTTGGGACGCAGAATCTCTTCCGGACCTACAAGGTGGACACGCACATCCAGAGTCCTCGCGGCGAGGATGGCCCCGCGGATCTCCGGGTCGGGCGCCTTGTCGGAACCCATGGCATCGAGAACGATGTCGATTGGCATGCGGGAAGGGGACGGCTCAGGCGGGGATGAGAACGGAAACAGGCCCTCCCGCAGGGTACGCGAGGGCCTGTTATCAGAGAATGAAATTTACTGGGTTTCCTGCCCGGCAAGGACCGCGCGGCCCTTGTACTGACCGCATTTCTTGCAGGCGCGATGGGGGAGCTTGCGCTCGCCGCAGTTTGGGCAGGCTGACACGCCGGTCGGCGTGAGGAAGTCGTGGGAGCGACGCTTGGCGGTGCGCTGCTTGCTGTGACGCCGTTTCGGATTCGGCATGGGTGATACCTCTCAAACTCGAATTTGCCGCCCGGAGGCGTAAGCCCGGTCAGCTTGAACACAGATTTTGTCGCGAGACTCAGGCTTTCGTCGCGCCGGGCAGACTGATGCCTGCCAGGGCACCCCAGCGTGCATCCGTGACGTTTTCGCCGCAGGAGCACTCTGTTGTGTTGCGATCCACCCCGCAGTGCGGACACAGACCTTTGCAATCCTCCCGGCAGAGCGTCCGTCCGGGCAGGGTCAGCAGCACCTGCTCACGCACGACATCCTCCAGCGGCAGGCCGCTCTTCTCATAATACCCGATTTCTGTCTCGTCTTCCGTGATGGCGTGCTCGCCGGTCTCTGCATCCACGCCGCCAGGGCGGAAGATCAGGTCAAAACTCGCTTCGACGGGAGTGTTCACGCCGGTAAGGCAGCGTGCACACAGCACCTCAAACGTGCCTCTTATGTGGGCGCGGATCCGAATGTCATCCACTGTTTCTTTGTGTCCGCGATGCTCCACGAGGAGCTCGGCACGGCCGTCCACCATGAGTGAACCCGCCTGCTGGACGTCCGGGGCGTAGTCGATCTGTCCTGCGGGAATTTCGAGGTGGAGCGAAAGAGGCTCATCCACCAGCTGGGCCGGTCGTATCACCATCACAGCTCTATTTTCTCACGCGACGATGGGGTTCGTGCGAAGGGGGACAGGGCATCCCTGTGCTCTCTTAGCTCCAAGAGCGGACCTAGGCAAACAGCCGTATGCCCGCTATGCCCCTCGCGCCCGTATCGAGGCAGCTTTGCAGATTGCCCCGTGTCACGCCTCCAAGGGCCAGCACGGGTAAGGGGTGGGCCAGACGGCAGGCCTCCTCAAGGAGGGCGAGGCCTGTTCCTTCGGCGACCAGCTGCGGGCCGATGCGTTTTTCGAAGACCGGTCCGAACAGCAGGAGGTCGGCGCCGTGTTCCCGGGCGGCGAGTACCTCGGGCAGGGTATGGCAGCTGCAGCTCACGGTGCATTCCGTCAGGCCCGCGGCGCGGAAGACCTCGCGGACCTGAGACGGGCGGAGCTCCCCGGGACGAGATGTAAGGTGAACGCCGCCGGCGCGTGCCGCAGCGGCGATGTCGGGCCTGCTGTTGAGGAGCAGCTTCGGACGCTTCGTGAAGGGGCTTCGGTCGTTGTTCGTGGCCTCGAGAATCTCCACCGCAGATCGAGCAAGGGCCAGCAGCTCACCTGCCTCAAGCGTCTTTTCGCGCAGCTGAACGAAGTCGACTCCTGCCGCCACCCAGCGCTGCAGATCGGTCAGCCACCGTCCCCGGCGGTCCTCGGGTGAGTCGAATACCGAAACGGGGGCAGCACTGTTCAGGTTCGTTATGGCATAACGCACAGTTTAGCTCCCAGCTACGACCATCCTGCCAGATCGCTACGCCGCGAGCACACCGGCACAGAACCCAATCGGGGCTATGATAGTGAGCGGCACGCGGGAAAACGCTTCGAAATGACCCTATGTACGCGTGGCCTGCAAGGGCCTGCCTTTCACCCGAGGAGAGTCAACCCATCCCTATGGGCACTGTGTACGACCTAATCGTTATCGGCTCCGGTCCGGCAGGGCAACGCGCGGCTATCTATGGAGCAAAACACGGCAAACGCGTCGCTCTTATAGAGATGCGCGAGGTTGTCGGCGGGGCGTGTATCAACACGGGCACCATCCCCTCCAAGACCATGCGCGAGGCCGTGCTGCACCTTTCCGGCTACAACTACAAATCGATCTATGGCATGAACTACCGGGTCAAGGAACGCATCACCATGGCGGACTTGGCGTTTCGGGTACAGCATGTCAT
>CAXTGE010000164.1:1469-5340 GCA_964243645.1 uncultured Acidobacteriaceae bacterium | reverse complement strand
TTGGCGGGTGAAGCGGTTGGCGGGTGAAGCGGTTGGCGGGTGAAGCGGTTGGCGGTGAGGCGGCTGGCGGGTAAAGCGGTTGGTGAGTCTTGGAGGAGGTGGCGGTGCGATGGTGGGCTAAGCAGAGGGTACGGTAGCAGCGTCCCGCCCACCCTGATCCCATGTGCAGAATCGATGGCGATCTATCCCTTGCTCAAGACCGGCCACCAAATGCCAAATCTGCCCGAGCCTCAACTGCCGCACAGCCAACCGCTCACCGCCAACCGCTTCATCGCTAACCGTTTCACCGCCAACCGCTTTTATGCCAACCGCTTCACCCGCCAATCGCTTCAGTCGACGAAGAAACCGATCTCTTTCAAGGTCCGATCGTTGAGCTCGACGCCGGAGAGGCGGGCGGTGGAGGAGGAGCGGAGCTCGGTCATGAAGCGGTCGATGGCGAGGCCGGAGAGATCGGTCTGGCGTTTCAGCATATTGCGCAGCGAGAAGCTGTCGGTGGTGTAGTGATGTTCACCCATCATGCCGCGCGAGGGCTTGACCTGGACGGCGACGGGGATGTCATAGGAGCGGGACTGGTGCTGGGTGGCAAGGGCTGCAAGGGAGACGCGCATGAAGGAATCTTGCGGGGCAATCCTAAATTGCAGAACTGCACGAAAGTAACATGACCGCGAACGAAGGAACAGTGAGGAGTGAGGAGGTGAGAGGGAGCGAGTGAATAGTGAATAGTGAGTAGTGAAATCGTGCGTAGCGGGTGGTGCGGATGGGCGAGTGGAATTGGCGGTTGATGGCCGCGCTATTGGCGGGATTTGTATTGCGGGTGGTGTTTGTTGCGATCCATTCTCCCTTCCAGGGTGACACGCTGATCTATGGAGATCTGGCGCACAACCTTTTGACGCACCATGTGTGTGGCCTTACGGAGAACGGAGCAGTGCGGGTGACATTGATCCGGCTGCCAGGGTACCCGCTGTTTCTGGCGTTGTGCTTCCTTTTATTTAGGACGGGAAATTACCTGGCGGTGATCTGGGTGCAGGTCTTTGTGGATCTGCTGAGTTGCTGGCTGTTGGGCAGGCTGGCATCGCGGCTGTTTGGGGTTCGGACGGGGCGGGTGTGTTTCTGGCTGGCGGTGCTTTGCCCGTTCACGGCGAACTATGTGGCAGTGGCACTGACGGAGACGCTGTCGATCTTTTGCGTGGTGGTTGCGTTCTGGGGTCTGGTGGGGTGGCTGCAGGCACTGCGGAAGGGAGCCCCGGGCCACTGGTGGGCCCTCGCCGTGGGGGCAGCGCTGAGTGGCGCGGTGTTGCTGCGGCCGGATGGCATCCTGCTGAGCGGGGCGGTGCTGCCGGCCATGGGATGGGAAGCATGGCGCAGAGTGAGGGGCAGGAGCCAAAAGCAGGTTGCCCGTGCGCGGATCGACAAGGAAATAAGGCAAGGGCCGACGCGGATTTCTTTCGGGAAGGGTAACAACAAAGGCGAAGGCGACGCCAAGACGGGCGATCATGTCCGTCGCGTATGGGAGGTGGTATTGGCCTTGGGTTTGGTCGTTGCATGCCTTGGCGTTTGGACCGTCCGGAACTGGCGGGTGTACCACGTGGTGCAGCCGCTGGCCCCGAAGTATGCCAACGACCCCGGGGAGCCCGCGCCTACGGGATTTGCACGATGGTATCGGACATGGGGCGCTGGGCTGGGCGATACCGAGCGGGTGTACTGGGAGTATGACGGGTCGGCGCTTAGCACTAGCGACCTGCCGCCCTGGGCGATGGACAGTGTGACGCAGCGGGACGAGACGGAAGCGATCTATGCGCGGTACAACGAAGACACATCGTCCACGCCGGCCGTGGAGGCGGCGTTTAATCGGCTGGCGCGAGAACGGGAACGGGCGCATCCGGTGCGGAGCTTCGTCGTGATGCCGTTGGCGCGGCTTGGGGACATGTGGCTGCGCCCCCGGACGGAGCTGCTGCCCAAGATGCCGGTGACGTGGTGGCAGCCCGTGCTGCGCCCATGGGCGACGGTGCTGGCGTGTGCTTTAGGTTCCTTGAATCTGGCATTGCTTGGGTTGGCTCTGCGGGGCTTGTGGGTGTGGCGGCGAGCGGGGTGGGGCAGCTACGCCGTGATCTCGGCGGCGATGGTGGGATATGTCGTGCTGCGGTCGGCGTTGCTGCTGACAATTGATAACTCGGAGCCGCGTTATGTGCTGGAGGGGTATCCGGTAATGTTGCTGTTGGCGGCGGTGGTTGGCCGCGGAGATCAACGTGAGGGACGCTGAAGCTCATGTCGCAGAAATATGTGTGAGCAGGGGACCAGGAAGGGCCAGGGCGGAAGGGTTTCTCCGATCAGGGGGAGTGGACTCCCGCCATGCGCGTGTCCGGCACACCTGAGTGGAGAGGAATGAACACGGAAGGGGCTCGTGCAACTCGCGAGTGGCGCAGCTTCGCCTTCATGACGTCTAAGAAGCAGTCCTGAATGGTGCGAACGTCCGAGGTATCCATTGCTCGCCAGCATGGAGGCGTCACGCCTTTCAGCGGCGCCTACGGATATGGATGCTCCTATTGGCCCTATTCGCAGCTCTCAGTACCACAGCCAGCGCACAAGGCGGGCCACCCTTCCGGACCGACGACCCCGAGACTCCAGGCAGCCAGCACTGGGAAACCAACTTTGGGTGGGTTGGCGACCGCAACCCTGCTGCAGGTGCGTACCAGATACCCGACTTCGACATCAACTACGGTCTCGGTGACCGCATCCAGCTGAAATACGAATTCCAGGGCGATGCCGTGTGTGCCCTTAATTCCCAGGATGGCGGCGACGGCTTTGCCCGTCCCCGAGTCAAGCACCTCGACTCGGGGATCGTGTGTGATGTAGAGGAAATGCGCGGCGGTGTCCGCGAGCAGGTAGTCCCAACCGCCGGTGCCCCCAACTTTCATCATTCAACCAGCCCGTACGGCTGTTGTGCTGCACATTGCGCCGTGAGACACGCGAAGACCGATGTCAAGGCCAGCGCCGCGGTGCAGCGACCCCAGGTGCAATGAAGCCGCGTGCAACGAAGCCAGGTGCAGCGAAGCCGCGGTGCAACGAAGCCAGGTGCAACGAAGCCAGGGTGCAGTGAAGCCTTCAGATCCGTGAGGGAAGGGCCATGCTCTCTCCAGGGAGCTTCAGAACGGGCCGGTCATGTTCGATCCGCTCACTCCGTTATAGAAGGTTAGTTCTGTCGATTCGTCCAGTGTTCACTAATCTACGGAAGTAGGCGCGGTCAGTGGGAGACCACGGTGATGTCTTTGCCGGTGGGAATCTTATAGACGGACTTGTTGGGTTTGCCGCCCAGCTTGATGTTCATGTAAATGGCCGTCTGGGTGTCGCCGGAGGGTGTCTCGAAGAGCTGTTTCAGACTGACGTCACGGGCGGGGTCGAGCCAGAGGGTGATCTGTTTGAAGGCGCTCTGGGCGGCCGGATCCTTGCTGACAAGGACGAGCTTTTCGGTCTTTACCTGCCGGCCTCCGTCGGAGAGGGTTTCGGGGCCGGCGTCGGTGATATTCCAGGCTGCCTGAAGATCATGACTGGTGCCGCCGAAGCCGAGGGCGAAGAAGCCTTCGAGCTTGCCTCGGTTTGCACCGGATTTGAAGACGTCCACCTGCTTTTCGGCAGGGGTGTACATCTGCAGGGTGCCGTTCCCATAGTTGACGATGCGTGAGGGCGCTGGGGCGGCTTGGCCGCTGGGGTCGACATCGGCGACGGTGGCGCCGAACTCCATACCGCCCTTGGTGCGATCTATATAGATTGTCCCCTTCTGCCGGGTGGTCTCGCGGACGACCCGTTCGTAGTTGTCGCGTTCGACGTCCGCGGTGGCGGACCCGAAACGCTTGCTGGCGGCGTCCATCTGGAG
>CAXTGE010000164.1:0-1369 GCA_964243645.1 uncultured Acidobacteriaceae bacterium | reverse complement strand
GAAGAAGGGGTCACCTGGCGAGCTCCTTGTGCAGGGCGGGTTTGCCGAGCGACTGTGGGGTGATGAGGGTTTGGCCGCCCATGTAGGGGATAAGGACGTCGGGGATGCGGACCGTGCCGTCGGCCTGCTGGTAGTTTTCGAGCACGGCGAGGTAGGTGCGGCCGATCGCCAGGCCGGAGCCGTTGAGGGTGTGCACATGCTCTGCCTTTTTGGCGCCTGCGGGCTTGTGGCGGATGTTGGCGCGACGGGCCTGGAAGTCACCGAAGTTGGAGCAGGAGCTGATCTCGCGATAGGTGTTCTGGCCGGGAAGCCAGACCTCGAGGTCATAGGTCTTGGCGGAACTGAAGCCCATGTCGCCGGTGCAGAGGAGCATGCGGCGGTAGGGAAGGCCCAGCCGCTCGAGAACAGTCTCGGCGTGACGGGTGAGGACTTCGTGTTCGGTGGCGGAGTCCTCGGGTCGCGTGAACTTGACGAGCTCGACCTTTTGAAACTGATGGTGGCGCATCATGCCGCGCATGTCCTTGCCGTAGGTGCCGGCTTCAGAGCGAAAGCAGGGGGTGCAGGCGGTGAAGGAGACCGGGCCCTCGCTGAGGTCGATGGTTTCGTCACGGAAGAGATTGGTGACGGGGACCTCGGCCGTGGGAATAAGCCAGTGATCATTGTCCTGAAGCTGGCCGGGGATGTAGGGACCTTTGTCGTCGGCGTGAAAGAGATCGTCAGCGAACTTGGGCAGTTGGCCGGTGCCGAAGAGCGAGCGGGAGTTGACCAGGGCGGGTGGAAGGACCTCGACGTAGCTATGTTCGCGGGTGTGAAGGTCGAGCATAAAGGCGCTGAGTGCGCGCTCGAGCCGGGCGCCGGCACCGACGTAAACGACGAAACGGGACCCAGAGATCTTGGCGGCGCGTTCGAAGTCGAGGATGCCGAGAGCCTCGCCGAGCTCCCAGTGGGGTTTTGGGGTGAACGCGAAGGTGGGCGGCGTACCCCAGGTCTTGACGAGTCGGTTGTCGAGCTCGGAGGTGCCGGATGGAACGTCGTCGGCGGGGAGGTTGGGCAGAGCTTCGAGCAGGTTGCGGAGCTTGGCGTCGGCTTCGGCAGCATCGATCTCGAGGGCGTCGGTCCGGGTCTTTAAGGCTGTGGATTGCTCGGTGATCGCGGCCGTGTCGCCACCCGTGCGCTTGAGCTTGCCGAACTCCTGGGAGAGCGCGTTCCGCTGTGCCTTTAACGTCTCGAGTTCGGTAATCAGGCAGCGGCGTTCGCTGTCGAGGGCGGCAAAGTTCTGGAGGAGGACAGGGGCGGTACCGCGGAGACGGAGTTTTTCTTCCACGAGCGGCAGATTTGCCCGCACGAACGCGAGGTCAAGCATGGGGAC
>CAXTGE010000163.1:1760-5401 GCA_964243645.1 uncultured Acidobacteriaceae bacterium | reverse complement strand
TCTTTGCCTTTGACGAGCTCTACCTGCCGCAGGCCAACCGCCGCCAGGAAGCCCTGCTCTCCACCATCAAAGGCAAACCCGCGCAGACCTTTCTGCGCCCCGACCGGAAGTGGATCTCCGGCCAGAACACGCGCATGGATCAATCCACGCGCATTTTTTACTACCAGTTCTTTGACCCCGACAAGGACGTCTTTGCCAACCTGACCGTCTTCGAGTTCCAGCCCGGCACCTTCGCCCTCACCCGCCGTCTCTTCGCCAGCTCTGCCCACTGGGACACGCAGACCTCGCGCTGGGTCTTCGATGACGGTTGGCAGCGCTCCTTTGCGGGCGAAACCACGGCCAGCTATACCAACTTCAGCGTCGCCAGCTTTCCCGAGATCCGCGAGCAGCCCGCGTACTTTAAAAAGCAGGAACGCCCCTCACAGGAGATGAGCTACGACGAGCTCACACGCTACATCCACGACCTGCAACAGTCAGGCTTCGACACGACCCGCCTGCGGGTGCAGCTCAACCGCAAGCTCGCCTATCCGCTCATCACCCTGGTGATGGCGATCGTTGCCGTGCCGTTCGCCCTATCCACCGGAAAGCGCGGCAACATCGCCGGCCTGGGCACCGCGATCGGCGTGGCCATTGCGTACTACATCATCGCCAACATCTTTGAAAACCTCGGCGATGTGAACTCCCTGCCCGCCCTGCTGGCCGCCTGGTCCCCCGACCTGCTCTTCGCCATGCTCGGCAGCTATCTCCTACTGCGTACCCCCACCTAGAACCTCAGCGCTCCTGGCCATAACTCCTCAGAGGTCTCTCTATGGGAGACCCACAACTCGTCATCTCGACCGCAGCTGACATCCGTCAGCGCAGTGGAGCCCCTGTATTCTGCCCGCAAAGCCACCAAACTAACCTGCCCGCCTACCCAGCCCAGGCACTCCATATACAAGGTCCTTGACCAAAGCCTTCGGACCCAGCCGCGTCCTGTCCGGGTCCGGCAGATACCCGCCCAGCAGGACGATCGAAGCGAAGCTCTTCATGCGAGCTGGCAATGAGGCACCCGCGGCATACAGCGCCGCCCGGTGCTCATGCATCTTCCCTCGCCTGCGCAGCTTCCCCGACAATCTCTCAATCGGCGGACGTTTCCCCGCAGGCACATTGGCGGCGATGTCGTGCAAAACTTCCGCATAGCGCACCTCCAGCGTCGCCAGCGCCTCGTAATTCACGTTGCCTTTGGCTACGCGCACCGTCTTCGACACACCCCAGTCCAGCGGCGCACCCACAAAGTTCGCGCCATGCTGCCGATAGAGTGCCAGCACGTCGCGCAGCGTCGCCACCTTCCCCGTCGAGGTCGCCAGTAGCCAGACCCAGCCGTCATGCGCCATCGGCTTCGGATCGTCCAGACCCCAGATATCGCCTGGCCGGTCCGTGTTGTCGATAACCGAGAGAATCTCTTTGCGAAAGACCATCGCAAAACCCGGCACCAGCGTGAAGAAATTTGACGTGGCCTGCGGCAGCATCTTTGTCTCTGTGTAGGCAGGATGGAAGCGTCCCGTCCTTGTCTGCCCGTCCCAGATCTCGGCCGCGTGAATCACCATCGTCACGTCCGGATCCGTGAAATAGCCGGCGCAGGTCGCGAGCTTCGGCTCCATCCACACATCGTCCTGATCACACAACGCAATGAGCTCGCCGGTGCACAACGAGCAGGCACGGAAGAAGTTTTCCGCATAGCCAAGCCGCGCGGGATTGGCATGGACATGCACCGGAAACGGAGCCGTCCTCGCGAAGTCCGCCAGCAAAGCCATCGTCTCGTCTGTCGAGCCATCGTCAGTGACTACCAGCTCCAGCGGGGGCAGCGTCTGCCGAGCCAGACTCTCCAGCTGCTCCCCCAGGAACCGCGCCCCGTTGTAAGTCGCCATCGCCACCGAAATCCCCGGCAACCCCGTCCAACCATCCCTCAACAACCCCTCGACCAAACCCCACCCCCAACTCTCATTCTACGAACCGCCCCTATTCACTATTCACTCCTAACTCACTCACTCCTCACTCCTAGCTCCTAGCTCCTCACTTCATATACCCTCGTGACATCACCCCACAGCATTCCCCAGGAGTCCCATGCCCTTTTGGAAGCATTGTCTTTCCGGCGTCGCTGCCCTTGCAGCCCTGCCGCTGGCCCTATCCGCCCAGGTTGTCCCGGCACCCGTCGTGCCGCAGGTTGGCTCGTCCAACCCTGTCTCGGCTGAGCCCAACGTGCCGCGCCCTGACACCACGCCCTGCAAGGTCACGCTCTTCTCGAACATGGCCTTCAACGACTACTCGCTGCATCCACTCACCTATGCGCCCCCTGCAGGCTGCGCCGGTCCCTGGGCCAAAGTCGTTCTGACCGCTGACTTCACTGTCACCGCCGGTCGCCAGTATGACCGCACCGGCACCATCTTCCTTGGCAATACGGATATCTTCTTCGGTACCACCGCCGAACCACGAACCGCGCTCTCGCCCTCATGGCACGTGGAGCGCGACCTCACCGACTACAGTGCCCTCTTCACGACAGCACAGGCCGGCGGAGCGTTCCTCGGCAACATCTATAACTCCACCTACAACGGCGGCATCTACGGCACGGCCACTCTGCTCTTCTACCCGGCAGACGCCGCCAATCCGGCGCCCACAGTCCCGTCCTCCGTCCTTGGCCTGGCCAGCAGCAACCAAACCACCTTCCTCAACACCTTCGCCGATAAGCAGAGCGTCACATTTCCTCGCCTGCCGCGCAATATTACCCGCGCTTACCTGGACGTCATCTCGCAGTCGCAGGCCACCGATGAGTTCTGGTACACGAACGTGCCCACGGGCGTCGCCGGTCCTCTGGAGAACAATGGCAACACCGCTTTCCGCGAAACCGAGGTCACCATCGACGGCATTCCGGCCGGTGTCGCTCCCATCTACCCCTGGATCTACACCGGCGGTCTCGACCCCTACCTGTGGGAGCCCATCACCGGCATCGAGACCCTCAACCTGAAGCCCTATCGCGTCGACCTCACCCCCTTTGCCAGCCTGCTCTCGAACGGCCTGCCCCACACCGTGGCTGTGGGTGTGTTCAACGCCAACTACGGCTTCTCGGAGGCCTCCACGCTGCTCCTCTACACCGACCCGCGCACTCGCTATGTCACCGGCGGGCTCACGGGCAATACGCTCGGCGCCCAGCCCACACCGTCGGTCGAGACCTACATCGGCACCGCTGCCGACGGCACCGTCTCCGGCCCGGTGAATGTGCAGAACTTTCGCGCGTGGCAGATCAGCGGCTACGTTGTCACGGGTGGGGGCCGTACCGATACCACCGTCACCGCCAACAACAGCTTCAAGAACCTGCAGTCCGACGTCACCTCGGGCACGGTCTTCCAGCAGTACATTCAGCAGGAGACCGATCAGCAGGAGGTCACCACCACTGTCGCGCCCACGGGCACCACGCAGACCGTGCACACGATCAGCTACCCGCTCATCGTGAACTATCGGCAGGCCAACGATGACAACAACGACGGCAATCTTTACGTGGCCAACTACGTCAAGCAGGGAAAGAGGGAAGAGCTGCTATCGCCCCTGGGCTTCAACAGCCCGAGTCCCACCGTCACGGACGAAGCGGTCGAGACCAGCGACACCCT
>CAXTGE010000163.1:0-1660 GCA_964243645.1 uncultured Acidobacteriaceae bacterium | reverse complement strand
GCAAAGCCATCTCCTGAGTAGCATGCGAACGTACGCATTGCCGGTTATTCCGGGCACTCTGACTACAATAAAGCCAGCGCCATGAACCCTCGCCGTGGCTCCATCTCCTCTTACACCTTTGTGTAACACAGACGTCTTGATCCGAACCTAACTACATTGTTTCCAAGATCTTGGGCACAAATAGGGGGAGGGGGACACCCCACTCGCATACACTAGGGACGACATGCATCGCTCGTCTCTCCTCCTCACGACCCTCGCCTTGAGCGGCCCCCTGGCTCTGGCACAGACCTCCACCCATCACACGACCTCGGCCACCCACCGCTCCACGGCGGCACACACAGCGGCCAAGCCCGCGGGCCCGGTCTGCGCGGTGCTGCCGCCGATCTCGCCCAAGATCCCGGCACTGCCGGCAAGCGTCGGCTGCCCCAAGACGATGTTTACAGTCGCGGACCGGCTGGACTATATCGATCCGATCGCCGCGCGCTTCAAGACGACGCTCTTCTCCGAGCTGCCCATCGTGATCTCACTCGACTACGCCGAGATCAGCCTCGGCACCGGAGAGCTCGCCAAGCCGCAGCAGTACTACACCGTCAAATACACCGGCTACCTCATCGACGGCAGCAAGTTCGACTCCTCCGAGGACCACGACGAGACCAGGGCCGGCTTCACCTTCCCGTACGGCGCACACCGCGTCATCGCCGGGTGGGACCTCGGCTTTGAGGGCATGCGCATGGGCGGCAAACGCCGTCTTTACATCCCCTACCAATTCGCCTACGGTGCCGGCGGCCAACCCCCGAAGATCCCGCCGAAGTCCATGCTCATCTTCGATATGGAGCTGCTGAGCCAAAGCGACCAGCCGCCCAAGCCTCCGACACCGCCGGCCCCCGCGCCCGGCACAGCGCCCACGTCGCCTAACGGAACGCCCGCATCTCCCGGAACAAGCCCCAACCTAAATCCCAACCCGAATCCCGGTGCAGCCCCCACCGCCCCGGCTACGCCGCCCGGTACGACCCCGACACCGGCGCCAACCCCGAACCCGCCCACTACACCGTCTCAGCACTAAATCGAGGTAGCGGTAGAGGTAATCGCATAGCCAGTAGTCCGTCCTTTGCCGCCTTCTGTGCTGCGGCACAGGGCGGATTTGCTTTCTTCACACGGATATCGTGAAGCCTCGACCGCTGCGGGTGAATCGAACGGAGAGTCCATGTTCAAACGCCTGAGTCCGCTCTCTCCGTACCTGCGTCGCTACTGGCGGCAGTTCGCCTGGGGTGGGCTGGCGCTCCTCATCTATAACTGCGCCAAGGCGACCATCCCCTTGCTCGTCGGCACCGCCGTCGACGACATGCACCGCGATATCCATGCCGCTGCCGTGTGGCAACACGCGCTGGCACTGCTAGGCGTGGCAGCGGTCTCCGCCGTTTGCCTATACCACAGCCGCCAGATCATCATCGGTGCCTCGCGTGAGATTGAATTCGATCTCCGTAACGACCTCTTCGCACATCTGGAAAAGCAGCCGCCCTCCTTTTACCAGCGCAATCGCACCGGCGACATCATGGCGCGTTCGACCAATGACCTGAGCGCCGTTCGCCAGCTGCTTGGCCCCGCCATCATGTACTCGGCCAATACCCTTGTTTTCACGGCAGCCGCGCTGCCCTTCATG
>CAXTGE010000162.1:0-5410 GCA_964243645.1 uncultured Acidobacteriaceae bacterium | reverse complement strand
AACAATTCACCTGCAGACGCCCCTTTGCCCGACGCCGGTCCTTCTCTCTTCACCGCCGTCCAGGAAGAGCTGGGATTGAAACTTGTGCCTTCCAAAGGCCCCGTCCAAGTGCTTGTCGTCGATAACGCCGAGATGCCTTCCGACAATTAAAGCTGTTCTCCTGGCGCTATGGCTGCCGTCGGCACGGGCCGATAAGCCTTCGACAGGCGATCCGGGCTGAGGGTTCATCGCTTGAGGCCATTTGCAAAGCCACCGTAAAGCCCCACATGAGGCGAGGCCGGGGTATGCTGAAGGCGCTATGTCTGAGCTGACGGTTGTCTACCCTGGCACCTTTGATCCGCTGACCAATGGGCACCTGGACCTGATTGCGCGCGGCGCCAAAATTGCGGATGAGCTGGTGATCGCGGTGCTGCGGAACTCGACGAAGCCGGAGGCGCTGTTCAGCGTGGAAGAGCGGCAGGCGATGCTGCTTGAGGCCACGTCCGGCTACCGCAATGTGACCGTGACCGAGTTCGATGGTTTATTGATGGAGTTTGCGCGGTCGCGGGGAGCGCAGGCGGTACTGCGCGGGATCCGGGCGGTGTCGGACTACGAGTATGAGCTGCAAATGGCGTTGATGAACCGCAAGCTGGCACCCGACATCGAGACATTATTTCTGATCCCGGCCGAGCAGTACACCTTTGTGAGTTCGCGATTGATCAAGGGCGTGGCGAAGCTGGGCGGTGATGTGAGCGCTCTGGTGCCGCCCAACGTCAATGCGCGGCTGCTCGAAAAGGCGCGGGAGAAGCTGATGCAGGCTTCGGAGAATCCTGTCGCGCTGGCGGAGTAAAGCCGGGAGAGTTCTCGTAGACTGTACGCATGAGCACAGCAGTTGCCACCAAGGTGTTATCGGACCGGATCAATCGGATTGAAGTGTCGGCCACGATGGCCATTACGGCCG
Source organism: uncultured Acidobacteriaceae bacterium (assembly GCA_964243645.1). Classification (GTDB taxonomy): domain Bacteria; phylum Acidobacteriota; class Terriglobia; order Terriglobales; family Acidobacteriaceae; genus Granulicella. Next base: position 4,470 of record CAXTGE010000162.1, on the reverse strand, counting down.
AGGCGTTGAAGATGAAAGCCTCGGGCATTGACCTTGCGGATTTTGGCGCGGGTGAGCCGCACTTCGCGACGCCACAGCACATCAAGGACGCAGCGATCAAGGCGATCGAGAACAACTTCACGCGCTATACGGCGGTGGCCGGGGTGCCGCAGATCCGGCAGGCAATCGTGGACCGGCATCGCGAGGATTTCGGCTCTGACTATGCGGCCGATGAGTGCGTGTTTACGACGGGCGGCAAGCTGGCGATCTTCAATGCGGTCGAGGTGCTGATCGATCACGGCGATGAGGTGATTGTGCCGGTGCCGTATTGGGTGAGCTACAAAGACATCGTGCAGTACGCGGGCGGCGTGCCGGTGTTTGTGGAGACCGACGAGGCGGAGAACTTCCGCGTGACGGCGGCGATGATCGAGGCGGCCATCACGGAGAAGACCAAGGCGATCATCCTGAATACGCCGTCCAACCCCTCCGGCGCGGTGCTGGGCCGCGAGGATGTGGAAGCGATCGTGCGGATGGCGGCCGAGCGCGGGATCTATGTGCTGCTGGATGAGTGCTATGTGTACCTGACGTTTCAGGGCGAGCCGTTTTCGGCGGGCGCGCTGAAAGATTGCAAGGAGCACATGATCGTTCTCGGGTCGCTGTCGAAGACCTACGCCATGACGGGATGGCGGGCGGGGTTTGCATTGGGACCGAAGCCCATCATCGCGGCGATGGGCAAGCTGCAATCGCAGTCAACGTCCAACGCGGCCAGCATGGTGCAGCAGGCCTCCATCGCCGCCGTGACGGGATCGCAGGGTTGTGTGCGCGAGATGCGGGCAGAGTACGTCAAGCTGCGCGACCGCGTGCTGGAGGGCTTCAAGACGATTCCAGGGCTCACGTGCACGGTGCCCGAGGGTGCCTTCTACGTTTATCCCAACATGGAGGCGTTTCTCGGCAAAGGCGGTGTGCGCTCGGCCTCCGAGTTGTCCGCCAAGCTGCTGACGGAAGCGCACATCGTCACGGTACCGGGCGAGGCCTTCGGAACTGAAAGACACATCCGTCTTTCATACGCCGTGTCGGCGGACGTCATCGACAAGGGGGTGGAGCGGCTAAAGACGTATCTGGGGGGTCTGCGCTGAGCGTAACCTGCCCGTCCGGCACGTGGAGCACGGTACGTCGAATGCCGTGCCGGGTTACCACCGTGCACTGCACTTTGCTATACATCGGGCTAGGATAGACACATGTCACTGGACACCTCTTCTTCCTCCCCGCAGATTGCGGCGGTTATCCTTGCCGGTGGTAGCGGCACCCGTTTTTGGCCACGGAGCCGGCGTGCCCGGGCCAAGCAGGTGTTGCAGCTGGACGGTGACGGCACGATGATCCAAGGCACAGTGTCGCGCCTGGGAGAGCTGGTCAAGCAGGAAGACGTATGGGTGATCACCAACCATCTCCTGCAGGGAACGATCGCCGAGCAATTGCCCGGGGTGTTGACGGAGCGTCTGCTGCTGGAGCCGGAGGCTCGGAACACCGCGCCGGCGTGTGCGCTGGTGGCCTTCCTTCTGGAGCACACGGCACCGAAGATGGTGCTGGGCGTGTTTCCATCCGATCACACGATTGGGGACATAGCCCGTTTTCGCCTGGTGCTGGAGGCGGGAGCGCAGCTCGCAGCGAGCGGCCCGAAGATGGTGGTGCTCGGGGTACCGCCGACGAGGCCGGAGACAGGCTATGGGTACATCGAGCTTGGGGCGGCATCGAAGCCTGTGCAGGTCGGGCAGGACTGCATCTCGGTTCGCAGGGTACGCCGCTTTACGGAGAAGCCGGATGTGCAGCGGGCACGAGCCTTTGTCCGATCGGGCAACTATGTATGGAACAGCGGGATTTTCTTGTGGAGTGTGTCGACGCTGGTGAGCGCGGTACGCGAACACAAGCCGGCAATGGCCGCTTTAATGACGCAGATTGCTCAGGCCTGGGGAACGCCGGAGTTTGAGGACCGCTTCGCGGAGTTGTACCCGCAGTGCGAGTCGATCTCCATCGACTACGCGGTGCTGGAGCCGCGATCGGCCAAGGGCGAGGCGCAATCGCAGCTGTACTGTCTCCCTGCTGATTTTGCTTGGAACGATCTGGGATCGTGGGCGGCGCTTTACGAGCATATGGCCGAGAACGAACTGCAGAATGTGAACGTCATTGAAGCGCCTCAAGGGGTAGAGATCACCTCGACGGGGTGCTATGTCTATGCGCCCAGCAAGGCCGTGGCGCTGGTGGGCGTGAAGGACTTGGTTGTGGTGGAGACAGATGACGCGCTACTCATCACCACGCGGGAAGGCTCGCAGAATGTTGGACGCGTCGTGGCGGAGCTCCGCAAGGCCGGACGGGAAGACCTCATCTGATGAGCACGGACATGGCAGCTGGGCAGAAAGAGACGGAGTCGTCGCCGAAGATCGCGGTGAAGTTTGGCACCGATGGCTGGCGCGGCATCATTGCGGACGATTTCACCTACGGGAACGTCCGTGTCGCGGCAAGGGCCGTTGCGCGCTATGTCCTCGCGCAGCCGGACCCGCAAAGAGGCGTTTGTGTAGGCTATGACACGCGGTTCGGCTCGCGGTCCTTCGCGCGCGTCGTGGCGGACGTCATATCGCAGGCCGGCATCCCCGTTGCCCTGGCGAGCAAGGTGACGCCTACCCCGGAGTTGTCGTTTGCCGTGCGGGACCGCGGTGCCGTAGGTGGCGTCATGATCACCTCCAGCCACAACCCCGCAGAATGGAACGGGCTGAAATATAAAGCCGGTTATGGTGGTTCTGGCAAGCCTTCCATCATCGCCGAGATCGAACAGGAGTTGGGCAAGCCGCTCCCGCCTTCAGAGAATCCCGCGAAGATCGAAGAGGTGGACTTCACGCCACCCTACCTGGCGGCCATCACGAGCTTTGTCGATCTTGCAGCCATCAAAGCCTCGGGTTTTCGCTTCCTTGTGGATTGCATGTACGGAGCAGGGCAGGGCTACGTGGCGGGCATCTTTGAGCGTGCCGGCATCCCTTACGTGGCCATCCGCAGCGAAATCAATCCGGCGTTCCCAGGCATCAATCCGGAACCGATTCTGCCGCACATCGCCCTTACGCAAACGAAGGTCGTAGAAGAGCGCTGCGATGCAGGGCTCGTCACCGACGGCGACGCCGACCGCATCGGTGCCGTGGACGAGCACGGCAACGTCGTGGATGCGCACAGGATCTTCGCCATTCTGCTCGAGTGGCTGCTGACGCGCAAGGGCTGGCCGGGCGATGTCACGCGCGCCTTCAACACAACCAAGATGCTGGATCGTATCGCTGCCGCGTATGGGCGAAGGCTGTATGAGCACGGCATCGGCTTCAAGTACGTGTGCGATCTGATGTTGGAGAAAGACATCCTCATCGGCGGTGAGGAGTCGGGGGGCGTCGGCATCAGCCGGCACCTGCCCGAACGGGACGGTCTGCTGAACAGCCTTCTGCTCGCACAGGTAATGGCGGACGAAAATAAGACGCTGGGTCAACTCGTGGCGGCACTCCAAACGAAGTACGGCGAGCACCAGTATGGGCGCATCGACATGCACATCACGGACGCTCTCAAACAGTCCGCAATCCGGCGCGCCGGTGCCGAGGTCACCGCCTTTGCAGGCCGTAAAGTCCTGCGTACCGAGACCCTGGACGGCATCAAGTTCTTCCTCGAAGAGCCGGCCTGCAGCGCAAAGCCAAACGCGGCAGAGACCTGGTTGCTGCTTCGCGCAAGCGGAACCGAACCGCTGCTCCGGGTCTACTGCGAAAGCTGTACGACCGAAAGCGTGGAAGCGATATTGGAAGCGGCGCGGGCCTTCGTCATGGCCGGCGAAGAAGGTTGAGACAAGCCCTTGGTGGTTGAAGTGAAAGGCATCCTGTTCGACATGGACGGTGTGCTGGTCAGTTCTATCGGTAGCGTGACCCGTTGCTGGCGCCGCTTCGCCGCGCTCTACGGCGTACCGGGTGCGGAGACCTACGAGGTGCCGCACGGCATGCGAGCCACGGACATCATGCAGCAGCTTGTACCCGGCATCGACGTCTCTGAGGGACTGCAGCGGATCGAGGACATGGAGCTCGCGGATCTGGCCGACCTGAAGGTTCTTCCCGGCGCGCGAGAGCTGCTGGGGAGCCTGCAGGCAAACCAATGGGCTATCGTCACCTCCGCCACGCGCAGGCTTCTGTTCGGACGTCTCCGTGCCGCGGGTCTGCCCATCCCGAAGTTGATCATCAGCGCCGATATGGTAGAGAAAGGCAAGCCCGATCCAGAGCCCTACCGCAGGGGAGCGGAGCTCCTCCATGTACATCCAGCCGACTGCCTGGTGGTGGAAGATGCCCCGAGCGGTGTGCGTGCCGGTGTTGCTGCGAGCTGCACCGTGCTCGGGGTAGAGGGAACTCATCCGAGGACGGAACTGCTGGACGCCGGCGCGCGATGGATCGTGCCATCGCTGGAGGCCGTCACGGCAGAATGGCG
>CAXTGE010000161.1:0-5412 GCA_964243645.1 uncultured Acidobacteriaceae bacterium | reverse complement strand
TTGCTGGAGCTCGACGACGAGATCCGCGAGATGCTGCTCGAAAAGCGTCCCGGCTCCGAGATCCGCAAGAAGGCCCGCGACAAGGGCATGAACTTCCTGCGCGACTCCGCCCTGCAACGCGTGCGCTCCGGCATCACCACGCTGCGCGAGATCAATAAGGTAACGTTTATTGAGGCGGGCCGGTAGGCTCTTCCCACCGTCCTTACAGGAAAGAAGGGCGCCAGTCTTCCTGGAGCCCTTCTTCTTTGCTTGTTCTCTAGTGTCTACGGAATTCCAGTGCTGTGACTCGCTCGCTCAAGGCCGAGGTCTGCTTGTAAAGCAGCAACTCCGACTCAGCTTTGCTCTGCTGGATGGCGGCCATGATAGCCCTGAACTGAGCGTCAGATTGACGTTGAAAGGAATCGAACTGGACCTTGATCTGGTTCTCCAGGGAGGTCATACGCTCCCCCAGGGTGTCCATGCGACTCCCCAGAGCACCCATCTGAGCCTTTAGCTCACGCACGTCAGGAGCCACTATGTCTTGAATAGTGCTCTTGATCGTCTGCAGGATGTTTTCTGTCTCTCCCATGGTTGCTCACAATTTTACATCGCACTACGCGTCGCCTTGTACCTCGCTCGTATCAGGCGCGCTCATGGCACATAGACAAATCGCGATGAGCTCTCACGTCGCGCTCGGCGTAGCTTGCTGCAACCGCTTCTGCTCCTCATTCGGTGACGACGGTTTAATATCGGTCCCCGACTCCCCGCCCAGCCACTTCGGATTCTGCGCCGTGCCGTCGAAGATGTTGGTCGTCTTGAACGGCTCATACTTGCCGGTCATGGCGGCCTGCTGGGTCTTGGCGAGAAACGCCTGGCGCACCTCGGCCGTCATGGGCTGGAAGGTCTTGGCCGCGTTCAGCGCCTGCTGCAGGATCTCCGGCTTGTCCATGCCCGTGATGACCACGCTCACGCCCGGCACACTCAGTCCATAGTGCAGCGCCTGGACGGGGTCAACCGTGCCGGACTTCAGAATGTAACCGTCGCCGAAGGTCTTCATGGCCAGCACGCCCGTCCCATGCTTCACCGCCACCGGAATGACCTGGTTTGTGAACGACCGAAAGTGCGCATCCATAGCGTTGACCGGCATCTGCACCGAGTCGAAATGGAACCCGTGCTGCTCGGCGATCTCGAACATGCGTAGGTGGATCGCCGGATCCTTGTGCCCCGTAAAGCCGATGTAGCGGATCTTGCCTGCCTGACGCGCTTCCATGGCGGCGTGAATGGCACCATCGTCCGCGAAGATGCGATCCGGATCTTCGAAGCGGAGGATCTCGTGGAACTGCACCAGGTCGATCACATCGGTGTCGAGCCGGCCCATCGATTGTTCCAACTGCTTGTTGTAGTCCTTCTTGGTGCGGGCATCCAGTTTGGTCATGAGGAAGACCTTGTGCCGGTAGCCATCCTTCAGCGCCTGGCCCATGCGCACCTCGGAGATGCCGTCGTTGTAGTCCCAGCAGTTATCCATGAACGTGATGCCGTTCTCGATCCCCGTCCGCACCAGCTTTACGGCATCCGCCTGTGTCGTGCCGGCGTCCTTGGCCAGGTGAAACCCGCCCATGCCGATAGCAGAAACGCGCTCCCCGGTGGTGCCGAGCTCGCGGTAGATCATCCCGGGATGTTCCGGGCGGGACACGGGCGCCTCCTTCGAGGTGCGCCCATCCGTGCCCGCCTGCTGGGCCTGACCGGCAACGCCGGTGGCGGCGATGCCGGCTGCGGCGGCCGACTTCAAAAAGGTGCGACGTTCCATGGTGCTCCTGTCTCTGCGTGCAGACTATTGGAGTGTGATTTCTGCCTGGGGGATGCCGCGAAAGGGAGGGCAAGCCCAGGTTCAGGATCCCGGTCCGTCAAGCCCTTCTCCTGCCCCCCGACCATGGTCCAGACTGGGTCATCCTGCCCCAAAGGTGGCAGTTAACCACGCTGCCTCTCACCCGTCCAACGCTCAGCGTTGCCCACACGAGGGGGAGCCGCACGTTACTCTAATACGGACCCGATGAAACTGCTCCCCCATACCTCTGGAAACCGCCCACGCCTGGCCTGCGAGATCTTTCCGGGCGGGGTTGTGGCCGGTCGTTCCCCGGAGCCGGGACTGCCCCTTGCGGCGGTGGCCAAAGCCGATGTCTCCGCAAGCGCCGTGGTGCCCAGTCTGAAGCCCGGCAACATCGCCGATCGTGTCGCCGTGATCGCCGCGGTCCGTCGTACGCTGGAGGCTGTAGGTGCCCGGCCCAACGCGCGCAACAGCGACCTGACCCTGATCGTCCCCGATGCTGCCGTCCGCGTACTTCTACTGGATTTTGACGCGCTGCCGAGCAAGCTCTCTGAAGCCTTGTCGATCGTGCGTTTCCGGCTCAAAAAGCTCGTTCCCTTCGACTCCGACGATGCCATGGTCAGCTTCCAAATCATGAGCACCAGCCGCGCCATGATCCGGGTGTTGGCCGTCACCATACCGCGCCCCGTGCTGAATGAATATGAATCGGTGGCGCGCGAGGCCGGCTTTGAGCCGGGCGCTGTGCTGCCCAGCACGATCGCCGCTATGGCCGCGCTGGATGAGGGCGAGGGTGCCTCGCTGCTCGTCAACGCCCACGCGCACGGCGTCACCACCGCCATCGTGCGGGCCGGCATCGTCCTGCTGCACCGGTCGGTCGAACTGGCCGAGTTCGCCGCGCCCTCTCCCGCGAACCTGCCTGCCGCGCTCTTTGAATCCTCCCCGACCCATGGCAGCCTGCTGCCGCTCGTCGATCCCGACGCGACCGAGGCCGAGTGGGCAGCCCAGGAGCCGCTGCCCGAGTACGGGCGCAATCCCTATGCGGATCGGCTCGCCACGGAGGCCGTTACACAGAATCAGGATGGCATCACGGGGATGGACGCACCCCCTCTGGTGCTCAGCACCGGCGACCTCCGGCGTTCGCAGGGTTCCTCTATCCATGCTTTGCCTGCGTTGGATGTGTATGCCGGCAGTAACCCGGCCCCGGTGTCCCGCTCGCCGTATGCCTCGCCAATGCTGCAGCAGGAGCTCGATGCCCAGTTTCACAACGCTCCCTACCTCCCGCCGAGCGTCGCGCAAGGAGTGGTGCCTGTGCCGGGAGCGCCCAGTGACGGCCAGCGCCCCACCTCCCTTGCCGAACCCGAATTACCCGTACACACCCTGGCTCCCGACGTTCTCTCCGAGGAGATCGCCAGTGCCGTCTCGGTGGCGATGGCCTTTTTCGAGGACAACCTCGCCGTCGTGCCGGAGATCCTGCTCAGCGCCGGCCCGCTGGGCGCCGAGGCCCTGAACCGAACACTCCGGGAGCAGGGCGTTGCGCAAGAGGACGGCATCTGTGTTCGTGAGCTCGTCGACACTGCCTCTCTTGCCGCCACGGCCACTACCGCCCAGGTGCCGCGAGGCTGGTTGGCCGGCGTGACAGGAGCGCTGAAAAGCTAGCCATGCGCGTCCAGGTCAATCTCGCCTCCCGTCCCTTTGTCGAACTCCGGCCCTTCTTTCTGCGTCTGCGCCTCATCATGGCGGCACTTGTGCTGACAGGTCTGGCCATCGCCGTTGCCGGCCACCTCTTCAGCATCAAGGCGGAAAAACAGCAGCTGGAGCTGGATCGGCTTCGCTATCAGACCAGCAACGTGCAGCTTTCCAGGATCCACACGGAGCAGCGCCTGCGTGATCCCGTGAACGCCCGGGTGCTCGACCGCGCGCACTTTCTGAATGGGCTGTTTCTGCGCAAGAGTTTCTCCTGGACCGCGGTGATGATGGACCTTGAAAACGTGCTGCCCAACGGCGTACAGGTCACATCGATCGAACCGCAGGTCTCGCCGGATGGCGATGTGGGTATTCGCCTCCGCGTAGCGGGCGAGCGTGCCAATGCCGTGCAGCTGGTGCGCAATCTGGAGCGTTCGCGCCGTTTTCTGCAGCCGCGTCTGGCAGGCGAGGCCTCGCAGCTCAAGGAGACCAACGCTGCCAACGGGGGACGTCTCGCGCCTGCGCAAACGCCAGGGTTGCCCCTGCCCCCTGCCGGGGTAGAGTTTGAAGTGCTCGCCGAATACAACCCGTTGCCTGTCGGGGAGTCCTACACCGCAGGCCATGGCCACAGTGCAGGCAGCGCGACGTCGTCTCGTCTCAGCACGCCCGCTCGTACCCCCGGCGTCTCGGCGAAGACCCGGAGGGAGGGCTATACCCCCTACGGCCTGAAGCTGAAGCCCTACAACAGCCCCCTCATGCCATCGAACGTCCCGGGGGCACCGCAATGAGCACTGCCGTTGTTATCCCTCCACCCAACAGCTCCTCCGTCCTGCGACGCGTACCGCGCCTGACATCCCGCGCAAGGCAGCTGCTGACGGCCGTGAATTTGCATTTCGCCGGGGTTGCGGCGCTGAGCATCTTGAATCTCTTCCTGCTGGTGCACCTCGTCCTGGCCTGGCAGGCGGTCAGCGCCAGTGATCCGGCGGCCCTCGCCCAGCAGCACACGTTGCTCACGGCCGCGCAGATCGCCGGGCGGCCCTTGCAGGGCATCGACGAAAAATTATCTGGTTCCACCGCGCAGGCTGATGGCTTTTACCAGCAGCGATTGCCCTTTGCCTTCTCGCAGGTGCTGACCGAACTGGGCGCGCTGACCTCCCGCGAGGGCGTTCGCCTCAGCCGCGTGCAATACACCTACACGCCCGTCCTGAGTGGGCCCTATGCCCTCACCGAGGTGCGCATGGACGCCTCCATCTCCGGCGAGTATCGCTCGGTGATCGGTGCCATCAACGCCCTTGAGCGCGATCACCTCTTTTTTACAATCAGCAGCATCACCCTGACCGGGCAGCAGACCGGCCAGGTCAATCTCCGTCTGCACCTCACGACCTACCTGCGCGCCTCCGGTCCCAACGAGATCGCCGGGGAATCGCCCGCATCTGTAGCGGCGGAACCGGCGCCTGACTCTGCCGTAGGAGGTCCTCAGTGAAGCCCGGCGCGGAAAACCGCAAAAAGACCGTCACGCTGGGAGTTCTGGCGGCGATTGCCTTCTGCGGCATCGCGTACAACGTCTCCACCCTGTTCGACAGCGGCCCCAGCACGCCGCCTCCGGCCATTGCGCCGGTTGGCAGCGCGCCCGCCCCCACCTTGCGGAACGGCTCGGCAAGCACGGGATCATCGTCAGGGCAGGGCACGCGGTCGGCTGCGGGCGGCTCCGGAGCCATCCCCGGCGTTGCGGCACAAAAGCTGGCCAGCAGTGCTGCCAGCCTGGATCCCACGCTGGACCAGGCCGCCATGCTGCGCACCGAGAGCCTGGTGTACTCCGGCTCCGGCCGCAACATCTTCTCGGCAACCTATGTCTCACCCATAGCGACCATCCCGAAGAATGTGCCTTCCGCCCGTCCTGTCCAGCAAATGCCCCAGCCCCCGGT